>NZ_JACRTF010000001.1:3600000-3962188 GCF_014385165.1 Jilunia laotingensis | reverse complement strand
AGAATCGTCTGGCTGATATGAATTGGGATACTTGTCGTCAGAATCTCTCGAACTGGGTGGACAAAGGCACCGTGCAGCTCAACAAACTTATTTCCACTCTCAAAGATGTGGCTTTGCAGGCCGGTTCTAACGTAAATGCAGATGAAATTTGGGAAAGCTACCGGACTCATAATGGTCACAAGAAGACCTATATGTGGTGCCTAGTTAATAAGAAAGCCGGTATTATTGATAGATATCGATCATCTTTGCTGTCTTGCTCATGCCCGGGCCAAGTTCAAGAAAGCTTTGGATCAAGGTTGTGAGAAGGCTCGTTACTTTCTGTTGAAGCTCGGTGATCTCTAGAGTCGTGAGGAAGAATACAGGTGTTTGGATTTGCCTCCGGATGAAATCTTCAAACGATGCAATGACGCTTATACAAACGGTACCGTGGACGATTTGTGGAAAGAGTTGTTTGATTTGCTGGCATTACCTGAATCGGAGATGAGTGACCTGATGCAACGCGCTTTGAAGTATCTCCATTCGTTCTGGAAGCAACTTTTCAACTACAGGAAAAACGGAGGGTATACTATAGACAATCTGGCGGCTGAGAGAGCCATACGCCCCTTGACGGTACAGCGAAAAAACAGTCTGTTCTTTTGCAGTACCCAAGGTGAGTCGAACTCGGCAACCTATAATACATTTATTGAGACCTGTAAGCAAATGGATATCTCGTTCAAGGATTACTTCCGAAGGGTAATGAAAGAACTCCAAGCTGGAAGGGTCGATTATGAGAACTTGCTTCCGCAGACTATAGATCTCGAATCAACTAATAAATATTAAAAATTGTGTGTCCAAAATTTTGGCAGATGTCCTCGGGTATCTGCCCCCTAGTGGGGTATAGCAGGTTTTGGACGCTTACCTAAATTGAGTGCTTACAAGATAATGAGTATATCAAGAGACATATTATCAGCATACCGCAAACTCCAATATAAGCTTTGCAGGCGTTTAGAATATGGTACGATGTCCCTAGGGGAGTTGTGTACACATACACCTTTTGAGGAGGAAATCAATCATGGAGATGTGATACATCCCTGTGTGCGGTATGTTCCTGAAGGTTATCTTGGTCATAAGTGGTGGATGGTCTATACGCCTTATTATGCTGCTAATGACAAGACAGAGAATCCAATACTCTGTTATGGAGACAATGAGACGAACAACCCTCCTACACACTGGATAGTAGCATATCAGGTGCAAGGACAGCCAGCAAAAGGTTACAACTCTGATCCTACACTATTCTATGACAATGGGAAAATGTATGTCATGTGGCGAGAGAATATGACAGAAAGATGCGATAAAGCGGGATATGTTCGTGCTACTTTTGGAGCAGAAGTCCTTAAAGACGGTATAGGAGACGTGTTCGGACCTCTTGTAGGAACAAAGGATATAGAAGAAGATGCAGAGGTTTCTCCCACATTCATAAAAACGAATGAAGGAAAGTATAGATGCTACGCAATGCATTTGAGGTTTCACTCTCCATTTGTTCAGAATGCAAATCCGCTAATTAAAAAAACTTTGGAAACATTTGTTAATATAACTGATATTCTTGGTCTTTGGAGTTTGCAAAAAGGCTACGGATATACTATTTGGGAGAGTGATGATATTAAGACCACATTCAGTTATAAGCAAACCTTAAAATTTTTAAATTGTAATAAGCTCTATCGTCCTTGGCACATGGATTTGTTTGAAGGAAATGACAAGTTATATGCCATAGTACAGAGTAATCAGTGTAATGCTGATATTTGTCTTGCAGAGAGTTTTGATGGAGTACATTTTAGAATGTATGCAAGGCCCCTTATGACGAACAAAACATGTGGTAAAGTTGGTATCTATAAACCTACTTCCGGAATGCTGGGTGGAAATTTCTTCCTCTACTATACTGCGCAAGATGTTGATAATAGAGCTTTAAATAAAATGTATCTTACAACTATCAAAATCATATATATTATATGAATATATTATTCCTTTCCGGCTATAATATAAATCCAGTTGATGGCGGTATTGCAAGGATTACGCACACACTCGCCAATTTATTTATAGCAAGTGGACATAGTGTTTGGTACTTAGGATATCGTAAAGTTAGTGATGATGATATACGGAGGCAATTATATTTTCCTACAGGCAAGCCTGTAGCTACAACAGAGAATCAGAATTTTCTCGAAAACGTGATTGTTACAAAACGTATAGATGTAGTGATTGTCCAGAAGAATCCTTGTGAGGCATATTTAAAAATGTTGCATGAATGTAAGAAACGACATGATTTTTTGATTGTTTCGTGTTTTCATAATTTGATTCTTACTCAGCTTTACAACTATGCCTATGGAGTAGAATATAAACTGAAAAAGGGTAAACTTGCTTTTATATTCTCTTTACTTAAAAATAAATGGATTAATCAGTTGTTGGTTCATATCTATATAATTAAGAATAAATCGCTTTACCGATATATTGTGGATAATAGTGATGTGTCTATTGTACTTGGCGAAGGACATAAAAATGAACTTCTAAAGATGATCGGAAGAAAATTCGATGATTCAATACAAATTATTCCAAATTGTATTAACGAAACTCACATGAGCAGATTGGAGAAGACGAACGAGGTTCTTTGGATTGGAAATGTAGACTGTTCCGTTAAGCGAATAGATTTTATGATTGATATTTGGGATAAAATACAGATTAAACATCCTGACTGGACATTACGAATATTAGGCGATGGCCCTTCGCTTCAAGAAATGAAGGATAAAATCCAGATCAGCAATATTAAGAATGTTTGTTTTGAAGGAAGGGTTATACCAAATATATATTATGAAAGAGCAAAGATACTATGTGTAACTAGCGTTCATGAATCATTTTCACTTGTTACAATTGAAGCAAAAATGCATGGAGTCGTCCCTGTTGTGCAAGATAGTTTTCCCATGGCAAGAGAAATTGTAAATAATGGTGTTGATGGTATTATAGTAAGACCGTTCAGTCTTAACGATTTCTGTGAAAAGCTTGATAGTCTCATGGATAATGATGAGTTAATAAAAAGATGTTCTGAAAGTGCGATTATTAGTTCACAACATTACGCTCCTGCTAGGATTTCTGCCTTGTGGAAAAGTTTGTTTATGAGATTTACCAAAACAGGATTTTGTACAACAAGATGAAATTAGTCAATATTTGAATAATATTTTTTTATGAAATTAAATAAAGTAAAACTATTCTTTCAAGAATTCCGTGTTCTTTCATACAAATATAACTTTCAGAAGAATATCTATGTTTATTTTCTTCATTGGATGATTCTTCGCAATATGTATTGGATAGATATGGAAGGATATTTTGAAAATGAAGTATGGCGCATTTCAGAAAAACACGATTCCTATTTTGAACATTTTCATAAATATATTCATAGATGGAAATATGTTTATCATCGTTTTAATCCTGGCAAACACTCCCAGATATACTATAGGCTAGATTATATATTAAGCAAAATATTCTGTCCTGGCCTTGATGCAATGGACTATTTTAGATATGAATTCTATAACTATAGTTTGGATAAGAAAAGAACATTCATTACAGAGGGCGGAATAGCTGTGATGGATAAAAAGTTCAATGGAGGTAAAAACCAAAAGAAATATCGAGAAATCCTGTCTAACAAATCGTCTTTCAATCGCTTCTTTTCTGAATATATTAATAGGAGTTGGATTTCCTCTGATAATTTGTTATTTCGGGATTTTTTTGACTTTTTGATGAAAAATAAACATGTAATTGTCAAACCTATTGATGGCGTTGGCGGTGAAGGCATATTTAAGAAGATTATTCAATCAGAAAAAGAGATTAAGGAGTTGTATGATTATATTAAAGGGAAAAAGGTAATCATTGAAGAAGTTATATCTCAGTGTACGGAATTAAAGGATTTGAATCCGAGTTCAGTTAACACTATTCGTGTATATTCTGTAGAAAAAGAAAATCGAATATTTATCACGGGAGCACTACTCCGTATAGGAAATGGTAAAGGTATTACAGATAATTATTCTTCAGGTGGATTAGCAGCAGCTATAGATGTTGAAACAGGAATTATTATAAGCCCGGCTGTTTCTCAGAATAATGATAATGTTTATGTGCACCCTTATACAAATAAGGTCATTATTGGCCTGCAAATTCCAAAGTGGTGCGAAGTGCTTGAGTGTGTTAAACAGGCACATAGTAAAATGCCTCAACTTCGTTACATAGGGTGGGATGTTGTAATTTGCGAGGATGGTACAGTAACTTTTCTTGAAGCAAATACATGTTCTGGTGTAGAACTGCAGCAGCATCCGCTTCGTAAAGGGGTTAAACATGTATATGCTCCATATCTTTGAATTTGATAATAGGATTATTTTCCAAAATGTAATTGCAAATATAATGAAAAAAGAAGATAATATCATACGCATTTCATTCCTTGGCGATTTAATGTGTACGATAACAATGACTCAAAAGGCGGAACGAAAGACAGGGTATGATTTTAAACCTGTATTTGAGAATATCAAGGATTCTTTAATCAACTCCGATTATGTCGTTGGTAATCTTGAGACACCTTTGGCCGGTGCTGATTGTTTGTATACTTTTCATCCTACTGAATTTAATACTCCAGATGAATTTGCGCTTGCTGCATATGAGGTTGGGATAAAAATGTTTACTACGGCTAACAACCATTCGTTAGATAGAGGTTTGTACGGATTGAAAAGGACCTTAACTGTTTTAGACCAGATTGGTATTGAACATGTAGGTACCCAACTCAGAGCTGATACGGAGCGTACATTTTATAAGACTATAGGCGGTATAAAATGTGCTTTTATTTCATATACATATGATACGAACTCTCCTTGGATGAACAATAAATTGAAGGAAGAAGATCTGTATCATATTAATTTATTTAAAGAGCAGGAAAATTTCCCGAAAGGAGGAGAAGGTTATGAGGGACCTGTATTCAGACGCGTTTTGCGCTCTATAGTACCGGATTTGATTAAAGATATTATTCGTGATAGGAGTAAAGTTGATTGTGGAGAACTCAATGATGTAGCTTCTTCAAGGAATAAACGTTATGAGGATTCTTTATTTGCTGATATTAAAAGAGCTAAATATAAGTCTGATTACGTTTTTGTATGTTTGCATATAGGCGGTCAATACAATAATAAAATAGGCGCATATACAGATAAAATAGTAAATAAGTGTAAAGAAGCTGGCGCACATTATGTGATATGCAATCATCCTCATTGTGTTCTGCCAATCTCTCTTGATGGAAATAGTAATCTTGTTGCTTACGCATTGGGGAATTTTTGCTATACTCCTAACTGGGGTTATTACGTTGATGGTAAGTATTCTGAATATTCAATAGTTTTGCACTTGCTCTTTTCGACCGGAACTAAAAAAATATGTGATATTCGTTTTTCCATATTAAAATCAGTTGATAACAAAATAAATACTCAGGTGTACAATATCTATGATTTATATCGTTCAGAAACAAATAATCGAATTTTGAAAAAAACTGAAAAAGAACTTTCGAGTGTATTGTACAGATTATTAAAGTTGCATATCGAGAAAATAGAAATTAAAGAAGAATATAGTATTTGCGAATTTATGAACAAATTTCCTTGTGATTAGACTCATGACTTTTCATTAGGAAGAAATTTTTTGTTCATGCAGAATCCAAATAAAATTATATCTTTTGTTGTCACCTTTCAGGTGATAGCTCAAGGATGTAAGAATATCCTAGTACAAGGATTTCCATTCTTTTACGCGATTAATGATATGTTGAATATCTTGATCATGGGTGGATCTTTGCTTATGTATTTATATGCCTTGCTCGCTACATGTAGATTGCGTATTCCTATGCAAACTATAGGTGTATTGTTCTTTGTGTGGATGACCTATTTATTTACCTATATGTTTTGCTCTCAAAACGTAAAATACATTCAGCCTACTATTCTTAGAACACTTGTAGCTTGCTTCTTTACCTTTCTGCTTGTAAGTAAACTGTCGACTTTTGAATATCTTTGTGATTATTTCACCAAAGGTTCTTTCCTGATAACTTTGAGTGGCGTATTATATGCTGGGATTATCAGCGTTATAGGTCATAGTACCACTTCTGATTGGAGTACATATTCTATGACTATGTCAAATGTGCTGCTCTTGTCTGTACTTTGGCAGTTAAATGCGTATTTCGACTCAAAAAACAAGCTGGCACTTATTGCTGCAGTTATTGGTTCTGTGGTGATATTTATATATGGATCAAGAAATCCGTTCTTAGCCATTGTTTTCTTTGTTTCGATAAAAATATTATTCAATTCCAAAAGGAAGAGTTCGTCTGGAGCCGCCATCAAATTGTTCTTTGTTTCTTTTGTTTTGATTGTATTATCTTTCTTCAAGGAAATACTTGCTTTCTTTGGAGGAATGCTTGACTCCTTTGGTCTGAGCAGTCGCACCCTGTATTATCTGATAAATGCAGATACTGAAGATATTACTACAGGCAGAGCTGAGATTCATGACAAGTTGTGGGATATAGTCCTAAATGATCCTTTTCTAGGTTTTGGTGTTGCCGGTGATGAAGTGGCAATACAAGAACTCGCTCATAGCATGTACCTAAGCATTTTCGTTACATATGGAATGATATTGGGTAGTCTTGTTATTCTTTATCTATTCTTTCAAACTATAAAAAGTATTCGTAGAACATCCGGCCTAAATCATAATGTAATTATTATGTACGCCTGCCTCGTCTTTCCAAGAAGTTTTACGGGAGGCGATATTTGGGCAAATGATTATTTATGGTTTTTAATGGCGCTAATCATATCATCTCTCCAACAAAGAAAAAGAGCAATAGTTTGATACAAATAGTTTATAACTATGAATGTTAAATGTTTTCTAAATTATGTAAGTCCAAGACTCCTTACCAGTCTTCAGTTTCTCTATCATTTTCATAGGCCATTGAACTGGTTCAGTCCAAAAGATTTGAACGAGAAAATCAACTGGCTGAAGTTTAATTCTGACACGAGTTTGTGGACATTGTGTGCTGACAAATATCGTGTACGTAAATATATTCAAGAGAAAGGGCTTGATGACACTCTTGTGAAACTATATGGTGTTTGGGAAAAAGCAGAGGATGTGGATTGGGATTCTCTTCCGGATTCCTTTGTTCTGAAGACAAACAACGGAAGTGGTGATATCCTTGTCTGTAAAGACAAAAGCAAACTGGATATAGAAAATACAGTTAGGATGTATTCTGCATTGCTCTCAAAATCGTTTAGTGAGACAAATGGCGAGCCTCACTATGCTGCCATGAAACCTTGTATGATAGCCGAAGAAGTGCTTGACTGCAGGAAACAGCCGGTAGAAACAGACACACTGATAGACTACAAAATTTGGTGTTTTAATGGAAAGCCTCATCATATATGGGCATGTTTCAACAGACATCAAGGATCTGTAGAGGTGGCTACCTATGACTTAGATTGGAAACGACACGATGAGTGTAGCATTTTTACTTCACATTATAAGCAAGCCCAATCAGATTTGCCAAAGCCTGTGTCATTAGATAAAATGCTTGAGATTGTCTCAAAACTTTCATGTGGAATACCTCAGGTTAGAGTGGATTTGTATGAAGTTGATGGCAAACCATATTTCGGTGAGATGACTTTCTCGTCAGCTGGTGGATTTATGAATTTCTATACATCCAAATTTCTGCGAGAGATGGGTGATTTGGTGGATCTGTCATTGGTAAAAAGAAAATAAAGAAGTGATGTACGACAAAATAGTTTTTTTAGTTAGTTCACTCTCTCAACCTCGTGCTATCCGCAGAGTGGAATCTATAGCAGCCCTTGGATATGAGGTAGAGGTGTACGGATATGATAGAGTGCAGTATAACTGCAATAAGTTTTCTGTGAAAATACCGGTGACTATTTTAGGTCAGATGTCAAAAGGTGATGGGTATCTTGAAAAGATTAGAACCGTAAAGCGAGATATTGATAGTGTAGTAAAGGAACACAAGGGGCAGAATTGCCTTTATTATTCCTTTGGTTACTTCGAGAGCATTTTCCTTCGCCTGAAAGGCGTTCCATACGCATACGAGATTTCGGATATAGCATACGGCTTTCCTTCTTTCGGTAAAGTCCGTCCTTTGCTTCGGGCTATCGACCGTAATCTTGTGAAGAATGCTCAATTTACTTTGCTGACATCTGAAGGTTTCAAGGGGTTCCTTAACCAACCAAAGGCTAGATTTATTGTTCAGCCAAACAAGGTAAACCGTAAGATTATTGGTGTGGAGCGCAAACCGCTCAACCTGAAGGATGGGCACTTTATATTTTCATTTGTGGGTTCGATACGCTACGCCTCAATGATGCGTTTTGCTCGAACCATAGGAAAGTATTTCCCTCAGCATGAGTTTCACTTTCATGGAGTGGCAAATGTGGAATCGACCCAGAAAGCTATTGATGATATGATGGAATTGTACCCGAATATCAAATTGTTTGGTGCTTTCAAAAATCCTGATGATTTTGAACATATTTATAATTCTGTAGATGTTGTGGTGGTGACATATGGAGTAGAATCGCTCAACGAAACTATTTTGGATCCAAACAAATTGTATGAGGGCATCTTTTTCTGTCGTCCGCTGATTGCTACTAAGGGGACTTTTCTTGCTGAACAGATAGAAAGTTACGGTTGTGGCATCAGCATAGACTCTTCGACAGAAGAGGCAATACGCGATTCGCTCAGCCAGCTGACAATAGAACAACTTAACAATATTTCTAGAAAGGAGTATGAAATAGGGCACGAAGAGGTTTTTGACAGTATGGATAATCTTTCAACATTACTTGAGGAGATGTGCAAGAAAAGAAAGAATTGAATTGGGTAAATGTGGCAAAAGCGATAAGTACTATCACTGTGCTGTTTGTGCATACAAAAAACTATTACGGTCTGGAACTCGGTGAAATCAATTAATTCTTGTGCGGATTCTATGTAAATGCTTTCTTCTTGATTAGCGGGTATTTACTTTTCCGCAAGCAACTTAATAAAACCTACCATTGAAGCAGGTTTGGCTCAATATATAATAGGGGATAGTCAAAAGTTGATATTTAATATTTTATATAGGATGTATATTCATTCTCAGCAATTGAGTTTTTACCGAAGATTATGATAACTTACAGGGCGTTTGATTTTAATACACTCTTAATTGAGACGGTAGGAGCGAGTACCTATTGGTTTACATCTGCTCTTTTGATTGCTGAGGTGATTATTGCCTTGCTTTTGGTAACTAGAAGGCAAAATATTGGGTTTTACGTCGTAGTTCTAGGAATAATATCTTCTATAGGCATGTATCTTTATGACATAGAAATTTTTCACCTACATCGCGAACCATTTTTTGTTAGTAGGGGAATACTGGCCTGCTTCTTCTTGGGATTAGGAGCCTTATATTGGTAATATGAGACATGGTTTGATAGAGTTATCAACAAATACATCATCCTGCTTCTTATAGCACTCTATTGGTATATAACTTATTTCTTTCCAGTTGCCCCAAGATTTATGGTCTCAATGGGTGATATGGATGTATTAGGCTACTTTTTCGGATTCCTTGTATCTGTTATATTAATCTGGTTTTGTAAACAGTTGCCACAGATAAAAACTCTCACATTCGTTGGTCGAAATAGCATCTGTTTCTATTTCATGAGTTGTGCGTTGCCAATCACATTATCTGCTATTATAAAAATATTTTATCCTCAGGTATCCCTCCCTTGGAGTATTTTTAATATTTGGCCTTACATTAATTGGGGCGTATATAGCAAGCTTGGTTATTGTGAAATATCTGCCATGGATGCTTGATATTAGAAAATTAAAAAAATGATGAAAAAAATTGTTCTTGTGAATCAAACATCTGGTTTCCTTGTGGTGGATGACTTGAATGCATATTGTGAGAAATATGACAGTGTAAGTGTGTTGTGCAGTAGACTTCGCCCAGGGATGAGACCTGTCAATCCGAAGATCAATATTGACAAAATCTGTAACTACGATAGGTCAAGTAGCGCAAAGAGAATGGCGACTTGGCTGTTGGCATCCATGCAGGTATTCTTCAAGTTACTCTTCAAGTATAGAGATTGTGAAGTAGTCTATTATACCAATCCGCCAATGGCTTGCTTCTCAGCCTTACTCCTGAATAACAAGTTTCGTATTGTGGAGTATGACATCTATCCTGATGCTCTCAAGACAATTGGCATAAGTGAAAAAAACTTTATTTATAAAATATGGGTAATACTGAAAAAACGCCTTTATAAAAAGGCAGAGAAGATATATACTTTGAGCGAAGGGATGAAGGAGGTTCTGACAGCCTATGGTTCAGCTGAAAAAATAAAAATTGTGCCGCTATGGTCGGTTTCTGATGATTTCAAACCTGTGGCTAAGGAGGCTAATGTCTTCATCAAGCAGAACAATCTTGATGGGAAGTTCATCGTTATGTACTCTGGAAACATCGGTTATACCCATAGTGTAGAGTGTGTCGTGGATGTAGCCAAGGAGATGATAGATGATCTAAATGTGCAGTTCCTGATTATTGGAGACGGGAAGAAGAAAGCCGAACTGATGGAGAATGTGGATCATTCGAATCTGCAGAACGTACGATTTATGCCGTTTCAAGACTTTAGTATGTTACCATACTCATTGGCATCGGCTGATCTAGGGGTAGTCACTTTGGATGAGAACGTTTCTAAAGTGAGTGTGCCAAGCAAGACTTTCAATCTTTTGGCTGTGGGTGTTCCTCTTTTGGCAATCTCGAATGATGACACTGAAATGTACCGGTTAATTAACAAATATGGCTGTGGCCGTTGTATTCCAAAGAAAGATATTGAAAAAATGGTACTCTATATTAGGAAGTTGCGTGATGACAAGGAATACAAAACTCAACTCCGCAATAATTCTGTAAAAGCAAGTAAAGATTTCACATATAAGAATACAGAAATGTATTTTAAGGATTAACCGTAAGCACTCATTGTATAGTTTTTAACCTATTATCTTTAATCCTTTACTTTTGCTTCATAATATTAAAAAACTAATTTTATGAACATGGGTTAACTTTTACCTGTGAATGTTTTAAAATAACTTAAAGTTTAATTAATAAAATAGCTCAATGTGCGCTGTAATACCTTTTGGGACATTATAGCCGTACAGTGAGTGCTTACTTAATATATGTACAAGTATTTCTTAAAAAGAGTGATTGACCTTATCATTGTGTTTTGCGTGTTGTCTATCATCTGGCCAATATTGTTAATCATTGCCATTTGGCTGCATTTTGTCAATAAAGGTGCAGGGGTCTTTTTCACTCAGGCAAGGCCGGGTAAAAATGCTAGGATATTCAAAGTTATTAAGTTCAAATCTATGACAGATGAACGAGATGCTGATGGAAATCTGTTGCCAGATAAAGAGCGATTAACAAAGGTGGGTCGGTTTGTTCGTTCTACTTCTATTGATGAACTTCCGCAATTAATAAATGTCTTGAAAGGGGATATGGCTTTGGTTGGCCCCAGACCTTTATTACCTCAATATCTCTCCCTTTATTCTAAAGAACAAGCCCGTCGACATGAAGTTCGACCTGGGATAACCGGATGGGCACAGGTAAATGGGCGCAATGCTATTTCGTGGACTAAAAAATTTGAGTTGGACGTCTGGTATGTGGATCATTGCTCTTTTCGGTTAGATGTAAAAATAATCTTTCTGACAATAAAGAAAGTTTTTATAAGGGAAGGAATCAGTAAAGAAGGTATGGCCACGACTGTGAGATTTAATGGTACAAATTAGAGATAAATGGTGGATAAGATGAAAAATATTGCAATCTATGGAGCAGGAGGTTTTGGTAAAACTGTTGCCTGTTTGATAAATTCTATAAATGTAATTAAGGAGGAGTGGAATCTGGTAGGTTACTATGATGATGGTTATCCTATTGGATATGATGCTTATTATGCCAAAGTTATTGGTGGCATAAATGAGCTGAATGCTTATCATGGTAATATAAGCATTGTGTTTGCCATCGGGAATCCTCATGTTATTCAGACTCTTGTCAAAAAAATCACAAACTTGAATGTTGACTATCCGAATTTATTGGCACCTGGCGCTTTGATACTAGACAAGAATACATTTGTCATGGGAAAAGGTAATATTGTGATGTTTGATTGTCTGATAAGCAATCATGTTACTATCGGAGATTTTAATATATTTAATTGTGGCACTTATTTAGGTCATGATGATACGATTGGTTCTTTTAATTCAATGATGCCTTCAGTAAGAATTTCCGGTGAGGTAATAATTGGTGATTTGAATTTTTTTGGAGTATCTTCTGTTGTTTTACAACAGAAAATAATTGGAAATAATACGACAATTGGAGCTAATAGTGTAATAATGAGAAAAACTTTGGATAATCATCTTTACATAGGAAATCCAGCTAAAAAATTTGATTGAAAATGAAAGCATTTATTTTTCCAGGGCAAGGATGTCAAAAGCGGGGTATGGGACGTGAATTGTATGAGAACTTTCCTGACGCAAGGGAGTTTTTTGAACGTGCTAATACTTATTTTAATAGACGTATAACTGACGTCATGTTTGACGGTGATGAGGTAGAACTCATGGAAACTATAAATACTCAGCCTGCAGTATTCCTTTATGAGGTTGTATTAGCTCTGACCCAGAAGGAAATGCGACCTGATATTGTAGCAGGTCACTCACTGGGTGAGTTTGCTGCCTTGGTTGTCAACAATTGTATAACCTTTGAAGACGGGCTAAATTTGGTTCTGAACCGTGCACTCATTGCGCAGAAGGTTTGTGAAGAAATAAAGACAGGCATGGGAGCTGTTATCGGCTTATCGGATGAATATGTGGCTAAAAGAGTAAAAGAAATATCAGAAGAAAGTGGTGAGGTTATTTATTTTGCTAATTATAATGGTCCTGGACAGGTCGTAATAACAGGGACGAAGAAAGGAATTCGATTAGCTTGTAAAGCTTTTATGAAAGAAGGAGCGAAAAAGGCAGTTCCTTTGCCCATTGGAGGTTCATTTCACTCACCCTTTATGAAAAATGCAGGTATAGAATTAGGACGAATTATAGAAAAAACAACTTTCAAGAGACCCACTATTCCCATATATCAGTGTGTGGATGGCCTGCCTCATACAAATCCGGAACAAATAAAAAAAAATTTGATAGAGCATATTACACATCCTGTGTTATGGACTACTATTGTAAATAATATGATTAAAGATGGAGCCGATTCTTTTTATGAGGTAGGGACAGATGATACATTACAAAAAATAGTAAAAAGGATGTGTCCAGATAAAGAAGTTTACTCTTTATGGGATATTCCTACCTATGTTAAATATAAAGTTTTAGAAGTATGAATTTAGAAGAATTTGTAGAAAAATTTGCAGAAGAGTTTGATGAGACTCCTGCTGAACTATTTAAGCCTGATACAAGATTCAGGACCTTAGATGAATGGAGCTCTTTATCTGGATTATCAGTTATTTCTATGATCGATGAAGAGTTTGAAAAACAAGTGACAGGTGCCGATTTAAGATCGGTAGGCACAATAGAGGAACTATATAATTTAGTGCTTTCTAAATAGTCTATCTTATAGTATGTATATGGGAATTAATTGAAAAATGAATTATTCCCATATATTTAATGTTAAACACTTTTTCTTATCTATTATGGCTTTTTTTGATATAAAAAATGTTAGGCTTTCAGGAATAGCAGCTTGTGTCCCAGCTGGAGTAAATGATAATCGCCAGACAAACTTACTTTCTGAAGATGAGCTTAAAAAATATATTCAGACAACTGGCGTTGAATGTAAGCATTGGGTTGAGCATGATGGAAGTGTATGTACTTCGGATCTATGCGTGAAAGCGGCTGCTCGATTACTCGATGAACTTAGATGGGAAAAAGAAGATATTGAAGTTTTGGTATTTGTATGCCAAACACCTGATTATAAGATGCCGGCTACTGCGTGTATAATTCAGGATAGATTGGGATTACCAACATCTTGTATGGCCTTTGATGTTAATTTGGGCTGTTCGGGTTTTATGTATGGGCTAAATATAATATCAAATATTTTGTCTACTGGCAATGTTCGCAAAGGTTTGTTGCTAGTAGGCAATACTCAATCGTATTATGCTAGTCCTGAAGACAAAAGTTATTATTTGATAGCAGGTGATGCAGGAAGTGCAATCGGTTTGGAATATAATGTAGAAAATGCTTCTACTATACAATTGAATCTTAAAACTATGGGTGCTGGGAAAGATTTCCTGATAGTTCCTGATGGTGGTTATAGAAATCCAGTTTCACCAGATTCTTTTATTATGCGCGAATATGAAGATGGTATAAGAAGGACTAATTTACACCTTCATATGAATGGCTTGGAAGTTTTTTCATTTGCGATATCTAATGTACCTAAAGCTTTTAAAGAATTATTTTCCTATTTTGGAATAAATCCTTCGGAGTCTGATTATTTATTACTGCATCAAGCTAACAAATTCATGTGTGAAAAGATTCGTAAGAAATTAGGATGTACTGAAGAACAAACACCGTATAACATCCAAAAGTTTGGTAATACGAGTGGTACTTCTGTCCCCCTTTTGATGGTGACTAATTTAAGAGGAGTTCTATAAATTAAAATATTGTAGTACAGTTGTTTATATGGTTCCAAGAGCGTAAATTTGCAGAAAATAAGAATTTTATAATGAACAAGTTATCCCGATACCGTAAGCTTCGTTATAATCAACTATTTGAGTCAGAGAATCGTGAATTGCGTTTGAATGAAATGGGCAATCCTCTTGAAGTGTTGTCTCAGTATGTTGATTTTGAGATCTTTCGTCCTACTCTTGAATCAGCCCTTTTTACCGGAGAGCGCAAAAGTAATGCCGGTCGTCCGCCGATAGACTGTGTGCTGATGTTCAAGGTCTTGTTTCTTCAGCGTTATTATGGTTTGAGTGACCATCAGATAGAGTATCAGATAGTTGACCGTACGAGTTTCCGCAAGTTTCTTGGTATTGAATGTGTTGACGATGTTCCTGACGAGAAGACGGTGTGGAAGTATCGCGAACTCCTGACAAATACAGGCGTTTATGACAAGCTTTTTTCGGAATTTCATAGTTTCATGGAAAGTAAGGGTCTGCAATTCAATGAGGGTCGCATCATTGATGCCAGTTTTGTTATTGCCCCTCGCCAACGTAACACCCGTGATGAAAATGAGCAGATAAAACAGGGAGCGGGTGATAAGTTGTGGAATGACAATCCCCACAAGAAGTGCCACAAGGATGTAGATGCCCGCTGGACAAAGAAGCGTGATGAGACTTTTTACGGCTACAAGCAGCATACTAAAGTTGAGAAACGCAATAAGATCATACTTTCTTATGATACCACGTCGGCAGAAGTGCATGATTCCAAAGGCTTTGAAGGACTGCTGGATGAAAAAGACGAAGGCAAGGACTTGTATTTGGACGCCGGTTATGTCGGACAAGAGGAGATTGTAAAACAGCATAAGATGAATCCGATAATTTGCGAAAAGGGCTACCGTAACCGTCCGCTTACCAAGGAGCAGAAATCAGACAATAGGAAAAAATCCAAGACACGTTGCCTTGTCGAGCATGTATTCGGGTTTGAGGAACAAACCATGCGTGGACTTGTGGTGCGTACAGTAGGGCTTATTCGTGCTAAAGCCAATGTAGCATTCACCAGTCTTGTGTATAACATCAGTCGTTACACGCAAATAATCAGGCTGAAACCTGAGTTGTTGGGGTGAATTATGCCTGCACATCCAATTTTTACAACAAACACAAGTTAATTATTGTAAAAATCGGGGGGGGGGGTAGAAAATATTCGCTAAATTTGCAAGACTAAAGCTCACAAATTGGGCAGTTAAAGAGTTCTGCTGTCTGATACAAGAGGATAAATTGAATTGATAGAACTCACCTTAAGAAATGAATTAGGTGCTAAACGTTTAAATATTCTTTTTACAGGTTTTGGAGTCGGTTTGTCATTAGGCACCGGAAGAATGATTGTTGAGAATTTAGTTGTACCAGAATTAATTTATTATTAAACAAATGAATCCATTCACTTTACTAGGGAAAACAATTTTGATTACCGGTGCTTCGTCGGGAATCGGAAGGTCAACTGCTATTCATTGTTCTAAAATGGGAGCCACTGTTATTGCGACAGGGCGTAATGAAGTAAGATTAAAAGAAGTTCTGGCAGAAATGAATGGTGCGGAACATCAGGTAATTTGCGCGGATATTACTAATGAATCAGAAATTATATCATTGGTTAATTCTATCGTTTCTATTGATGGCGTAGTTTTATGCGCTGGGATAAACGATAGATCTCTATTTAAACAAATTAATCAAGATAAGATCGATAAGATGTATCATATAAATATTATGGCCCCTATTTTGTTATTGAAAGAAATTTTTAAAAAGAAAAAAATAACTTCTGGTGCATCAATTGTATTTATATCTTCGATCTCTTCTTTTTATGCAACAATTTCAAATGCACTTTATGCTTCATCGAAAGGGGCTATCAATTCATTGATAAGAGTCTTGGCCCTAGAATATGCTTCAAAAAAAATCAGGGTAAATGGTATTATGCCAGGCATGGTTCGTACTGATATGATTAATGCTTATGGCCTGTCCGAAGAGCAGATGGGTGATGTGGTTAAAAGCTATCCATTAGGAAGACTTGGTGAACCTGTCGATGTTGCTAATGGCGTAATTTATTTGCTTTCTGATGCTTCTTGTTGGGTGACAGGAACAAATATAGTTATTGATGGAGGGATCACTTTACGTTGAAATTTTTAAATGTATATAGAATCGTCAATTCAATAAGTTCATCCAATAGTTTTGTACTGTTCACGGTATTTGCTGATGATGTTTGGCTTGTTGATTGCGGTGATATAGAACCAATACTGGAATGGATGCATGATAATGGAAAAACTCTAATTAAAGGTGTTTTTATTACACACTCCCATTATGATCATATTTATGGTTTGAATAATCTTTTATCTATATATCCTAATCTTCGTATTTATACATCGCTATTTGGTATTGCAGGCCTGTTGTCAGACAAATTAAATTTATCCCGTTACATGGAAAGTTCGTTTGTATGTGCGGTTAAAAGTAATATTTTTGAAGTTTCTGATAATGAGAAAATATGTTTATGGAATAATGTTTTTCTTGAAGCCTTTTTTACTCCAGGTCATGATAAAAGCTGTCTTGTTTACCGCGTAGATAATAGTATTTTTACAGGTGATTCCTTTATCCCTGGCTTAAAAGTGGTAGCTTCTTTTCCTAATAGTAACAAGGAGGATGCAGTAATATCAAAATCTAGAATACTTAGTTTATCAAAAGGATGTAATCTTTATCCCGGTCATGGTGAAATTTATGAGAACTTTCAACTTGAAAAATATATTTGAATTATTTTGTTGGTTATTTGTGCCATACTATTTATGGCATAAATAATCCTTTTTTCATACTCTTACTTTTCGCTTTATCGTTTTCTTTTAATCATATATTTTAATGGACAAGAGAATTTATCTTTGCCTTGCTCACATGAGCGGCAAGGAGCAGGCTTTTATTAAAGAAGCCTTTGACACGAATTGGGTCGTTCCTTTGGGACCCAATGTGAATGCTTTCGAAGAAGAACTGAAACATTTTGTAGGACAGAATAAGGAAGTGGTTGCTTTGTCGGCAGGTACGGCGGCTATCCATTTAGGTTTAATCCAGTTGGGTGTCGGGACAGGTGATGAAGTAATTTGCCAGTCGTTCACTTTCTGTGCGTCGGCTAACCCGGTGGCTTACCAGGGAGCTACACCGGTATTTGTTGATAGTGAAGAGGATACCTGGAATATGGATCCTGTTTTGCTTGAAGAAGCAATAAAAGACCGAATCGCGAAGACGGGCAAGAAGCCTAAGGCTATTGTTCCTGTACATCTTTACGGTATGCCTGCTAAGATAGATGAGATTTGTGTTATTGCAGCGAAATATGATATCCCGGTCTTGGAAGACGCTGCCGAAGCATTGGGCTCTGAGTTCAAAGGTCAGAAGTGTGGTACTTTCGGTACATTCGGTGTCTTGTCTTTTAATGGAAATAAGATGATCACTACTTCGGGTGGCGGCGCTCTTATCGTTCCGGATGAAGCATCGAAGAAACAGACCATGTTTTATGCTACTCAGGCTCGTGAACCTTTCCCTCATTATCAGCATGAAAAGATCGGTTACAATTATCGTATGAGTAATATTTGTGCCGGCATCGGTCGTGGTCAAATGAGTGTATTGGACGAGCATATAGCCCATCATCGGCATGTACATGAATTGTATGCGAAAGCTTTTGAAAACCTGGAAGGCATTACTTTGAAATCTAATCCAGATGGTCGTTTCAATGCTAATTATTGGCTATCTACGATTCTGATTGATCCAGAGAAGTCTGGCACTAATTATGATGAAGTCCGAGTGAAACTTGATGCCAAAGGAATAGAAACCCGTCCTTTGTGGAAACCGATGCACCTTCAGCCTGTATATGCTAATAATCCTCGTTATGTGACAGGTGTTTCTGAGCGATTGTTTAATATGGGTCTGTGTATTCCAGCAGGTCCTTGGGTGACGGACGCGGATGTAGACTATATTGTAGAGCAAATAAAAGCTTGTTGCACAGAATAATCTTTTTTAGGAGTATCTCTTTAGTCTTTATGTTACTACTGAGTTCAAACTAGCTTCCTTTTACTCAAACCGCAAAATATTACTACGAACATATTGGCTAATACAGATAATATATTATTTGTATTACTGAGGTTGTGTCAATTTTGAAGTGAACCCTAAAAGTTTTTTGTCTAACTTTTAGGGTTCACTTCAAAATTGACACAACCTCTTTCTTTTTTATAGAAGCGTGATATTCTAGAATCTGGCTGCCTTTTCCTGATATTATCAGCGCGGCATTGTGATTGAACAAGGTTTTGATGTCTTGTTTAAAAGATAGTTGTATATTGAAAATGAAAATTTTGGGATTAGAATTAAAAAAGCAATAGAAAATAAGAGGGGCTTGAATTATTTTCATAAATTTGTACCGCACACTATCATCAGTTTCAGGGGGAATTTCCAAAAAGATTGAGTTTCTTGGAATAATGCTTAGCGATACATAAAAAGAATGGAGTATTTTATGAATGAGAATATGGTTAGTTTTTTCACGTTTGCCCCTTTGATGACAATAGGTTCCAACACCCTTTTATGGATTATTGCATTATTGACAGTTATCATTGTTGCTTTGTCTTTAGTTTTGTGGAGTCAATATAAAAAGACACGTCATTCTCAAAAAGAGATGGATCGGGGACAAATGCTTAATGACCAATTGCTTGATATTTATTTTCTCGATACCCTTGTCATGGACAAATTCGGAAATATCCAACAAATGAATCAGGCATGCCTGAAAGAGTTGAATTTGAATGGGGATATGATAAAGGGTAAATCGGCTTTTGATGTTATAGACATTCTTGTGGATAAACAGAGTATATTGCCAGACCTGATTAGAGATTTGGATTCGGGCAAACAACAGATAGATTTACCTCAGAATTGCGTTATCTGTAATCTGCAATCCAATATGATCTTTATGGTGCAGGGGACATTAATCGGAACTTATAAAGAGAATCGGCTAAATAACGTCGTCTTCCTTTTCCGAAATATCGAAAGCGAATTGACGCAAGAATATATTCTTAATATGGCACTGAGTAGAACCAAGATTTTTCCTTGGTTTTATGATATGAAGTTGGATCACATGATAATTGATTCCCGCTGGTTCAGCCATTTGGGTATCGATGAAGGAAACGGCACGCTTTCTTCCGAAGAATTCGGAGCGTTGGTACATCCGGATGATCGTGATGAAATACTTAATGCGTTAGCTAAACAATTACAGGGGGAATTAAATAAAGACACTTTCACCTATCGGTTGAAACGCGCTGACGGCACATGGGAGTGGTTTGAGGTACAATCCGTCTATTTGGGACGTGTAGCGGATATCCCGTACCGGATAGTGGGAGTTTGCCAAAGCATCCATGAGCATAAAGTTACAGAACAGAAGCTGATTGATGCCCGGAATAAAGCAGAAGAAAGCGATAAGCTGAAAAGTGCATTTCTTGCCAACATGAGCCATGAGATACGAACTCCTTTGAATGCTATCGTAGGTTTCTCAACTTTACTGAGTAGCGTGTATTCCGAGTTAACGATAGAAGAAATAAATGAGTATACTGCCATGATTGAAAAGAACAGCCAATTATTAATGTTCTTGATTTCTGATGTGCTTGATTTATCCAAAATAGAATCCAACACGATGGAATTTCATCTTCAACCTTTTTCGTTGAATACGCTTATGCTTGAAATCAGTCAGACGCAGAGGCTTAATATGGATGAAGAGGTGAAGCTTGTTATGGACATACCTGATGACGATACGATACTAACTGCAGATTCGATGCGTCTGGGGCAGGTCATGAATAATTTGATAAATAATGCCATCAAGTTTACTTCCAAGGGAAGTGTTTGCTTCGGATATAAATTGACGGATGATGACCGGGTGCAGCTCTTTGTTGAAGATACGGGTGTGGGGATGCCGGAAGAGATGATCGAACACATCTTTGAACGTTTTTTCAAAGGGGATAGCTTCGTTCAGGGAACTGGTTTGGGACTGGCCATATGCAAGATTATAGTAGAACATTTTGAAGGGAAAATCGAAGTGGTCTCGAAAGTTGGTGAAGGTTCCCGTTTTATGGTCAGTTTGCCTTTGAAGAATAGTTAAAGTAGCAGATCACAGATTGATCTTGACTACTTTAACTACTAACGAAATGATCTTAATTGTATTCCTGAAAACAAATCATTAACGATTATCTTTTCTCTCCGCTGTCCTCCAAAGGTATATCATCATGGAAGTGCATGGAAGCATGAGTCCCGTCACAGAAAGGTTTGTTGGATGATTGACCGCAACGGCAAAGGGTCACACGGTTTCTTATTTCATAACTTCTTCCATCCGTTCCTTCAATACGAATGCCTCCTTTTACCCAGATAGGTCCGCTGACTTTTATGCCGGGATCTTCTATTATTCCGATAGAGGGCTCAAAAGGTGGTTCGAATATTTTTTCCGTCTTTTTGTCCCATAATACTAATCTTCCTGATGGGCAGTGGCCTACTTCATGACGGACAATTTCCCTCTCTTCCTCACTGGCAGCGCGCTGTACCAAGTTCCATACCCTACCGTAAGCATCGCAGAAGCGTGCAAAGGCGCAATATTTTTCATTGTCGGCGAGTATCATGCTGGGACCTTCCAATTCTTCCACTTCCTCGAGCAAGGGACGATGGGAAGCTGTTTCTTTCGAATCCCAATCTTTTGCCATTTTGTGCGAACCGTCACAGAAAGGTTTATGTTTGGAATGTCCGCAACGACAAAGAGCCACAGGAGAGGCCGAACTATCGAAATGTTTTCCGCGTTGATAGACCCATGAGGAACCTTCTTCATTTGGTAAAATGATTTCCTGGTCTATGGGAGGGTTGCCATACACAAGGTAAGGACCGTCAGGAGTAATTTTGATATAAAAACTTTCGGGCGCTTGCTTGCTTCCGTTTTCTACGGAAGGGGAATCAGGTTTAGTCATAATAGTATATATTAGGGATGATAAATAAAGTTTAATCGCATTGTACAACAGCCGCTTCTTCAGGAAAGTTTTCAGGTGTAAGGGAAGATTAACACAGATTATACTAAGGAGGAGTCTGATGACTCAATATTGGTGGGAAGGACATGGGGGAGGAGGAGTTTGGTTCTTCTCGTATAGATTTAATCGTAGGCAGGGGAATGGGAATGCAAATCAGGTTTGTTCTGGTTTGTTTTAAAGGTAACGACTGTTCGTTTAAAAGATAGCTTCCTTTTCATTAAACCTAAGCATGTTAAACATGGGGATGTTTCACTGTTAAACACCCCCATGTCTCGCAGTCAGACACCCCCATGTTTCGCAGTGAAACATCCCCATGTCTAACGTGCTTTCATTACGGGCTCATGTGACTTCGGTCGTATCCTCCGATTCTAAAGGCTACGAGGAACCCCGGTTCCATAACGGATTAAAGGGTGATATCCCAGATTCCTACCGCTTTTTCCAATTCTACTAACGCGGCATTATAATTGAACAGTGTCTCGATATACTGTGCCTGCACTTCATCAAAAGTTCGTTGTGCATTCAGGACTTCAAGTAAAGAGACTTCTCCCCGGTTATAACTGTAAATCTTTCCGTCAAGAACTTCCTGAGCCTGCTTTAATAATCCATTCTCATAATGTTTCATTTGTTCGGCTAAGGATTGGTATTGGTGGTATGCCTGCATAACTTCCGTTTGTACCTGTAGGCGAGCTTGGCTATATTGCATCTCGGCCTGTTTCTCCCGGAATCGTGCGGCATTGACTGCGCCACGGTTGAGAGCTGATAATTTTAATGGAAAGGCTATACCTGCGGTTATTCCTGTAAAAGGAGGAGCGGGGGCTTCCTCGTTCAATACCCGGTAGTTCCTGCCAATCTCCAAAGAAACATCGATATCGGGAATGTTTTCCCTACGGGCAACTTTCACCGCTTTTTTTGCCACGGTTGTGTTTCTGAGGGCGGCTACGAGATCGGAACGGTTTTCCACTGCTTTCGCTATCAGATCGCCCAACATGAATTCATGCATTTCTGTCTGCAACTGGGCGGTAGGTTGATAAAGGGTGTCAATGCTGAATGTACCCATCATTACAGAGAGCGCTGAATATGCGTTTTTAAGTTTAGTGCCGGCCTGCAATAATTCATTGCCCAATATGCCCGCCTCCAGTTTGCTTTGTGTAGCGTCCACTTCCATGATTTTGCCCAAGCGGAAACGGATGCTGTCGGATTCGGCCAATTGCCTAAGGTTTTCATATGCCTTTCGGGTAACATCATAAAGGCGTTGTTGTTTCACTGCTTCCAGATACGTTAATGTGGCTTCGGCACGAAGATTACGGAAATAATCGGCTAGCAACGCTTCTGTCAATGCACTTTCGCTCCGTGCCATTCCGATTGCCGCACCTCTTTTGCCTAATGTCAAGGTCTGGCTTAGCCCAACGGCAAAACCTTCACCCATTTGTAACTTCTTGTTCTCGTTATTGAAGTAGCTTACTGAAAGCTCGGGGTCGTTGAACACTTTTGCCGCCACTACGCCCGCATGTGATGCACTGACGTTCAATTTTTCGGCTGCATATTCCAGGTTTCCAGTATTGACCTTTTCAAGATACTCACGATAGGGCAGAGAAACAGACTTGTTTTGCGCTTGCAACGAAAGGCTCGTTGCAAGCAGAATTAGTATATGGATTCTTTTCATTTTTCTTCAATTCTTTTTTCCATCATATAATATAATGCGGGGAGAATGTACAATGTGATTATCGTCGCAAACAGCAATCCGTATACGATGACCGTGGCAAGAGGACGTTGAACATCCGATCCGATGCCGGTCGACAGAGATGCCGGGAGCAATCCCAAGATGGCTACGGTTGCCGTCATCAATATCGGACGGAAACGATGTCGTGCCCCTGTGATTACTGCTTCTCTCAGATCTCTGCCTCTCGAACGAAGATTATTGATGTGTGAAATCATTATCACTCCATTTTGTATGGCCACTCCGATCAAAGCGATAAAGCCTACGGCAGAAGATACATTAAGTGTCATTCCGCGTACGTTCAGGGCAAGCATGCCTCCAAAGAGTGCCAGCGGGACTATGCACATCAGCAGAGCAGCCTGCCGGAAATGCCCCAATGCCGCGAATAACAACAATAGCATTACCCCTAGTGCCAACGGTACGACAATTCCCAGGCGCGAATAGGCGCGATTCTGGTTCTCAAATTGTCCCGCCCATTTCAGATGGTAGTCTGCCGGGTCGTATTTCACCTGATTGCTAATGGCTTTATTGGCTTGATTGAGGAAGGTGGTCAAGTCCGTACCCCGCAGGTTTACATGGATCGTCAGATGGCGTTTGTTCATTTCACGGGAGATGGTGCTGGCACCGGTTGTCATCTTGATATCCGCTATCTGGCTCAGAGGGATTTTACTCCCCGAATCCGTAGTCAGCATCAAGTTGCCGATTCGTTCCGGAGTATTGCGGCTCTCATCGTTGAAACGGCAGATGACATCATAGGATTTGCTGCCGACAAATATCTGAGAGATTGCTTTTCCTCCGATTGCCAATTCGATGAGGTCGGCAACGTCCGAAACGTTCAATCCATATTGGGCGATGCGGTCACGGTCTGCCACAATCTGTAGCTGGGGCATCGGTGGTTCCTGATCGATAGCTACGTCTACCGCACCGGGTATGTTCTTGACTACTCCTTCTACCTGTTCAGCGATATGACGGGTTTCTGCTATGTCATCTCCGTAGATTTTGATTGCGAGATCGCTGTGCGCCCCGGCTATCTGATCCATCACCATGTCGATAATCGGCTGTGAAAAGCTGACGGTATATCCAGGCATCCTCTGTAGTTTCTCATTCATTTCCTCTATCAAGTCGGCTTTGGTCTTGCCATGTTCCCAAGTGGAGTAAGGTTTCAGGCCGACCCCGCACTCTATATGTGAGAGCGAAAAAGCTTCGGCACCTTCGTCGTCGCGTCCCACTTGTGTCATCACGTATGATACTTCCGGGAATTTACGAATGGTTTCCCGCAATTCGGCTCCCATCTCTTTTGACTTTTCGATGGAGATGCCCGGAGGCAGTTGCACTTGTATCCAGATGGAACCTTCGTCCAGAGGAGGAAGGAAATCTTTTCCTACCATCCAGCTCAGTCCGCCGGCTGCTACCAGGATGATGACCAGGGAAGATAAAATCAAGTTCCGTCGGTCGATCAGTCTTTCAGTTTGTGCATTATACAAGTTTCCCAACTTTTCCAACCAACGGTTATGGGAAACCGGGCGTGGTTTGCGATACGCCATGAAAGCCAGTCCGGGGATGAGGAGCAGTGCCACCACCAATGCACCGATCAACGCATAGCCTACTGTATATGCCATCGGGGTGAATAGCTTTTTCTCGATATGTTCAAAGGCAAATAAAGGGAGATAGGCAGTGATGATGATGAGTGTGGAGAAGAAGATGGGGCGGGCAACTTCAGTCGTCCGTCTCATGATAGAGTCTTCTGTCAACATTTCGTCCGGATGGCGTTCGCGTTTCTTCAAAATGGTTTCCATCATGACAATGGCTCCGTCCACGATAATGCCGAAGTCGATGGC
The DNA here is from genome assembly GCF_014385165.1 of Jilunia laotingensis. NCBI lineage: Bacteria > Pseudomonadati > Bacteroidota > Bacteroidia > Bacteroidales > Bacteroidaceae > Jilunia > Jilunia laotingensis. Next base: position 3,936,885 of record NZ_JACRTF010000001.1, on the reverse strand, counting down.
ACCCAATGACAGCAAATTGGCGGGAATATCGGTGACGTGCATCAGGATAAAGGCTATGAGAAGTGCCAATGGGATAGTCAATGCTACCAACAGCGCTCCGCGCCAGCTTTTAAGAAACAAGATGAGTACCAGTACAACCAGTATCATTCCTTCGAACAGGGTATGCGATACGGTATGAAGGGTAGTATTGACCAACTCTGTCCGGTCCATGAACGGATGGATGCGCGTGCCTTCAGGCAGCATCTCATTATTCAATTCTTCGACTGCCGTATGTACGTCTTGTAGTACTTTGGATGGATTTTCCCCCCGTAACATTTGCACGATGCCTTCAACACCGTCATTGTAATTGTGTACTCCATCATTGAAACCGAGTACTCCTTTACGTTCCAGGTTGCCATATTTTAGTTTTCCAATATCATTCAGATAGACGGGTACCCCCTTTTCGGTTTTTATCACAATGTTTCCCAAGTCTTCAAGGTCTTTTACCAGACCGATTCCCCGGATTACGTAACTCAGATCGCCATGTGTCAGCATACTACCACCGGCATTCACATTGTTTTTCTCTATTTTTTCCGTGACATCGCTTAATGTGACATTGTATTGTTCCATTTTGTGCGGATCGATCTCTATCTGGTATTGGGTAGTTATGCCACCGTAATTGCTTACGTCGGCAACGCCCGTCACCTGTTTCAGCCGGGGGATAATCACCCATTTGTGCAAATCGGTGATTTCCCGGAGATCCAGGTTATCGCTTTCAATCACATAACGGAAGATTTCACCGGTAGGGGATGTCAACGGATTTAGTCCCGGTACGGCATCATAAGGTAACTCTACATCTACCAGCCGTTCCTGCACTCGTTGGCGTGCCCAGTAATCGTCAATACCATCGTCAAATACTAAAACGACCGTACTTAATCCGAAGGTATTCTTACTGCGCATCACGTTCAGCCCTGGAAGTCCGTTTACAGCTCTTTCGATGGGGATTGAAATTTGTTGTTCAATCTCTTCGGCTGCCAGACCCGGTACTTGTGTCACAATCTGAACCGTCGTATCGGCAATATCAGGATAGGCATCGATAGCCAACTGTGTCCAAGAGTAATAACCCACTATGCCTAAAAAGGCAAATAAGACGAACATCAGCCCTCGCCGGTGTAACGCCAGATAAATTATCTTCTTCATAGATTTATTAGCGGGCATCGATAAAATAAAAAGCTCCTTCCGTCATGATCTTCTCACCGGGCTGTAAGCCGGAAGCGATAACCGTGCGATCTCCATCGGTACAGGCGGTGGTAATGTTTCTCTTTTGATAGCGGTTTTCGCCCAAAGCAACGAGTACGTAACTTGCATCTTCTTGTTGCAGAATGGCAGCTGTGGGAACTAAAACGGCATCGACTGCCGTATCTGTCAGTTTCACCGAACCGTACATGGCAGGTTTCATTTCCCGTTCGTGATTGTCACACTCTATCAAGACTTCTACAGCGCGTGTATCTTCATCCAGCATTTCATTGATGTGATAAATGCTGCCGGTGAAAATACGGTCGGGCATTGAAACAAGTGATACTTCCACTTTATCGAGTGATTGGATCAGTGGGATGTCCTTCTCCTTCACGTTGGCCGCTACCCAGACTTTGTTCAGGTCGGCAATGATGGCTACCGGTTCGGCATCCTCTTTCAAATACTGCCCCAGTACGATATTGTTGGTCACTACTTCTCCGTTAATGGGTGAACGAACGATCAACGGTTGTCCCAATACAAGTTCCGAAGGATCGATTTGGAATACTTTTAGTGCGGCAAGCGTGTTCTCATAATCTTTCTTTTTGAGTTCGTAGTTTACTTCGGCTTCTTCCACCTCTTTCTGAACACCAACTTTGTTGTTCAGAAGGTCTTTCTCGCGTTTAAGACTTTTCAATGCGAGTTCCATCTCCTGCTTCGCTTGATAATATGCCTTTCCGGTCTCAAAGAATTCCGGAGAGCTGATTGCGAATATGGGGCTGCCTTTACTTACTTTTTGTCCCAGACGTACGAATGATTGGGTAATGCGTCCTGCAAAAGGAGATGCGATTTCAGCGTACTGATTAGGGATGGCTTTTACGACTCCTGAAGTGGTAAAGGAGCGTTGATGGAGTTCTTTTTGCACGATGGCTGTTTTTATCTTCTGCGCAAGTGATTGGGAGGATACAATGATGGTATCTCCCTGTACCGTCACATCTTGTGATGTGCTGTCTTTTGAACCACCGGTACATGAGAAAGTTACTATACCTATCAGGCATAGTGCTATAAATTGTTTCATGTTGATATACGTTTATAAACTCCCTTTTCGACATTCGAAAGGGAGAGTTTTACTTTTTGTGATTAAATAGTAGTTTTAAAATACCTTTTCAATCACCGGTGGGGCACGTAGATGAGAGAGGTGAAGCTCTTTGTGGGTGGTAAAACTGATTGCCGTCTGACTGATGATGCTTATCAGTGATAATGCAAAGATGACAGAGAACAACGGAGTCGTATCTGCAACCAACATATTCAGTAACCCGATAGTCTCTATTTCGGCTGTAGAGTGTGAATGATGAGTTCCCGGAAAATACGGGTGGGAGTGGGTTACAGTATATTTATCGAAATAATGGGTGTGAACGAAAGCAGTTGTTCCTATATAATAATACAGAAAGAATACGATCAGTAAATATTTTATAATCGAACTTGCAACCTTTTTCACTTACACATTCGTTGTCGTTTCTGCAAAGATATTAACTTTCTTCCGAATAGCGTATAATCATTAGCGAAAAGTAGGGAAAACTTTTAGTTTGTAGTTCGTGAGTGTCTTGGGAATAATATTCATTTTCCGTTCCTACGTTTTCAAAATAGTGGAATTTGTATTCCGGGTGCTTATCGATACAGGCATGAACTTCATCCGTACATAAGGAGAGTTTCATAAGGACAACCACTGTTTTCTGCTTCAGATAGTCTTCCAGTTCCGTACAGGTCACTATTCCCGGAATGACGATCATCCGTTCTTCCTGACTGGCGATGTGCAATCCGATCATAGCACCTGCCGCAATAAAAGCCGGTACCCCCGGTATGCAACTTACCGGCTTCTCTGAATTTCGTAAGCGGTCATATATATAATGTATAGAGGAATAGAATCCGGAATCTCCTTCGGCTACTATGGCAACCTGTTTGTCTTGTTGCTGGAATACAAGAGCTGATTCATATATTTGGTCGTAAGCTTCAAGGGCCTGATCTCTGTCTTTATTCATCGGTAATCCAAAAGTCCGGATTTGTTCGGGAGATATTCCTAAATCCAGTAAAAGTGCTTTAGCCCTTGACCGATGTTTACCGTCCTTCCCGATGGTTGCGGGACAAAAGATGCAGTCGGCATTTTGCAATGTTCTCAACCCTTTAATTGTTACTAATTCGGGCTCGCCCGGTCCCAAAGATACGAACTGTATGTCTTTCATTATTCTTCTTTTTCGTGCAAAAGTGAGGAAAATATCTTAATGAAACAAGATAAAATAAGTATCTTTGCTCACAATAAATATAGCAAACAACGATAATGAAACGAATACTGGCAGAAGTGCTTCTGCTAAGCTGTCTTTTTTTCACCGGCTGCCGTCCGAAAGCAACTCCGGCATCTGTTGTGGTGGAAAGTGAAATTCCGGATACTTCTTCCGTTCGCATTTCTCCTGTGTATGCCAAGGGGTTTAAAGTGACCTATACTCCTACGTGCCGCTTGGTCGATATTCAAGATCCCCAGAAGGAGGGAAGTGAGTCGTGGCATTTCGCTCTTATTCCTCGCGGTGTGAAACCCGCAGGTGTTCCGGAGGGGTATACAATTATTGAAACGCCGATTCGGAGTACTATCTGTATGACCTCCCTGCAACTTTCGAACTTCATCAAGCTTGATGCACTCGACAGGGTGGTCGGTATTACCAGTACCCGGCATCTTTTCAATTCCGGGATGAAGCAACGCATCAAAGATGGAAAGACCGCAAAGATAGGCATTGAAGGGAATTTCGACAATGAAGTGATCATGAGCATGAATCCCGATCTGATTTTCATTTCTCCTTTTAAACGCGGAGGTTACGATGCGATGCGTGAGATAGGGATTCCGCTGGTTCCCCACTTGGGCTATAAAGAAATGACTCCTCTGGGACAGGCTGAATGGATTCGTTTTATCTCCCTTTTTACAGGGCAGGAGGCTGAAGCCAATCAAAAGTTTGCTGCCATTGAAAAACAATATAATGAACTGAAGCAGCAGGTGGCTGATGTCAAAAAACGTCCCGTTGTTTTTAGTGGAGAGATTCGTGGCGGTAACTGGTATGCAGTGGGGGGGAAGAGTTTCCTTGCCCAACTTTTCCGAGATGCCGGAGCCGACTATTTCTTAAAGGACGATCCGCGTTCCGGAGGAGTGACGCTTGATTTTGAGACGGTTTACAGCCAAGCCGAAGGGGCGGATTATTGGCGCATCGTGAATAGTTATGATGGTGAGTTTACTTATGAGGCATTAAAGCGGCAGGAGCCTCGATATGCCGATTTCCGGGCATTCCGTGAAAAGGGAGTTATCTATTGTAATATGCGTGAAAAGCCCTTTTACGAAACGATGCCGACCGAACCGGAGTTGGTGCTTGCCGACTTGATTAAAGTTTTTCATCCCGAACTGCTACCTGATTATACTCCGACCTATTACGAACGATTAAAATAGAAAACGATGGCATGAAGCGACCTACTACTTTTCTTATGTTGCTCATCGTAGCATCCATTCTTCTTTTTTTCCTGTTGAACCTTTTGTTAGGTTCCGTGTCTATTCCGCTACGATCGGTGTGGAGCATTCTTTGGGGAAGCACGGATGAATCGGTCATCTGGCAAAACATCATTTGGAAGTCCCGCGTCCCTCAAGCTTTGACTGCGTTGGTGGCGGGTGCGGGTTTGTCAATCAGCGGTCTTCAGATGCAAACGGTATTCCGTAATCCGCTGGCAGGACCGTCCGTATTGGGAATTAGTTCCGGTGCTAGTCTGGGAGTTGCTTTTGTGGTGTTACTTTCGGGCGCTTTAGGCGGGGTAGCGCTGAGCAAGCTGGGATATATGGGGGAAGTTGCCCTTTCCATCGCAGCCATTGTAGGGGCACTTTCCGTTATGGCGCTCATCGTTTATGTTTCACAGAAAGTAAAAGGAAACGTGACATTGCTTATCATCGGTGTGATGATCGGCTATGTGGCAAGTGCCATTATCGGTGTATTGAAGTATTTTAGTGTGGAAGAGGATATACGTGCTTATGTCATATGGGGGTTAGGTAGCTTTGCCCGTGTGTCAGGCGACCAGATGTTTTTGTTTGTTAGCATCATGGCGGTACTGATACCTTTATCTTTCTTACTGATAAAGACCATGAACCTGATGTTGCTTGGTGATGGTTATGCACGCAATCTGGGGTTGAATATAAAGCGTGCGCGTCTGCTGGTTATTTCTTGTTCAGGGGTATTGGTTGCTATTGTTACTGCCTATTGCGGTCCGATCATGTTTATCGGTTTGGCGGTTCCCCATCTCTGCCGTGCCATTTTCCATACGTCCGACCATCGTATACTGATGCCTGCTACGCTTTTTGCCGGAGCATCATTAGCGTTGGTTTGCAATTTGATAGCCCGTATGCCCGGGTTTGAAGGTGCTTTGCCTGTCAATTCGGTAACAGCATTGGTAGGGGCTCCTGTAGTAGCATCCGTACTGTTCCGCAAGCGTAAAAGTGAATTAAGTGAATGATTATGAAACAGAATACTATTCTTATTAAAGACCTTTCCATTGGTTATCCCGGCAAGAGTGATGTCAAAATAGTTGCCGATCATATCAATGCCGGAATCAATAGCGGTGAACTAACCTGTCTGTTGGGGGCGAACGGTGTTGGAAAATCGACATTGCTTCGTACACTTTCTGCATTTCAGCCGAAATTGGGTGGAGAGATAAATATTGCAGGCAAGGAGATTGATGATTATACCGATAAGGAACTTTCTACCGTAATCAGTGTGGTATTGACGGAGAAATGCGATGTGCGCAACATGACCGTTACTGAACTGGTAGGATTGGGCCGTAGTCCATACACCGGATTCTGGGGGAACCTCCGGGGCGAAGACAAACGTGTGGTAGAACATTCCATCTCTTTGGTGAAGATCGAAAACCTGGCTCACCGGATGGTACATACTCTGAGTGACGGAGAGAGACAAAAAGTGATGATTGCCAAGGCACTGGCTCAGGAAACACCGGTTGTTTTCCTGGATGAACCGACTGCTTTTCTTGATTTCCCCAGTAAGGTGGAAATGATGCAATTGCTCCACCAACTCAGTCGGCAAACGGATAAGACCATTTTCCTTTCCACGCACGATCTGGAACTGGCTTTGCAAATTGCGGATAAAATCTGGCTGATGGACAAGGCGAACGGGGTGACGATCGGTACTCCTGAAGATCTTTCACTCAATGGTAGCTTGAGCCGTTTTTTTGCCCGAAAGGGAATTGTATTCGATTTGGAAACCGGGCTTTTTCGTGTGGACAATGAATATACAGCTCAAGTACGTCTTGTGGGACATGGGCAGAAATATGCCATGGCGCGTAAAGCTTTACAACGTAACGGTATCCTTGCCAATCGCAATGTGGAGTCTGAATTTTATATTGAGACGGGCGATCTGAACAGTGGGAACGGCTTTGTTATCCATCCCCTTCAGGGAGAGACGATCCATACAGGAACGATTGAAGAGATGCTGAAGGAGGTGGTTAGTCTGACTATGGCCGGGGATTAGTGGGACTGCACTCATTGTTTCTATCGTTTCACATATTCGAGTTTCATGATGGAAGGTATCATAAATGCCATGCATCCCACCGTGACAATTGCAATGCCGCAAATCAGGAACACATTGGCAACCCCGATACTGTCTGCGATGAATCCGGTTGCCAATAACCCTAAAATAGACGGTAATAAACTTACACTATCGAATAGTGCAAATACACGTCCGAGGAAGGATACTTCAATCTGTGATTGCAAGAGTGCTGTAAAAGGTCCCGAATAAAATGGGATCGAAATGCCTTGTATGACAGCGATCACTGCAAATATTACGAAACCTGAAGCAGGAAGTAAGCCCGAAACGACCAAGCTGACTCCAAGAATCAGATAGGAAACATTGATCATTATTACTTTACGGATACGGGGATTCCATGTACTCAACAAAATGCCACCCAACAGCATGCCCGATCCAAAAAGTAATTCTATTAAACTCACTTGATACGCTGTGCCGGAAAAGACCTGTAAAGTCATTAATGGGAGCAACGCTACCACCGGCATGATGAAAAATGTAATCAGCACTTCGATAACCATGACCCAACTTAAGCCGCGGTTGCTGCGGATAGCATGAAACCCATCTTTCATGTCATGAATAATGCTACTGGCAGTATCCGTTTCTACCTTCACCGGATTGGGAATAAAGACAAATAGCAAAGTAGTGCAGGCAATGGCAGCTCCCAACACATCCAAAAGCATTACCACACTCATATCGGTGGAAACAATCAATGCCGCACCCAAAACAGGTCCGCAAATATTACATACCGCTTGTATAGACTGATTGATACTTGCAATGCGAGTTAACTCGGATTCGGGTGCAAGCAAAGGTATGGATGATTTCATTGCTGGAGCATGGAAAGCACCTCCTACCGAACGGAGTGCAAGAAGTATATATATCTGCCAAAGTTCGATTACATCCAGATAAAACAGTAAAGCGATCAAGGCTGAACATACGGCAACGAAGCTGTCTGCCAGAATCATTGTCCATTTTCTGCTCCAGCGGTCTACAAACACACCAGCGAAAGGTCCTAATACCGCTTGCGGAAGGAGGGCGGCAATAGTGGCGAGTGAGAGAACTTCAGCCGAGCCGGTTTCCAGGCTGATCCAAAGGACAATTGCGAATTGTGCGATGGAGCTGCTGAGAATAGAAAACAGCTGTCCCGACCATATAATAATAAATTTCTTTTTCCAGTCATTCATAATGATAGTTTGTGCTATGACAAATAACACTATTGATTGTCCTCATGAAAACATCTCTTTAATTCCTTCGTCAAGTGAATGAGGCTGATAGTTGATTTCTCTTTTTGCTTTTGCTATGCTTAGTCCGCTAAACCGGGGTCGGGGAGTAGCTTCCTGCATTTCTTCAGTAGTAACGGGATGGATAAGCGTACGATCCAGGCTGAGTATATCCGCTACGCGGTAAGCCATTTCGGCAATGGTTACACAATTATTCCCACAGATGTGATAAATTCCATTTTTGGGATGGGTCATTAATCGTTCTACAGCTTGAGAGATATCGCCTACGAAAGTCGGTGTTCGCCATTGGTCGGAAACGACACGGATGGTTTCTCCTTTACGAAGTTTATCAGCAACCAGTTGCAGAATATTGCCATGCTGGCCGGGAAATGCTTTTCCATAAACTACAACGACACGGACAATCGCATAATTGCCACAATATTCCGCTACTCGTTGTTCGCCTTCGTATTTGGTAATACCATAATAATTGATAGGATTCGGCTCGTCTTCTTCCGTATAAAGATGTTCACTTCGTCCGTCGAATACGAAATCGGTAGAAAGATGGATAAGGCGGCTACCGTATTGTTCGCAGGCATGAGCCAAATGTTCTACTGCATTGATATTAATACTTTGAGCTTCGTTGTGATGGTTTTCACAATAATCAGGGACAGATAAGGCAGAGGTATTGATTACTATATCCGGACAGACTTCTTTAAAAAGCGACTGCATCCCGGAAGCATTACGAATATCCGTACGAATGAATTGATAACCTTTACCCGGCAGAATGTCTTCGTGAAGCGAACAGGCTGAAATATTATATTTTTCGCGGGCTACTAAATCATTTAATATTCTACGGCCAGTGAAACCATTCGCACCGATAATCAGTATATTCATAGGGCTTATTATATTTATTATCTTTTTAATTTATCAAAAGGGAGCAGTTCGTCCTTGTTGAACTTCCACGCGGATTCCAAAAGCGCCATTAGCTGATTTCAGTTCAAAAGCTCCTTTAAAATTATTCTTTTCCCACGGTAAAGCACTGCGATTGGGTACTTTATATCCATTGGCATTATATTCACCATACGTATTGAGCCGCATACCGTTTTTTAATTTGAAAGAACCCATCTGAAGGTTCTGAGTGGAACCGAAACCTCCGAATCTATAAAGGCCGGAACTGTAAAAAGAAGGGGAAAAGATATTGGACATACCTTGTGAGTATGTTATGTCGGGATTCAAGTTGAATAATTGATTAAAATCCTTCCCGGTATCGAAAAGTTTGAATTCCATTTTGGGCAGTTGGGAAGGCATGACGTTCATCAACCCCATGTCCAGTAAAAATCCTCCGAACTCCTTGTAGTTTTCTTGTGGAGAACGGGGCAAGCTATCTGACGACAATTCAGACTGCGCAAAAGATGCGATTGTTACCAGTAGCAAAGAAAAAGATAATATTAGTTTTTTCATATCCTTGTGTCATATAAACGCAAAGATAGAGAATATTGTTGATAATCTACATTTCAATGATATTTGCTTTATGAATTGTTTCAGTTAGTTCTTTCTTTTTTTCATACGTTTCTTTTTCTTAGTTTACAATCATTTTATAACCGATACCCCGCACATTCACTATTCGTATTCTCTCGTCCTGCGAAAGTTTATGCCGGAGCTTGGTAATGAAGACGTGCAGGCTTCGTGAATTGAAAAAACTATCATCTCCCCAAAGTTCAAGCAATACGTTTTGGGTATTGACCACTTGATTGCGATTTTCACAAAGACGTTTCAGTATTTCAGATTCCCGGTGGGAGAGTTCTTGTTTATTTCCCGCATAAGATAAAACTTGTGCAATGGAGTCGAAAATATAATTCCCTATTTCAAACCGTGTTTCTTTTTTTGCCTCACTAAAGCTAAAAGCCTTGCCAACGAGTGCTTTTATGCGAATAATAAGCTCTTGCATCCCGAACGGTTTTTTCAGATAATCGTTGGCACCCAATTCGAATCCCTCTACCACATCATTGATAGCCGAACGTGCCGTGAGGAAAAGAACCGGTGTTTGTTTATCCGTTTGGCGGATGCGGTGTACCATTTCGAAGCCATCCATACGGGGCATCATGACATCGGCAACAAGTACATCCGGTCGGGTATCGAAAAACATTCTTAGTCCCTCTTCTCCATCTATTGCAGTGTTTATGATGAAATCACTTTCCTCAAGAGTGTCCTTGATTATCATGGCAAGGGTCAATTCATCTTCCACTAATAATACTCTGATTTTATCCTTCTTATTCATCTGTCCAATTAATTATTAATTGATATTTTGAATGTGCTGCCTTGTTCTGGGATACTTTCGACACTTACTGTACCTCCATGCATTTCAACCATTGTGCGGACATAATAAAGTCCTAATCCATATCCTTTTACATTGTGAAGGTTTCCGGTCGGTACTCGATAGAATTTATCGAATATATGTTTTTGTTTTTCTGTGGAAATACCGATTCCACGGTCACTAACTGATATTTCGATTTTACCTTCCGAGTATTGCCGACAGTAAATGGTAATCTCTGCTTTTCCGGGTGAATATTTGATAGCGTTGTCTATCAGATTACTGATAATATTGCTGAAATGAGTTCTATCAACTAAAACGGTGAGATTCAGAGGATCGATCTGGCAGGAAATATCGATTGGTTTATCTGTTTTTAATTTATGCAATTCTATTAGGGAGTCAAGCATGGACTTTAATTCGAGATGTTCGAGGTGTAATCGAAATGTTTTACGCTTTTCCATGCTCATACTGAGTATCTGTTCTACCAGTCCGCTCAATCGTTGTAGCTGATCCTGGCAGATACGCAGGTATTTATCACGTTTTATCTTTTCCTCTGCCTGATTGAAGTTGAGCAAAGCATCGTTGGCTGCATAAGCTACGGCAATAGGAGTTTTCAGTTCATGTGTGATATTGTTTGTAAAATCGCTTGTTATTTCTTCTAAAGTCTTCTGTCGTAAAATTATACGTATAAGAAACCAAAAGGAGAATAGTAGGATGATCAGAATGATAAAAGAGGTGGTAAGAATGCCACTCATCTGTTTTAATACCATAGTGGTTACTGGCTCCATTAACAGACAATAGGTTTGGTTATTCTTTAAATCGAATGCATATTCGTAATTCTTTGCATTTGGACTTGGTTCATACTTACTGTCACCGACAATTCCTAATGTGTCAGTATATATATATGTAGAGTCTGCCGAATAACTTGATTGCAGATAAAATGTCTGGTGTGGGAGGTAAATATCTCTTGACCGAAGGGAAAAGGTCAATAAGCTGTCATACACTTGTAAGTTTGGTTCCAGTAAAGCATCCAGTCCGGCGTGTAGTCCGCGTTGAAAATTTATTGCGAGTTCCAGCATGCTATTTTTGTCTTTCAATATTAAATCCAAATTACTATTGGCAGTAAGATTTGTATCTTTCTCACAAGTATCCGATGATTGCGGCACATCATTTTTTGAATTTATATTTTGGGAGTTGTTTTGCCGTTTGTTGGCAGCTATAGTGAGGCGACCTTTTTCTGAACAGTTATATTGTGATAAACTATCGCGATTTACAGAAAGCTTTATTTGGGTGGAGTCTTCATACAATGTAACGTGTGCCGTATCTTTGTTCATAAATAAGGTTTTTACTTTTGTCAAGCTATCCTGCTCGTTAGACTCCCAATGAGTGGTAGTACTGCTTTGAACAAAAGCTTTTCCTTCATCCGTATAACCTGCCGACACGGTTACTTCACCATGTTTTTCACCATAATTCCGTAGATTTGCTACTCGCAGCATCATTTCATTGTAGTCGCTCATACGCATAGCTTCCATTATATTTTGCTCTACATTATCTTTCATTGTGCGGTATAGACTTGTAAGCCAGTAAGTCTGATAAGCGAATATTCCGGATAAGGATAAAATAACAAGAATAACTATGTGCTTAAGGGGTAATTTCATGTGCTTAAATGATTATTGTACGGCAAAGATAGTAGGAAAGAGAGTTAGTTGTATTGTTCGATAAGACTAAATAACAGTCGTGATAACAGTAGATAACACTACATAAGGTACCGATAACGCAGACGTTTTCTATTTATGCCGTACTTTGCATCATAAACAAAAATCACGATATGTTATGAGACGAATTTATTTGCTATTGTTTTTCATTATTTTGGCGTTGATGCAACTTTTCGGACAGGAAATGCCGCAATCCAATGATACTATTAACTCGTATATAGATAGTATTTACCGGGAACTTCCTGAAGTAATGATTTCAGGCGAAAGGCCGCTTGTTAAAGCTACTCAAGGAAAGTTGGTGTATGACTTGCCACGATTGATAAAGGATCTTCCTGTTGACAATGTGTATGATGCTGTGAAAGAACTCCCTGGAGTTGCAGAAATCAATGGGGGAATTACATTGGCTGGTCAAAGTGTGACAGTGGTGATAGATGGTAAAGTCACCAATATGACTCCGGATCAATTGAATGCGTTACTAAAGACGATTCCTGCTAGCCGAATTGAGAATGCGGAGGTTATGTATTCTGCACCGGCACGTTATCAAGTGCGTGGAGCAATGATTAATATCTGTTTGAAACAAGGAGATGGAAGTGCCCCATCTTTGCAGGGTGAAGTTTTTAGTGAATACAATCAACAATATTATGCAAATCTGACAGAGCGTACAAGTCTTCTTTATTCTGGAAATAAACTCTCTGCGGATTTTCTTTATTCCTATGGGCATGGACGGGGTTATTTCTTGACGGATAAAGAAGCTATGCATACTCTTGAAGACGGTTCGAAATATCAAATGAATACGAATGAAGTATCCAAGAGTAGGCACAACACACATAGTTTTCGTTTGGGGGTTGATTATAATTTTACAAAAGATCATCAATTGAGCATAGTGTATAATGGAAATATAACAAATGGTCATAATCATGGAACGGTAAATGGTGTACAGATTTCAAATACTCGTAAGCAAAGTACTTCTCAACTGCATAATGGGCGTATGGATTACCGAACACCGTTTGGTATGAAAGCAGGGGTAGAATTTACTTATTATAATTCTCCTTCTACACAGTTATTACATAGTAGATTGTACGATCAGCAACTTGATTTTTTAGCTAAAGACGGCCAACGAATCAATCGCTGGAAGGCTTTTCTAGCAAAAGAACATACTTTGACAAAGGAATGGGGAATCAATTATGGTATTATGTACATGAATAGTATTGATAATAGTTTCCAATATTACTATCAACCGGAAAGCGGAAAACTACTGCCGGGAAGTAATAACATGTCATCACGTCACCGTGAACAAACACTGAATCTCTATGCCGGTTTTAATAAAAATTTTGGAGAAAGTGTTTCTTTGGATGTATCTATGGCTGTAGAACAGTATCATAATGAAGTCTGGAATGAATGGAATATATTCCCTACTTTGAATCTTAGTTATATGCCATCTGCCGGAAATGTCTGGCAATTATCACTCAGTAGTGATAAAGGCTATCCTGAGTATTGGGCAACACAAGATGCAATCTCTTATTTGGGAGGAGGATATTCTGAAATTCATGGCAATCCGTATCTTAAACCAAATGTTGGATATCAGACACAATTATTATATGTATTAAATAATAAGTATATTTTTACAGCTTGGTTTAACCATTCGAATGACTATTTTGTCCAAACTCTGTACCAATCTCCCGAACGTTTATTAGAAATATATAAGTATTTGAATTTTGACTATAAACAACAAACAGGTGTGCAGGCAGTCATCCCATTTAAAATAAAAGAATGGTTGAATTCTAGAATAACCTTGATTGGCGTTTATGATAGAGAAAAAGACTGTGATTTTTGGGATATTCCGTTTGATCGTAAGGTGGTTTTTGGAATGGCATTTATGAATAATACTTTCATGCTTTCTTCAAAACCGAATATAAAACTGATTGTGAATGGTATGGTACGTAGCAAAGCAACTCAGGGAATATATGATTTACCTGCATCAGGTAATGTAGATATTGCTTTACGTTATACTTTTGCTAAGGGAAAGGCTTTGCTTACAGTTCGTTGTAATGACATTTTCGAAACATCACAAGTCTCTCCACGAATCAATTTTGAGACCCAAAATGTTATTAATAACTATTCTTGTTTCCGTCAATTTGGTATTTCATTTAGCTATAAATTTGGAGGATATAAGGAGAGACAAAGGGAATCGGTAGATACTTCGCGATTTAAATAAATGATTTGTCTATACCATGTGTGGAAAAAGGTCATGATTTGCGTCATAGCAAAATGGGTATGAAATTATACAGACAACTTGTTGGATTTTTCTTTTAGGTAACAACATTTGTATGGAGTTATTTGTTAAATTTGCAAACTCTAATTCAAAACTAACAAAAAAATCAGTATGAAGTCAGACATAGAAATAGCTCGTACAACCGAACTGAGAAAAATAAAGCAAGTTGCCGAAAATATAGGTATTCCTCGTGAAGAAGTTGAAAACTATGGTCGATATATCGCTAAAATACCTGAACAATTAATTGATGAAGAGAAGGTAAAGCAGAGTAATCTGATTCTCGTTACCGCGATTACGGCAACAAAAGCCGGTATTGGTAAAACGACTGTATCCATAGGTCTTGCACTCGGACTGAATAAGATAGGTAAAAAAGCTATCGTTGCTTTGCGTGAGCCTTCACTTGGACCTTGTTTCGGTATGAAGGGCGGTGCGGCAGGCGGAGGTTATGCTCAGGTACTTCCGATGGAGAAAATCAATTTACATTTTACTGGGGATTTTCATGCCATCACTTCAGCTCATAACATGATATCGGCTTTGTTGGATAATTATTTATATCAAAATCAATCTAATGGTTTCGGACTTAAGGAGATTCTTTGGCATCGTGTTCTTGATGTGAACGATCGTTCATTAAGAAATGTTGTCACCGGATTAGGAGCAAAGACAGATGGCATAACGATGCAATCTGGTTTTGATATAACTCCGGCTTCTGAAATAATGGCTATTCTTTGTCTTGCAAGTGACGTAGAAGACTTACGTCGACGGATTGAAAATATTCTTCTTGGATTTACATATGATGGTAAGCCTTTTACGGTGAAAGATTTAGGTGTTGCTGGTGCGATCACTGTTCTTTTGAAAGATGCTATTCATCCGAATTTGGTACAAACCACCGAGAATACTGCCGCTTTTGTGCATGGTGGCCCGTTTGCAAATATTGCTCATGGATGCAATTCTGTTTTGGCTACGAAAATGGCAATGACATTTGGGGATTATGTAGTAACTGAAGCCGGTTTTGGTGCGGATTTGGGTGCAGAAAAGTTTTATAATATAAAGTGCCGTAAAAGTGGTATTCAACCTCGTTTGACAGTAATCGTTACTACAGCACAAGGTCTGAAGATGCATGGAGGTGTAAGTTTGGATCGCATCAAGGAACCTAATATGGAAGGCTTGAAAGAAGGATTCCATAATTTGGATAAACATGTTCGAAATTTGCGCTCATTTGGACAAACAATAGTTGTTGCTTTCAATAAATTCGCAAGCGATACGGAGGAAGAAATAGAACTTCTCCGAAAACATTGCGAGCAGTTAGGAGTTGGTTTTGCTATTAATAATGCATTTAGCAAAGGAGGGGAAGGAGCTGTAGATTTGGCAAATTTGGTAGTTGAAACCATAGAAAAGCAACCATCTACACCTTTGAAATTCACCTATGAAGTGGGAGATAGCGTTGAAAAGAAAATAGAAAAGATTGCTACTGGGATATATGGGGCAAGTGTAGTGACTTATAGTATAGCTGCACGTAAAAAAATCAAGTTAATACAGGATATGGGCATAGCGCATTATCCGGTATGTATAGCTAAAACGCAATATTCATTTTCTGCAGATCCTAAAATTTATGGTGCCGTTAATAATTTTGAGTTTCAGATTAAAGATATCGTAATCAATAACGGAGCAGAAATGATTGTTGCTATAGCCGGTGAGATTATGCGTATGCCGGGATTGCCAAAGGATCCTCAAGCAAAGAATATCGATATTGTAAATGGGGAAATTGAGGGATTGAGTTAGACTTCTTTTAAAAATGGGCAACATATCTGGATAGTAAATAAAAGGGAATTACGAATTACATAGTAATTGCGAAAACATTCTGTTTCAGAAATTATAATATGTAATTCGTAATTGTATATATAGAGTCCAGTGTGCTATTTCTTTATTTTTTCAAGCACACTGTAAGATTGCAGCTCTTTTTTCTTATTGTATTGTTCCGTACGGACAATGCCAATATTGGGAGTATACCATTCATATCCGTAACCTTCAATTGTTCCTTTGGGTGTCCAAATGTTTATATCATATTTTATTTTTGTACAATAGAAAGCTCCGGCCGGAGTGTCAACACTTTCCGTTGTTACAAATTGACGATCGGAAAGAGTGATCTCTGCCCGATTATTTTTATTACCTTTCTGATAAAGACGGAGCGTGGCATCATCGAATTCGTTGTCATCAGCCGGATCTGTCGGATCGGATAGGGCATTAGGATAGTTCATCAGATCTCCCATCATATAAATATCCGAGTTTAACATATCCATAGCTACAGGAAAACTCATTGCACCACTCATACTCATGGAGAAATCTCCATCATTGCAGCGGGCTACCATGTTACCTGAATGGAGAACTTGTCCGGATGCATTGGTAAATGTGTAATTAGCCAAAACTTCCATTCCCGAGGGATAGTTAAATACCTGGTCAACACGATAAACGAGAATATTCAGCAGCTTTCCATTAGCTGTATAACAATTACGGGTTAGTTGCTCATTTTGCTGATTAGGGAAGAAGAAAGTACAGTCATTTTGAGCAATGGCACTTGTTGCGATTAACAAAAGGCCAGATAAGAATAGATTTCTTAGTTTCATAATTAAAATATAGGTTATAGTTATTTTATTTGATGTAGTAAGAACGAGATTTTGTGCAGAAGGTTCATGAAGGATTATAAAAAAGTACGTACCTACCTCACGGCAGATACGTACTATTATGAAAAAAATGAAATTAAGTTAGATCAAAGTCTAATACAATGCTTAATATGCAAAAATAGGATATTTTTCCATTGTTTTATTAACGCGGGCACGTACTTGAGCTATTATTGCTTCATTATCTACGTTGGAAAGTACAGTTTCAATCATTTCTGCAATTTCCAGCATTAAATCTTCTTTTGCACCACGAGTTGTAATGGCGGGAGTACCTAAACGAATACCGGAAGTTTGGAAAGCAGAACGGGTATCGAAAGGTACCATGTTTTTATTTACAGTAATATCAGCAGCCACTAATGCTTTTTCTGCCACTTTACCTGTTAATTCAGGATATTTGGTGCGGAGGTCTACCAGCATAGAATGATTGTCTGTACCACCTGAAACAATACTAAACCCGCGATCAATCAATGCTTGAGCCAATACGGCTGCATTTTTCTTTACTTGTTTCTGATATTCTTTATATTCAGGTTGCAGGCATTCACCAAAAGCAACTGCTTTTGCTGCAATTACATGCTCTAACGGACCTCCTTGTATCCCAGGGAATACAGCTGAGTCAAGTAACTGAGACATCATTTTTCTTTCTCCTTTAGGATTTTTCTTTCCCCATGGATTAGGGAAGTCTTTGCCCATCATTATGACACCGCCACGTGGACCACGCAGTGTTTTATGTGTTGTCGATGTGACAATATGGGCATATTTTAGCGGATTGTCCAATAAACCTGCAGCAATTAATCCGGCAGGATGTGCCATGTCTACCAATAGGATGGCACCGATCTTATCGGCAATTTCGCGCATGCGTTTATAATCCCATTCGCGGGAATATGCAGAACCACCACCAATTATCATTTTAGGGCGTTCGCGAAGAGCTATTTCTTCCATCTGATCATAATCTACGCGGCCAGTATCTTTATTAAGATTATATTCACATGGCGTATAAATGATACCGGAAGTATTCACTAATGAGCCGTGAGAAAGATGACCACCGTGTGCCAGATTTAATCCCATAAACTTGTCACCTGGATTCAATACAGCCAAAAATACAGCTGCATTAGCTTGTGCGCCTGAGTGAGGTTGAACATTAGCCCATTCAGCACCGAAGATTTGTTTTAACCGATCGATTGCAATTTGTTCACTTTGGTCAACAACTTCGCACCCCCCATAGTAACGCTTGCCGGGATATCCTTCGGCATATTTGTTGGTTAAACAGGAACCCATTGCCTGCATTACTTGGTCACTTACAAAGTTTTCTGATGCGATCAACTCGATGCCTTTAAGTTGACGTTGATGTTCTTTTTCGATAATATCGAAAATTAATTCGTCTCTTTTCATTCTGTATTATGATAAAATAAGTTTGTTAATAAAGACTCTTAACTAGACGTACAAAGATAGGTAATAATTATTAAATACTACTTGCAAATGGAAGGAAAAAAAGGATGATGTCATTATAATCGGCTCCATTTAGAAAATAACCCCTAATGAAAAACTAAGCACTTGATCACGCCGATGAAATGTGATGTTACTGACACCAATGCTTCCATCAGGATTAATATTGTCATAAGTAACGGATTTAGAGATATTGTGTAACCCCTGTTCATAACGGAAATCAAAGAATATCCGGGAGATGTTTACTCCGACACCGACAACTGCGCATAAATTAAAAGGATAAAGTCGTTCGTGCATTCCCTTTTGGTCGAAGTTTTCAAAAGTTATTTCATTTTTCTTTCCCCAAATATAGCGTAGTTTGGGTCCTATGAAAACAGACATTCCATACGCCCCTTGTTTTACTACATTATATCCATAAAGAACCGGAAAATCAATGCTGTGTATTGTGGAATTTACTGAAGCATAATCCGGTTCGATATCTGGGTGTTGCGATCCCAGTTTATCAAAAGTGATTTCGCATTTACTGATATTATAGGAAACCTCTGGCTGAATAAAATGTTTCTTCATATTGAAACGCATGAATAACGCACCAAAATAACCAAGTTTATAATTATTTTGGATCTCATCGATAGTAACATCTTTAATTTTAAAATCAGATACTAGGAACATGGAAGAATTAAATCCGGCTTTGATCCCAAAATTTATTTTCCGGTTATTAGGACGCTCCACTTTATCCAAAGAACTTCCTTGTGCATATGTAAGTATGCACACCAAAAGCATTTCAAGAAGAAGAAACGTTCGCCTCATAAACCTTACTTTTTATTATTTTTATTTTTCTCTACACTCCAGCCGAATTTTCCGATTTTGTTTCCAAGTTCATAATACCCACCATGTACATATACCAATGGATTGGCTTCAGCTAATTCCAACTTGCCGGTTCCTGCATTCAGATGGTTTTCATCCGCGCGAACATTTACTACATCAGCTATGAACATGTCATGTGATCCCAATGATACGATTTCTTTTACACGGCATTCTATGCAGAGAGGTGATTCTTCAATGAGTGGAGCTTTAACAATAGAACATTTACCCGGTGTCAGTTTCATCTCTTCAAACTTATGATAATCTCGTCCGGAACGTACTCCGCACCAGTCGGTAGGAAACGCCATTACAGCGGTTGTCAGATTGATGACAAACTCCATATTCTTTTTTATAATCGAGTGTGAATAACGCTCGGGACGTATGGATATATAACACATGGGCGGGTTCGTACAAATCGTTCCCGTCCATGCTACAGTGATAATATTATATTCACTTTCGTTTTCTCCACAACTCACCATAACAGCGGGTAGGGGATAAATCATTGTTCCTGGTTTCCAGTCAACACGCATGAATATTTATTGGTATTTTAATGGTTTGATTGATCAGATAATTGTAAATTCTTCCCGACGTTGTTCTTTTTCGCAATAATGGCATTTAATAATGCAATTGTCTTTATCAGTGACATGGAATAATGTATGCATTGGCTCATTATTGGTTATACATTTCGGATTCGCACATTTTACGATACCTTTCAGTTCGTCCGGTATTTGTACTTCCTTCTTTTCTACAACTTCATAATCGCGTATAATATTCAGTTTCACGTGTGGAGCAACCACTGAAATGCGATTGATCTCTTCATCACAGAAAAATTTATCAGCAATTTTTATGATACCTTTTCGTCCCAGTTTCTTGCTTTCGAGGTTGAAGCCAATTGTAATATTATTCTTCATATTCTCCAAACCAAGCAGACGGACGATGGTAAAGAGTTTTTCGCTGGGAATATGGTCAATAACTGTTCCGTTGCGGAGAGCAGCGACTTGCAGAGCTTGTTTATTTTCGTTCATAACTCATTCTATCTAATTTCATAACATTTCCAAAGTGATACCTAATACATCGCAGAGAATAGCTTCACGGGCATATAATCCATTTTGAGCCTGTTGAAAGTAGTATGCTTTCGGGCTATCATCCACATCATAAGCAATCTCATTGACACGAGGCAGTGGGTGAAGGATACGCATGTTGGGACGTGTCTTTTCTAACATACTTGCACGCAAGATATACACGTTTTTTACTCTTTCATATTCCATCAAATCAGTGAAACGCTCTCGCTGTACCCGGGTCATATAGAGAATATCAGCTTCAGCAATGGTATCATCTGTAAAATCAGTATGTTCTACATATTTTATATTATGTTCTTTGCAGTATATTTTATATTCTTCCGGCATTCTTAATTCATCAGGTGCAATAAAATGGAAAGTTGGATTAAAATGGCGCATGGCCATAAGAAGTGAATGAACCGTTCGACCGTATTTAAGATCGCCTACCATATAAATATTCAGATTTTCAAGTGTACCTTGTGTCTTATAGATGGAGTAAAGGTCTAGCATTGTTTGTGAAGGGTGCTGATTAGCACCATCTCCTGCATTAACAATGGGAATATCTGTTACTTCGCTTGCATAGCGTGCTGCTCCTTCCAAAAAATGACGCATTACAATTATGTCCGCGTAATTACTTACCATTTTTATGGTGTCTTTAAGTGTTTCTCCTTTGGAAGAACTGGTGGCTTTTGGGTCGCTAAAGCCAATGACACGTGCGCCAAGGCGATTGGCTGCAGTTTCAAAACTCAAACGGGTACGAGTAGAGGGTTCAAAGAACAAGGTGGCTACTACTTTTCCTTCGAGTAACCTGCGATTAGGATTTTTTTCAAATAGCTTCGCCATTTCAAGCATGTAGAGAATCTTTTCTTTGGAATGTTCGGCGATGGTTACTAAACTTCTGTTTTCCATTCTGTTATCTTTATTGATTGATAGAACTTGTTTTCAGACTGTAAAGATAGAGACAAAATGCGTTATACGCAACTAAATTGAAAAGTAAAATTATAGCTTGTTTTTATCATTAATATGGGTTTATGGATTATCTATTAAGGGTGATTTACAAGTTAATGGAACAGAATATATTAAAAAAGAATGAGATGACAGAGTTAAAAAGCCTTTTGTTGCTGTAGATATATTCCGAAATATATCTACCTTTGCATTTAATTTAAATGTTTGATAAATCGAAGTTTGGATAATAATGATAAAAAAGATAGTTAAGTCCCTTTGGATATTTCTTGCAGCAATCGTTCTATTATGTGTGATTATCTTTGTATCTATTTCATATGGATGGATTGGCTATATGCCTCCTGTAGAAGAACTAGAAAATCCTAATTACAAATTTGCCACGGAGATTTTTTCTGAAGATGGTAAAGTTTTAGGTACTTTCTCCATCGAAAAGAATAATCGTGTATATAGTAGTTATGCTGATTTGTCGTCCAATGTGATTAATGCATTAATTGCTACTGAGGATGTGCGCTTTACCGAACATTCTGGGATTGATGCGAAGGCTCTTTTCCGTGCTATTGTAAAGCGCGGTATACTTTTACAAAAAAGTGCTGGTGGCGGTAGTACGCTTTCTCAACAACTTGCTAAGCAGCTGTTCACTGAGAATGTAGCAAGTAATACAATGCAACGTCTTTTTCAAAAGCCTATCGAATGGGTGATCGCAGTAAAGCTGGAACGATATTATACAAAAGAGGAGATATTGACAATGTACCTCAATAAGTTCGATTTCCTAAACAATGCTGTAGGTATTAAGACTGCTTCCTATACTTATTTTGGTTGTGAGCCGAAAGATCTTAAACCTGAACAGGCAGCTACTCTTATAGGCATGTGCCAAAATCCTTCACTTTATAATCCCGTATCACGTAATTCAAAAATACGTAAAAATTCTTTAGGACGGCGTAACGTTGTTTTGGGACAAATGGAAAAAGCCGGATACATTACGCCGGAGGAATGTGATTCATTACAAGCTCTTCCCATGGAATTGAAATATCACCGAGTAGACCATAAGGAAGGATTAGCTACTTATTTCCGTGAATATCTTCGTGGTGTGATGACAGCTAAGGAACCTAAGGAAAGTGATTACCGAGGATGGCAGAAACAAAAATATTATGAAGATTCCTTGGATTGGGCTACAAATCCCCTTTATGGCTGGTGTGAAAAGAATAAGAAAAAAGATGGCTCTAGTTATAATATTTACACCGATGGATTGAAAATTTATACTACTATTGATTCCCGTATGCAAAAATACGCAGAAGAGGCAGTCGAAGAACATTTGAAGGATCTTCAGATACAGTTTTTCAAAGAGAAAAAGGGTCGTACAAAAGCACCATATAGTAATAAAACAAAGCAGGAGCTTATCGATGAATTACTAAATAGGGCGATGAAGCAAACCGATCGTTATCGATTAATGAAACAATCTGGAGCGTCTGAAACTGAAATAAAAAAAGCCTTTAATACACCCGAAGAGATGTCGGTATTCACTTGGTCGGGAGAAAAAGATACAGTTCTGACACCTATGGATTCTATCCGATATTATAAACATTTTCTTCGTGCAGGGTTCATGTCTATGGATCCGATGAACGGACATGTAAAAGCCTATGTAGGAGGACCGAATTATACCTATTTTCAATATGATATGGCGACAGGTGGGCGCCGACAGGTGGGATCCACCATCAAGCCTTATTTATATTCCTTAGCAATGGAAAACGGCTTTTCTCCTTGTGATGAAATGCGACATGTAGAACAGACATTAATCACTGAGACGGGTGAACCTTGGACACCTCGTAATACAAGTAATAAACGTTATGGTGAGATGGTAACATTGAAATGGGGATTGGCTAATTCCAGTAATTGGGTATCAGCTTATTTAATTGGTAAACTTAATCCTTATGAGTTTGTGCGATTGATACATAATTTTGGTGTACGTAATAAAGACATCGTACCGGCATTGTCATTAAGTCTTGGTTCTTGTGAAATTTCAGTAGGAGAAATGGTAAGTGCTTATACTGCTTTTGCAAACCGAGGAATCCGTGTAGCACCACTGTTTGTGACTCGTATCGAAGATAATGAAGGTAATGTTTTAGCTACTTTCACACCGCAAATGAATGAAGTAATCAGCAATTCGAGTGCATATAAAATGCTGGTTATGCTTCGTGCGGTTATTAATGAAGGAACTGGTGGGCGCGTTCGAGGACGCTATGGGATTACTGCCGATATGGGTGGTAAGACTGGTACGACAAATGATAATTCAGACGGTTGGTTTATGGGGTTTACTCCTTCCCTCGTATCTGGTTGTTGGGTAGGTGGCGATGATCGTGATATCCATTTCGATACGATGACTTATGGGCAGGGAGCATCTATGGCATTGCCAATTTGGGCGAAATATATGAACAAAGTATTTGCTGATAAAAATCTTGGATATGATCAGACTGAACGTTTTCAGTTGCCGGAAGGTTATGATCCATGCGCTGATTCAGATGTAGGTCTAGAAGATTCCAATGAACCGGGATTAGATGATTTATTTAATTAAGAATTGAAGAATTACTATTAATTATTCAAACTTTGATCAACATTTGTCTTATATGTATCGGTAGTAATTATAATCAAAAGAAAAATTTTCTTTTGGCTCATCAAAAGTTGCATGCTTTATTCCCTGACATTCGTTTTGCTAAGGAAGAGGTGACAAAGCCTTTATGGTTCAGGAATCAGGCTTTATTCACAGACCAGGTAGCTGTTTTTAGTACTATAGATGAGGAATGGCAAGTGAAAGCAAAGCTGAAAGATATTGAACATGAGGCGGGACGGCATCCTGAAGATAAGTTAGAAGAGAAGGTCTGTTTGGATATCGACTTATTAATATATGACGGTAAGATATTAAAGCCCGATGATTTAAAACGGGAATATATCCAAAAAGGAATAGAGGAATTAGAGTATTATTTAGATTGAAATAAGATGAAATTTTTAGGAATAATCCCAGCACGTTATGCTTCAACGCGTTTTCCTGCAAAACCGTTAGCGATATTGGGAGGTAAAACTGTTATTCAGCGTGTATATGAACAAGTGGTTGGTGTGCTTGATGACGCATACGTAGCAACAGATGATGAACGTATCGAAGCTGTAATAAAAGATTTTGGAGGCAAAGTGGTGATGACTTCCGTAAATCATAGAAGCGGTACAGACAGATGCTACGAAGCTGCGACAAAAATAGGAGGGGATTTTGACGTAATTGTCAACATTCAAGGAGATGAGCCTTTTATTCAACCCTCACAGTTGTGGGCTGTAAAGGCATGTTTTAATGATTTAACTACACAGATCGCTACTTTAGTTAAACCTTTCAAAGCTGATGATCCTTTCGAAGCATTAGAGAACGTTAATTCACCTAAAGTCGTTGTCGATAAAAAATGGAATGCAATGTATTTTAGCCGTTCTATAATCCCTTATCAACGGAATGGAATAAAAAACGAATGGCTTCGTCATCATGTTTATTATAAACACATTGGTCTTTATGCTTATCGTTCCGAAGTATTGAAAGAAATCACTTCATTGCCGCAGTCTACATTAGAATTGGCTGAATCCCTTGAACAATTACGCTGGTTGGAAAATGGATATACTATTAAAGTAGGTGTCAGTGATGTAGAGACGATTGGTATTGATACGCCAGAAGATTTAGTTCGGGCAGAAAAATTATTAAAAGATGGTTTCAAATGAACAGGAGTGTACAACCAATCATAAATGAATTAAAGAATATTGATATTCAATTTCCCGTACGGACAAAATTCTCTAACGGTATTCCACTCTCTATCATCAATGCCGGTGAGCAAGAGGTGATTCGTATGGATATTCTTTTTGCAGGGGGGAGATGGCAACAGACACAGAAACTTCAGGCACTTTTCACCAATCGTATGTTGCGTGAAGGTACTCAAAAATATACTGCTGCGGATATTGCCGAAAAACTGGATTATTATGGTGCGTGGCTTGAATTGTCCAGTTCGGCTGAGTATGCATATATAACTCTTTATTCATTAAACAAATATTTTGCGGAAACGCTTGAAATAGTAGAGTCTATTATTAAAGAACCCATTTTTCCTGAAAAGGAATTAAATACCGTTTTGGATGCCAATATTCAGCAATATCTTGTAAATCTCTCGAAAGTAGATTTTTTAGCCCAAAGAAGTTTACTGGCCTCATTATATGGAGGTGAACATCCTTGCGGACGTTTGGTAGAAGAGAAAGATTATCACATGATTACTCCTGAAATTCTTCGTGCTTTTTATGAAGAATATTATCACTCTGGCAATTCTGCTATTTTTTTGTCTGGTAAAGTAACTGATGAAATTGTGCAAAGAGTGGAATCGGCATTTG
Organism: Jilunia laotingensis; assembly: GCF_014385165.1. Lineage (NCBI taxonomy): Bacteria > Pseudomonadati > Bacteroidota > Bacteroidia > Bacteroidales > Bacteroidaceae > Jilunia > Jilunia laotingensis. Next base: position 3,911,142 of record NZ_JACRTF010000001.1, on the reverse strand, counting down.
GTAATGCTGCTTTTGGCAACTACCAACGGCCTTTTCCTAAAAAAGAGTTTCCATTAGTTGCAATTCCGGAAAAGCGGATTTTCAATGAACGAGATGATGCTATGCAAAGTGCTATTAAATTAGGAATTACTTCGATTGAGCGCCATCATCCCGATTATTTGAAATTACGTGTTTTGATGACAGTTTTCGGAGGTTATTTCGGCAGTAGGCTTATGTCCAATATTCGTGAAGATAAGGGTTATACTTATGGTATTTCTGCAGGAATGATGTTTTATCCTGGCAGCGGAATGATACTTGTAAGTACAGAAACTGATAATGAATACGTTGAACCGTTGATCCGTGAGGTATATCGTGAGATAAATAAACTGCAGAATGAACTTGTTTCTGCTGATGAATTAGCGATGGTACGCAATTATATGCTTGGAGAAATGTGCCGTAACTATGAATCACCTTTTTCCTTATCGGATGCATGGTCGTTTATATATACTTCAGGGCTTGACGATGCTTTTTTTGCACGCTCTTTGCAAGCAGTGAAAGAAGTAACATCGGAAGAAATCAGAGATTTAGCGAACCGTTACTTGTGCAAAGAGACATTAAAAGAGGTCATTGCAGGTAAAAAGTTATCATAAAAAGACTCCCGAACAAGTATGTTTTGGCGGAGAAATTGTATCTTTGTCACATCACATTATTATTCGTAATTCATAATTTGTAATTTAATGAAATATCTATATACGGCGTTAATTTTGATTTTTCTTTCTCAAGGGAGCATTGTTGCTCAAAATAAGGGTGGCTTTTTGGGTAAAATAAAAGATTCCTTTTCTACTGAAATAAAGATAGGAAATTATACATTCAAGGATGGTTCTGTTTATACAGGAGAAATGAAAGGTCGTAAGCCTAATGGGAAAGGAAAAACTGTATTTAAAAACGGTGATGTATATGAAGGAGAATATGTAAAAGGAAAACGCGAAGGATTCGGAGTTTATACTTTTTCTGACGGAGAGAAATATGAAGGTCAGTGGTATCAAGATCAACAGCATGGGAAAGGTATTTTTTATTTTATGAATAATAATCGTTATGACGGTATGTGGTATCAAGATTATCAACACGGTAATGGTACGATGTATTATCATAATGGAGATATTTATGAAGGTAATTGGGTTGGTGATAAGCGTGAGGGATCAGGTACATATACTTGGAAAGATGGATCGAAATATGTTGGAACTTGGAAAAATGATAAAAAGGATGGCAAAGGTATACTTGTCTGGAATAACGGCTGTAAGTATGACGGTGACTGGAAAAATGATGTTCGTGAAGGAAAAGGAACATTTGAATATACAAATGGTGAGAAGTATGTAGGAGATTGGAGTGATGATTTACAGCATGGTCAAGGGATATTTTTCTTAGGTGATGACCGTTATGAAGGCTCTTATGTTCAAGGCGAACGTACTGGTGCAGGAATTTATTATCATGCGAATGGTGATAAATATGTGGGGAATTTCAAAAATGGGATGCAGGAAGGTCAAGGTACTTTTACATGGGCAAACGGTGCTGTTTATGAAGGTCAATGGAAAGAAAATAAACGTAATGGACGCGGTAAGTATACTTGGAGTAATGGTGATATTTATGATGGTGAATGGAAAAATAATCAACCGAATGGAGAAGGTTTATTAATTCTTGTCAATGGTACGAAATATAAAGGTGGTTTTGTGAATGGTCTTGAAGAAGGCAAAGGTATTCAAGAGGATAAAGATGGCCATCGTTACGATGGTTTCTTCAAACAGGGAAAAAAGCATGGACCGTTTGTAGAAACAGATAAGACAGGGAAAATCATTCGGAAAGGAACTTATAAGTTCGGACGATTAGAACAATAAGAAGAAATTTATAGAATAAAAAAGAACGAAGAATACTGTATTCTTCGTTCTTTTTTATTCTAGGGATATTCAGTAAATCCTATAAAATTAGCCAACTAATTCATACTAAAAGTATTGCGAATTAGTTGGCTTTTTTGTATCTTTATGTATTCCCCCTAAAATACGGTTTGACGGCCAAAACGGGGGAAATATCCACACTAAGATATGGCGAAGATACAAAATATTTCAGAAATTCACCCTACTTTAGGGTTTCCAGAATTCGATATTCTGGAAAAATATCGTAAGAGTTTTCATGCGAGTGAACTTGGCAGTCTTCATTCCGTGTTTCCATTCGAGAGTATAGCCAAAGAGACAGGCCTTTCACAATCCCGCTTGGGTCGCAGGAACTGTTTCAGTCCTTCCGCGAAGATAGCCCTTATGGTACTGAAGTCTTATACCGGATTCTCTGACAGGTTATTGGTAGAACATCTTAACGGAAACATACACTATCAGTTGTTCTGTGGTATCATGATAGACCCGTCCTGCCCTATAACGAACTACAAGATAATCAGTGCTGTCCGTAATGAGATAGCATCCCGTCTTGACATCGACTCCCTTCAGAAAATCCTTGCCTCACACTGGAAGCCTTATCTTGAGAACCTTCACGTATGTATGACCGATGCCACATGCTATGAAAGTCATATGCGTTTCCCTACGGACATGAAGCTCCTTTGGGAAAGCGTCGAATGGCTCTACCGGCATGTCTGCATACATTGTGGGCAACTCGGCATAAGGCGTCCCCGTAACAAATATGCGGATGTTGCGGTATCCTATCTATCCTATTGCAAGAAAAGAAAGAGGAAGGCTTCGAGGACAAGAATGCTGAAGCATCGCATGATCAGACTCCTGGAAAAACTCATCATACAACGGGATGACATTCACAGAGAACACGGCTCTTCACTCACATATACACAGGATTATCAGAAACGGCTTTCCATCATCAGAAAGGTCCTTGTACAGGAAAAGGAACTCTTTGAAGGCAGGAAGGTCAGTGACCGTATTGTCAGTATTGACCGTCATTACGTACGCCCTATCGTAAGGGGCAAGGAGACAAAATCTGTCGAGTTCGGTGCAAAGGCTAATAACATACAGATAGACGGAATCTCGTTCATCGAGCACATCTCTTTCAAGGCATTCAATGAGGGCATACGTCTGAAAGACTGTATCCGTATGCATCAGAAGTTGATGAATGTAAGGGTCAGATGTGTGGCCGCCGATTCCATATACGCCAATAATGCCAACAGGAAGTTCTGTACAAAATATGGGATATCAACCTCCTTTGTACGTAAGGGAAGAGCTGCAAAGGACGAGGCGGTGAGGAAGGCTCTCAGGAGTGAACTCTCGAGGGAAAGAGCCACCAGGCTTGAAGGCAGTTTCGGTACGCAAAAACAGCATTATTCGCTATCGAAAATCAAAGCACGGAACAGGAAAACAGAAATCCTGTGGATTTTCTTTGGGATACATACGGCAAACGCAATATTGATGATTGATAAAATCAAAAACGGACAGAAGAAAGCTGCATAACATAAGTATAAAGAATCTATTAGAAGAAGTCTCAGGCTTCTTCCGGAACATCGTGCCCAAAAGGAGAAGATTTTAGGTCAGAGAGAAAAAATAGATAATAAAAATGGCATATGAGATGATATGAACAAAGCATCTTCATATGCCATTTTATGTTTTTAAAGACATTTACTGAATGTCCCTATTCTATCGGTTTGACTTAAATAATGTATTGCGAACTGATGGATTCGTTGTTTACCACACGTTTTATTGTTTCGGCAAACATATCAGCGATACTCAATTGTTTTACCTTAGCGCATTTCTTAGAATAAGGAATACTGTCTGTGAAGACCATTTCAGTGAGTTTGGATTCTTGTACACGGAAAGAAGCAGGATCTGACATTACACAGTGACTGGCTATCGCACGTACAGAAGCTGCACCTGCTTCAAACATGATATTAGCAGCTTTAGTGATCGTTCCAGCGGTATCTACTATATCATCGACCAACACTACATTCTTATTTTTAACATCACCTATGATTTGCATGGAAGCAACTTCATTTGCTTTTTCGCGCGACTTATTACATAGGACTAAAGGTACACCTAAATATTTAGAGAAAGTACTAGCACGTTTTGATCCACCCACATCTGGAGTTGCAATAACAAGTTCTTCCAAATGTAAAGACTGAATGTAAGGAAGGAATACGGCTGATGCATACAGGTGGTCTACAGGAATGTTGAAGAAGCCTTGAATTTGGTCAGCATGCAAATCCATAGTAATTAAACGATCGATACCTGCTACTGAAAGAAGGTCTGCTACCAGCTTGGCACCGATAGACACACGAGGTTTGTCTTTCCTGTCTTGACGTGCCCAGCCAAAATATGGAATAACGGCAATTACACTCTTTGCTGATGCTCTTTTTGCTGCATCAATCATCAACAGGAGTTCCATTAAATTGTCTGAGTTTGGGAATGTGGATTGAACCAAGAATACATGTGAACCACGGATTGATTCTTCGTAGGAAACTGCGAATTCACCATCGGCAAAATGTGTGATATTCATGTTTCCAAGAGGACAATTGAGGCTTGCGCAGATTTTTTCTGCTAGGTATCTCGAATTGGTTCCCGAGAATACCATAAAGGGTGCTTTTTCGCTCATTTTATAATAGTTGTTACCTATATGTTAATTTGCGTGCAAAGGTATGAAATCTCCCGTCAATCTAAAAGACTTATTGTAGAAAAATTAATCTTTCATTTTTTATTTCATGGGGACTAAATTCTTATTTCACGTAAAATATTTGTAGTTTTGCTAACGAAATGCATAAATCATGAAGAATCGACGCTTTTCTATATATCTCTTGTTCCTGTTGGGGCTTTCATCGCTCTTTTCGTGTGTCGGTACAGCACCCACTAAAGAAATGCGTCTTATTGATTCTCTCAATCGCTGTGCTTATGCATATCGTTACAAGAATCTTGATTCTTCCTATCGCCCTGCCATAAAAGCTTATAATTATGCGCGACTCTACAAACAAGGCAAAGCAGAAGCTTGTAACAATTTAGGATTCTGTGCATTTATGGAGATGGACTTCGATAGGGCTGAACGATTACACAAAGAAGTTTATGGATTAACAAAGAATGAATTGGAATTGCTTATTGCAGATGTTGGGCTTATGAAAATTTACCAGCGTACAGGCATGAATAAAGAGTATTATGATTTTCGTAATAGTGCTATTCGGAGGATGAGACGTATTCGCGAAGATAGTAATGTTTTCACAGATAAACATGAGATGTTACGGATGAATTATGCATTTACAGAATTTTTTATAGTCTCTGCAGTTTACTATTATTATCTTCAACAACGTCCGGAGGCAATAGCTTCACTTAACAGGATTCCACAAAATGAAGCACTTGATACCGATACAAATCAATATCTGTATTTTCACTATATTAAAGGTTCTGCAGCTTTGTGTGAAAGTGATACACCTGATGAACGAAAGCTTTGTGAATTTGATGAACTTTATACTACTTGGCGTATAGCTTCTAAAAACGGTTATTTATATTTTGCTGGTAATGGTTTACAAGGATTAGCGGAATTGATGACTTCAAACACTGATTTCGATTTTTTTCTTTCAAGTCGTTTTCATATATTGAAACAATTTGATATGCCGCTTGACACTTTGTTGCCTTTACGATTAGCTGAAAAAGCATTGGAGATTTTTCGGGAATATGATGATCTTTATCAAATTGCAGGTACTTATGTTTCAATCGGGAAATACCTTAATAGTCATGGATTGTATTCTGAAGCATTAGATTCTTTAAGTAAAGCATTGGATTATGTAAATTATCACCATTTTACTTATTACCATTCGGGTGTTGATACTTTGGATAAATTGCAACCTATTGTTTATTCTGATTCTGTATCAACTGAAAGATCTTGGTTGGGTAAAGAAAAGGTCAAAACTGTTCCCGAATGGATTTCTAAAATCCGTGAGCAGTTAAGTGTGTCATATGCTGGGTTAGGCATGAAACGGGAATCGGATTATAATAGGAATATATATTTGGATATATTAAACGATACTCGTCAGGATAAGGAGTTAGAAAGTCGATATGCTTATCTTGAAGCAGAATCAAAGCAATTGAATATCGTGCTATTCTTTGTAATTATAGGATTGATATTAGTTTCTATTCTATTTTGGATATTTAATAAGCGTTCGAAAATAAAGAATCATATTTATACAGAACGTTTGCAACAAACACTGGCTCTTTGTCGGGACATTACGGCTTCTATACCGATGAATGTTCCACTGATTCAAAAAGGAATAGATCAATTATTTGGAGAAGGACGAGTAATATTGGATATATTGGAAACTGGCAAAGTTGAATTTATCACTCACAATCGGTTAAATCGCGATGAGCAAGCTTTGATACATGTATTATCCCCTTATATTGAATGGGCTATAGATAATGAGCAGGCCATAGCATCATTAAGTGATGAGCGCAACCAATTGGAAAAGCAACGTTATGTTTATGAACAACATATTGCAGCAAATAAACGTCAAAATCTGATTAAGAAGTCATGTCTTGCTATTGTGAATGGAATAAACCCTTTTATCGATCGTATATTGAATGAAGTGTATAAACTGACAGAAAAGGGCTTTATCCATAACGAACCTGTTAAAAAAGAAAAATATCAGTATATTGACGAATTAGTCACTACAATTAATGAATATAATGATATACTTGCCCTATGGATAAAAATGAAACAAGGGACTTTGAGCTTGAATATAGAAACATTTAGTTTGAGTGAACTTTTTAACTTATTGTCCAAAGGCCGTAAAGCTTTTGAAATGAAAAAGCAAACGCTTTCAATAGAGTCCACGGATATTTTGGTCAAAGCAGATAAAGCTCTGACATTATTCATGATAAATACATTGGCCGAAAATGCTCGTAAGTTTACTCATGAAGGTGGTAAAATATGTATTTATGCCCGTCAAACGAATGAGTATGTAGAAATTTCCATCAAAGATAATGGACGTGGACTGTCTGCTGAAGATATAGAACGAATTGTGAGTGAAAAAGTTTATGATTCACGGGTTATCGGTATGAATGATTCCGAAGATACTGAAATATTAAGAAAAAGTAAGGGAAGTGGTTTCGGTCTGATGAATTGTAAGGGAATTATTGAAAAATATCGTAAGACAAATGACTTGTTTCGTGTTTGTACTTTCAATGTCGAAAGTGAATCTGGACGGGGAAGTCGTTTTTATTTTCGTCTTCCATTAGGAGTACGTAAGATAATTACGATTTTAATTTGTTTGTTACTACCTGCTACTGTTTTTTCATCGTGTAATTATGAAAAAGAGAAAGAATTTGTTTCTACGGGGCAAGATTCTCTTATAAGAGCAGTTGATTCTGAATATGATCGATTATTACATATTGCTTCAGATTATGCTGATGCTGCTTACTTTTCGAATATTGACGGAAATTATGAAGTGACATTGCAATATGCGGATTCAGCCATTATGCTGTTGAATGAACATTATAAGAAATATAACCCTTCCCCAAAACTTTATATGGAGTTGATAGATGAGGGTATACCTGCTGAAATTTCTTGGTGGAATGAGATGTTCGATACAGATTATTTTATAATTCTAGATATTCGAAATGAGGCAGCTGTGGCATTTTTGGCATTAAAGCAAATCAACGGATATACATATAATAATGCCGCTTATACGGCACTTTACAAATTGCAAAGTAAAGATCAGTCTCTTGAGGGATATTGTCGACAATTAGAGCGTTCTACGACCAATAAAATTGTTGGTGTTATTCTCTGTATTTTATTATTGGTTGTAGCTTTATTGGGTTATTATTTGATTTACATTCGTAAGCGACTGTCGAATCGTTTGAATTTGGAACAGGTGTTGGAAATAAATAAGAAAGTTTTCGCTTCTTCGCTTATCCGTTCTCAGGAATCTCCAGATCTTTTGCAACGCGAGGAAGACACTTTGAAAGAGATCCCTCAGCGTCTTGTAGACGAAGCTTTTGACACTATCAATGAATTGTTGACTATCAATTGTTTAAGTCTTGCCGTATATAACGAAACAAGTCATCGGCTTGAATTTGCATCCAATCCCCGTTTAGATATAATGCCGGATATAATGCAAAGTTGTTTTGACGAACAAAAATATATTACAGATGATCTTATGCAAGCTATTCCTCTAATTGTGGATGCAGGTAATGAGCGTCAATGTGTAGGGGTGTTGTGCTTGGAGCGTAGAGAAGGTTCAAATTTGGAAACAGATCGTCTTCTATTTGAGCTGGTTGCACGCTATGTTTCTATTGTAGTATTCAATGCAATTGTAAAGTTGGCAATGAAATTCCGGGATATAGAGTCAGCGTATGAGGAGACACAACGGGCATCTTGGGAGGATAGTATGTTGCATGTACAAAATATGGTACTCGATAATTGTCTTTCAACCATTAAACATGAAACAATCTATTATCCAAACAAGATAAAACAGATTATAAGTCGATTAAATAATCAGAAACTTACTGAATCGGAAGAACTTGAAAATATTGAAGCCATTCGTGAACTAATAGAATATTATAAAGGAATATTCACAATATTAAGTTCATGTGCTTCACGCCAATTGGAAGAAGTTACATTCCGTCGAACCACGATAGCTGTAAGAGATTTGACGAATTATGCTGATCGTTATTTTCGTAAGGTAAATAAAGGAAAAGTACATGTGGATTTTCAAATAGAGTCTATTGATGCACAGATTGTAGGTGATATCAATCAACTTCGTTTTTTATTGGAAAATCTGATTGATGAAGCACTTCATGTACTTGAAGATGGACTATTGATTCTTCGTACGGTGGAAAACAATGAATATATTCGTTTTATATTCACAGATACTCGTCGTAAAAAGACAATCGAAGAACTTAATCAACTTTTCTATCCCAATTTGACTCGGATGACTTCAAGTGACAAAGGAGAGTTACGTGGGACGGAATATCTTATTTGTAAACAGATTATTCGTGATCACGATGAATTTGCTGGACGGCGAGGATGCCGTATAAATGCCGAACCGGCAGAAAATGGGGGATTTTCTGTTTATTTTACTATTCCCAAACGATGAAATAAAATATAATGATATATTGAAATGACGATGGAAGATAAGAAGTTTAAAGTGATAATTGTAGAAGATGTTAAGTTAGAACTAAAAGGTACGGAAGAAATTTTTCGACATGAAATACCTAATGCAGAAGTGATAGGAACAGCTATGACAGAGGCTGAATTTTGGCCACTAATGGAAGCTGAACTTCCTGATCTTGTGCTTCTAGACTTGGGATTAGGAGGCTCTACGACAATAGGGGTTGATATTTGTCGTAATATCTTCAAGAAATATAAAGGGGTCCGTGTTTTAATTTTTACAGGAGAAATATTGAACGAAAAGCTTTGGATAGATGTTTTGAATGCTGGGGCAGATGGTATTATACTGAAAACGGGTGAATTACTGACTAAAATAGATGTACAGGCTGTGATGGATGGTAAAAAATATGTATTTAACTATCCTATATTAGAAAAAATTATCGATCGTTTCAAAATATCGGTCTCTAATGATGCAAAACGCCAAGAGGCTGTAATCAATTATGATATAGATGAATACGATGAACGTTTTTTGCGACATTTGGCGCTAGGATACACTAAGGAGATGATCGCTAATCTAAAGGGTATGCCTTTTGGTGTAAAATCTTTGGAGAAACGCCAGAACGATTTAATAACTCGCTTATTCCCGAACGGAGAGAGGGTAGGGGTAAATGCTACTCGTCTGGTGGTACGTGCTCTTGAACTACGGATTCTTGATCTTGATAGTTTGGATGCAGATGAAGAATAATAAACGGCATATTCCGCATCCCGCCACAATGTTTTTAATTCTGACGATGGCTGTTGTTTTCCTTTCATGGATTTTTGATATTTATGGGTTAAGTGTAACGTTGCCGCAGACGGGGGAAGAAATACGTGTGCAAAGCGTCCTTAGTCCTGAGGGAATTCGTTGGTTATTACGTCATGTCATAACTAACTTTACAGGTTTTGCACCATTAGGAATGGTAATAGTTGCCATGTTTGGTATAGGAGTAGCTCAACATTCTGGTTTCATTGATGCTTGTATTCGTCGTGGGATTCGTGGTAAACAAGAGAAAAGAAAAATTATTCTATGGGTTATTGTTTTAGGTTTACTCTCAAATGTGGTGGGTGATGCCGGTTATATTATATTGCTTCCCATAGCCGCTGCCTTATTTCATTCAGTAGGGCTTCATCCTGTAGCTGGAATCATTGCAGCTTATGCTTCCGTTGCATGTGGATATAGTGCCAATATTGTTCTTAGTACTATGGACCCTTTGTTAGCCCGCACAACAGAAGAAGCGGCTGTGGCGAGCGGTATAGAGCATGGAAATACGGGTCCTCTGTGCAATTACTATTTTCTGTTTGTTTCTACCTTTCTTATTACTGGCGTTGCATATTGGGTTACTCGCTGGAAGTTGCTTCCTGCTATGGGAAATTATGAAGGTAATATTCATTTTAATGGTTACAAGCCTGTGTCGAGGAAAGAACGTCGAGCGCTCATAATGGCGATTATAGTTGGCATTATTTATATACTGTTTGTACTTTGGTCTACCTTTTCTTCATATGGTATTCTTCGTGGTGTGAGTGGTAATCTAATGCGATCCCCATTTATTATGGGCATACTCTTCCTTATCTCTTTAGGTGCCGGATTAATGGGTATGATTTATGGCTTTAGTTCCGGTCGTTATCGAACAGATATCGATGTCATTGAAGGATTGGCACAACCAATGAAATTGCTGAGTGTTTATTTTGTAATTGCATTTTTTGCAGCACAGATGTTTGCATGTTTCGAGTATTCTCATCTTGATAAATGTTTAGCCATGATAGGAGCTAATGTGCTTTTGTCTGTTCATTTGGGAAACTTACCTACACTCATTTTATTTATATTGTTTACTGCCATTATCAATCTTATTATGGTATCAGCTACTTCCAAATGGTCTTTTATGTCTTTCATCTTTATCCCTATGTTTGCTCAAATGGGTATTGCACCTGATGTAACACAATGTGCTTTCCGAATAGGTGATAGTTCTTCCAATGCCTTAACACCTTTTTTATTCTATATGCCTTTAGTGCTAACATATATGCAACAATATGATCCACAATCTTCCTACCTTTCCCTTATAAAATATACGTGGCGCTATTCAGTATATATTTTAGTAACTTGGACTTTGTTATTTATTATATGGTATTTAACTGGCTTACCATTAGGATTATAGATTCCTTTAGATAAGATGAATGGAAAAAAGTGGAGAAAAATATTTTGAAATTTCACAAAAAGCATTACCTTTGCACCGCAATTAAGGATGGTTCCGTAGCTCAGCTGGATAGAGCAACGCCCTTCTAAGGCGTGGGTCGAGCGTTCGAATCGCTCCGGAATCACTTAAGAAAACCGCAAATAGCTAATTATTAAGCTTTTGCGGTTTTGCTATATTAATGATTGCACAACATTTGCACAACTTGTTTTTCTCACGCATGTGTATTGACCGATAAAAAAACTTCCAATAGTACATTTATACTATACCCCTACTGAACGAAACATTAAAGGGTATACCGAAAATCCGGCTAACCTCCTGCTGATATTGATTGTGATATAAGAAATCATATATTAAATAACTTGCAACTAATTGATTTTCACCAATGGTCATTTTTGACCTATGGCTTTCATTGGTCTTGACGAACTTAGTTAAATGTGGGATAATTGCACATTTGACCCTTACCGTAATCTTACCCTTGTTTATCTCTTTGTAGCTTTATATTATATTGATTATCAGGTTTTACACAAAAATGCGGAAAATGTGGAATAACTATTATTATCGTTGTTTATCTCTCTGTAGTTTTGCATCACATTGATTTCCTGTCAAAATTCAAAAGTGTGTTGGGTATAAATACGGGAGAGTTCCGTATTATACATTTTCACCCTTATAGGCAACTTATAAGTAGCTGATTTTCACCAATGAGCAGTTTTGCCCTATGGCTTACAGAGTCTATTTCATTGATATCGCTCGTTTTCCCTATTCCACGTACGCACGTTTTTAATGGTTCAGATTCTTTAGTTCTCTTTGCGCATGTGCGTGTTGGACTGTGTAAAATGTAACATTCTTATGCCTATTTTTGCCCATTTGCGTATGTGCGTGTACATGCGCACGTGAACACATCAGATAATTCACTTAATTGCCCTATGCACACGTACGCATGACACTTGGTTTAATTGCTTTAACGCAGAAGAAGCACAGAGAATTACTTTCTGTGTGCCTCAATAACTTTACCCAAATGATACACTATCGTCCAAAACTCATAAAGATTGCATCGTATTAAATGAGGTTCAAAAGAATATCAGGTAACTTCTACAATAGCAGTATCACGTTCTTTTGCGTAACCGACTGATAATGCCAGATACTTATATCGTTTCGGCATGAATGAAAAGTTGCCGTTGTTGTAGTCTTCGATGAAATATTCTTTGCCCGGTTCTGTACCTTCGGGATTAAGAATACACTTTGATTTTTACCGGACAAGTACCATTTATGAATAAATATATTTTGTTTGTTATTATTTAGCTGTTTTACGCAATGTTTTATAACATATACATTTTTTTTGTATCAACAATAGTGTTTATTAATTTAGCGCAGTTTTTAAGAACTATATTTATTAACCAGATTAATTAAGTTATGAAAAAACAAATTATTACGTTTTTAGTGATTTTTGTTACCTTATTTTCTGTAGATCTAACTGCTCAGAATATTTCTAAGGTAAAAGTGCCGGTTCAACATGGCAAAACTCATGCAAACCTACGGTGGTTAGAGAGTAAGCCTTTGCTCTCAAGTAATTTTAAGACTTCTATTGTACCATTTAAACTGCCTAAAAATTACAGTTTAGATGATAAAAATATAGCCCGATCGGTGGGTGATGGAACCAATATTAATGGTTGTGTGATATATGCGGACGATTGGACTGATGCAAATATGCATTATGGCATGTATTCATTAGAAGCAAGGAGGGGATTTGCCGTTAATCCGATAGCTGAAAATGAAAACATGAAATCTACAGCTGCCGGATATGCCAAAGGTAAATATTATGTGTTTAATGTAACTCAAATATTTGGAAATATTTTGGGGATATCCTGTCGTATTTATAATGCTGACACATGGGAAGAAGAAAATGGGTTCGACAATGAAAGGATATGGAACAATGTACCCATCACTTCATTGGCCTATGATGTTGTATCGGACAAAGCGTATGCATTGACTTTTGGTTCCGGACCGGAAGAGATTTGCTTAAGCGCAATGAATTTGGAAAACGGAACTTTCGAGAAAGTGTGTACTGTCAGTCAGGGCTATTATACCCTTTCATCCGCTTTAGATGGGACATTCTATGCCATTTCAGAAGATGGTTCCTTATATAAAATAGAAAAGGATGGGACGGAAACTTATATCGGTTCTACCGGATTGTCTCCCAAACACATGCAGTCTGCCGCCTGTGATCCAGCTACTGGAAAATTATACTGGGCGTTTAAAAATGCCACGGATGCGGCTTTATATGAAGTAAATACGCAAACGGCCACAGCCTATAAAATCGATGATATGCCTAATGGTGAAGAGATCATAGGCGTCTATATTGAAGCACCGGAAGTAAAAGCAACCGCTCCGGCTTCCGTTACAGAATTAAAATTCACACCGAATGCGGAAGGAAGTTTGACCGGAACTTTATCTTGCGTGGCTCCGCTCAAGAATCAGAAAGGAGACAATTTGTCGGGTACATTGAAAGTCGCCCTTTATTCCGAAATGAACAAAATTTTGGAAGAGACGGTGACTTGTGGAACCACGGTCAAAAAAGAAAACTATACGTTTAATGCCAATGAGTTATATACTATTTATGCGATTGCTTCCAACAATGAGGGCAGCAGCCCAAAACAGAGTATTACCGTTTATGTCGGCAAAGATGTTGCTAGCGCTCCGACGGATGTGGTGCTGAGTATCAATGACAAACAGGCTACATTGAAATGGAATGCGCCAACTAAAGGACTAAATGACGGGTATATTGATCTTTCTCAAGTTTCATACAAAATAGTACGCCATGTTGATGGAGATCAAGGTACATTGATTGGTACTACCGAGCCAGGAGCTACGACCTATATGGATAAACTACCTGATGTTACCGCTAAATATTGTTATGCCATAACTCCCATATATGATGGCAAAGAAGGTGGGACTGCCCTGTCTAATCAGGTTGTTTCTGCCGGAGTTTTGGAGTTGCCTTTCTATGATGAATTTGATGACGGGGAATGGTGTAATTCCCTGTACACTTATCTCGACTTGGATCAAGACGGACATGACAACATGAGCGAATGGTTCTGGAAAGAAGACGAACAGCTGATGCAGTTCTGTGCAGACAATGAGCATGTCGGCAACGATTGGCTGATAACTCCGGCTATCCATTTGGATGGTAAAAACCTGTATGACCTTGAATTTAGTATAAACATGGGTGAGCCTTCTAATTTGAGAGTGACGATCGGAACCTCTACGGATCCTAAAGATCACCAAGTCATCATGGATCTGAATAATATCTATGAAAGTTCACAGAGCTACCATTCCGCCACAATAAAAGCTCCTAAGGACGGGAACTATTATATCGGTTTCTACGCATACAGCGGTCTGGAAAGTTTCTATTTAAATTTGTTTGATATTAGATTGGAGGCAGGGCAATCTACTGATGTGCCGGATTCCGTATATAATCTTAAGGTCATTCCTGCCGCCATGGGAGAATCGTCTGCTGAAATATCTTTTAATGCTCCGACGGCATTAATCAATGGTGAACTATTGACTGATCCTTTCAAGGTTAATGTTTATCGAAATGATGGATTGGTGAAAGAGTTTGAAGTGACTCCCGGACAGGCTATAAGTTGGACCGACAATACCCCCGATATGGGATATAATGAATACCGTTTCATCGGTATGATGGGAGATCAGGAAGGTTTGGCCGCTTCTAAAAATGTATGGGTGGGGCCTGACATCTCAGAACCGGTAAAAAATATGACTATGAAGACGGTGGATGGCAATATGCACGTACTACTTAATTGGGAAGCTCCGGAGAAAGGTGCGAACGGTGGATACTTTAATATCAATGATGTAACTTACACTATATGGCGTAGTAACGGTGATGAAGATTTTACACCGTTGAAAAGCAATTTAAAGAAGTTGACTTATACGGATACCCAAATTGAAGAGGAGCTGGATGGAGAGCAGGATATTCGTTATTATGCTGTAACGGCAGATACAAAGAGCGGATGTAGTGAAGCAGAAGCACGATACCTCGTTGTAGGTACTCCTTACAAAATACCGGTACAAGAATCCTTTGCTGACGGGGTCACACATATTCAGCCTTGGACTGCCCATACTTTGGGAGACGCGTTTGGTTGGGAAACGATTTTCAAAGAGGATGGTGGCGTCTATCCGCAGGACAATGACCGGGGAATGTTACGGCTTTATAATTGGTGGGGCGGATATTGCGATGGTCGTTTGACAACTCCTGTATTGGATTTCAGTGGAAGTAGAAATCCGTCATTCAGTTTCTTCATGTTCCATTGGAATGCCGCTGATGTGGAAGCTGACAACGGCCAGACCAAAATGATCGTTGAGATCTCTGTTGACGGAGGTGAATTCCAGCAGATAGGAGAAGAGATTACGGCAGGTTACGAACGAGCAGGATGGGTGGAACATCGGATTTCATTGGCCGAATTCAAGGATGCCCAACGGGTGCAAATCGGATTGAGAGGAATTACCGATAATAGCTGGATGTATTATTATGTGGATAACATCCATATTGAAGAGCAGGAAGAATATGACTTGGCCGTATTTGGATTTGAAGGAACGAAGCAAGTATATATAAACGAGGAAGGCACCTACAAGTTACGGTACTTTAATCGTGGTCTCAAAGCTGCTACCGGATATGCCATTAATTTATATCAAGACGGAAATATGGTACAAACCCTGAACGGTGAAGAAATCCAACCGGGTGAAACTAAAGAGATAGATATGAAAATCGTGTTGAATGCATCGAAAGCAGGTAAGGAAAGTGCTTTCTATGCTGAAATTGTTTATGATAAGGATGGAAACACTGAAAATAATCAAAGTGCCACAGTGAATACTACGGTCAATAGCATATGGTATCCCGTCGTAGAAGATCTGAGCGGAGTGATAAACGATGACGAAGTGACTTTGACATGGACGGCTCCCGTAATTCCTGCGGAGATTGTTGAAACGGAAGACGGTGTGGAAGACTATGAACCGTTCGCCATTACCAGCATAGGCGACTGGATTACATACGATGGTGACCGGACGAAATCAGGTTACTTAGGAGATTTGCCGGTATGGCCGCATCAAGGAGAGGATCAGGCATTCCAAGTCTGGGCATTCGGGTATTTGGAAGGTGCCGATGCCAAGGATTTTCCGGCTTTACAACCGAGAACCGGAGAGCAGTGCTTCATCTCTTGGCATGCAAACGAGAACGTGTTGGATGCAGATGGTACTTGGTACCCAGCACATAACGATGATTATTTGATCTCTCCTGCCGTATTGGGAGGTTCAAAAGTCAGTTTCTACATCCATCGTATCAACGAGAAAACAGAGGGGGAGCATTATCAAGTCATGTATTCCACCACCACACAGGAACCGGAAGCATTTAAGGTCTTGACCGAAGGGGATGCCGGGTTTGACTGGGAAAAAGTAGAGGTTACATTACCCGCTGACGCTCGTTATTTTGCCATCCATTATATAACTCCTGAAAGTAGGTGGGGCATTTTAATTGATGATATAACTTATACATCCGGCATATTCGGATTGAAAATAAAAGGGTTCAATGTATATCGTGATGGTAAAAAACTCAATGACACTCTGCTGACCGAGCCTACCTTCAAGGATTCCAATCTGCCGGAAGGAACACATCAGTATCAAGTGTCTGTTGTGTATGAAAGTGGTGAATCGGAGGCTTCGGAAGCGGTGGAATTATCTTTCAGCAGCGGTATTAACGACGTTGAAGCGTTGCTTAATGTGTATGCGGAAGGTGACCACATTGTGGTAGTCACAGAAAATGCACAGCTGGTATCGATTTATACGGTAGACGGGAAGGCTGTCATCTCTCGTTCTGTCACAGGAAAAGCTGGTTTCCAAGTGGTAAAGGGCATGTATATTGTTAAAATCGGAGAAAAAGTAACGAAAGTTATTGTTAATGAATAATAGATGATGCATAATAAGAGACTATCTCATTCATTGTTTTGAGATAGTTTCTTTTTAAAAGAAGTATATTATGAAAAGAAATATTTTAATAGTTTTTTTATGTTTTCTGTTGAATGGGGGTATTTGCGCACAACCATTTAGAGCCGTATCGGGACAAGTAAATCAAAGTGTGGTGTCTACATCGAAAAGAGGTGGTGTCGTATTAGGGTATTGTAATGATGTGCTTGCAATGCAAGTGGGTTTAGGCGGTGAAGCTGAGATTGCTGCGGCTATTTGTATTCCGAGCCAAATGCTGGAGCCGTATATAGGTAATCAGATCAAGGCTATCCGCTTTGGGCTATTTTCAAACACCAAACAAACGTCCGTCTTCATAAAAAAAGATCTGTATGGAGAGAATGTAGCTGAGAAAATGGTAGGGACTGCCAACATCGGCTGGAATGAAGTTGATATGGATTATACAATAGAGAAAGGGGATTTGTACATTGGGCATAAATCGCTAGGAACCGATCAGATTGCCTTGTCTGATAATCATGTGGAAAATGGTTTGTTTTTGCAGAATCCGGATGGTAGCTGGAGCGATTATGCAAGAGTTAACGGCTGGAATGCATTGTGTTTGGAGATTGTGATAAATGGTGAGAACATGCCGGCAAGTGCCATGGCTATTGTAACGATCGATGATATTTATACTCAAGTCAACAAAGATTTTGTAATTTCCGGGGTTGTGGAGAATCTGGCTACATCTGTGGTTAATGAATATGAGATAAATTATTGGGTTGGTGATCAACCGGTGATAGCGCAGAAGGTTCAAAACGTTTCTTTGGCAACTAATCAGAGAGATACTTTTGAAATAAATGTACCAGCTTTGGACAAGGCAGAAGAGTATAATCTCAATATTTATATTCCTAAAGTAAACGGCATTGCTAATAGTTATAATTCTGATTTTGAATCCATAGTACATTGCAAAGAATATTTATTCCCTCGGAAGGTCGTGGTTGAAGAAGGATCAGGAACCTGGTGCCAGTATTGCGTACGAGGTATAGTCGGCATGAGAGAAATGAGAAAACGTTATCCCGACACCTTCATCGGAATCGTGTCTCACAAAAATGACGTCATGGAAGCCAGTTCTTATTCTGCTTTGCATTCTAAATTCTTTGAAGGTTTGCCTAGTGCCGTAGTGAATCGTAAAAGCGATTTAGTGATAGATCCGGGATTTGAGAACTTGGAAGAGGCTTACAAGAAAGAGAATGTTCCGGTAGATATGGGCATAGAAGTTGAAGCGAAGTTTACGGATGCCAGCAAAAATGCCATTTCCATTGTGACTACTACTACTTTCGGTTTTTCCCAGGATGGCGCATCGTACCGTGTCGCTCTTGTTCTTTTGGAAGATAGTGTGAAAGGAACAGGCAAGGCATACGAACAGTTGAATGCTTATTCCAAAGAATGGGGAGGCTCAGCGGCCGGTTTGGAAATGGGAGGTTTTGAAGATCTTCCTTACCATGTCCCGGCAGAAAAAATGGTATACGAACATGTGGCACGCGGTATTTACAAGTCTTTCATGGGGAATCTTAACAGTATTCCTTCCACTGTTGAGAAAGGAGAATCTTATAAATTTTCTTATGAAATTGATAAGACGGCTTTCAAAAATGCAAATGTGCTTGACAAGGATAAATTGGAAGTTGTAGCCCTTCTGTTAGATAATAGTACGGGTGAAATAGTCAATGCTAATAAAATAAAGGTAAAGGATTATAATGCTGTGGGCGTTAAGCATACGGAAGTGCCCAAGTGGAAAGTTTATTCCAACGATGGATGTATTTATGTCGATAACACTTATGATGAACTGCATGTGTTTACTTTGAATGGAATAGAAACCAATGTATGTAATTTACCTACAGGAATATATTTTGTAAAAATAGTTTCCGGGAATGAAATAGCAATACGTAAAGTTGCCGTAGATTAAAAGCAACTATTTTAAAATGATTGAAGGGGGAGCAAAAGTGAACTGCACCCCCAAAGTTGGACAGTAAAATAAAGGCACTATCCACAATTTTGTGTAAATAGAAAACTTCAGGATTCAGGTATTATACTTGAATCCTGTTTTTTTACGGCAAGCAACATACATCATTGCCAGCCCGGTTATATTATTCAAATACAATTCGCTATTGGTCGCCAGTAGCAGGATAATACCTACTACCAGCAGAAAGATAATAAAGTGCTTTCATTCTCCGTAGCGTATTGGCTTGCGTTGTAATTGCATAACTCTATACATCTTAACTATATTCTCGATCTCAATAAAAGTATCTGTATATTGTTCGGAACTGTTTAGAGGATGGCATTTTATCGTATCATTGGCATATTCAACGATTTGCCGTACCAAGACACCTTTCTTCATTTCAATCACCCAAAAGCTATTCAAATCATTGCCTATGCTGTTTCTGAAATCACCAATACTAAAAGGTTGAACTATTAACTTATCTCCGGGTTCAAAGCTGGATCTTGTGCCGTCATCCATGCTATCGCCTGTAACTTTAAAGGCTAACAAATTGGTTTTCATTTTTCTTTGGATAAAGCGGTTGTCAACTTATTACTATTTGTTGGCATCTTAGTTCTATTTGCGTCTCTGAACTTTAGAAAATCATCCTCCAACCCTTTTAGTCTTAAATAGTCTTGAATCAAGTTCAATGTATTCATTTGTTTTATGTTCTCACACTGGAAGAAAATGCTTTCTGCATAGTTAGAAGTGAAAACCGCAAATAGATTGTTTATATTATCCTCTAAAGACAAATCATTGCTGCTTATTGTACCTGATAAGCCCCCTACATAGTTATAAGGATTTAAGCCGTATTCAATCATTTTTGCATCTAGAGAACCGGCAAGGAGTTTGTTTATCTCATGGGCTTTCTCTACAAACTTCTCTTTAATCTCTTTCTCATCAATAAGAATTGTTTCCATAGTTGTTTAGTTTTGGCTATTGTTTGGATTTAGCTTTCTCACTTCGTCAAGGGCTATTTCTGTAATCATGTTACCCATTGTACGACCTATACGAAGCATCATTTCATAAATAGTATCGCTCATGTTCTCGTAGTCGTTTTTATCGTCAACGGTTATGTTATCTTCATCAATACAGACGCACTCGATAATCTTCTCTACTTCTACTTTAAATTCGGCTGCTGCTCTCATGGCACTTGCCAACTGTTCGTTAATCTCTAATGGAAAATACATTGCTTATATCTTTGTGGTGGGGCAATTTGAAGTTACCCCACCGGGTTAATTATCCTACTTTGATTAAATTTGCTACTTTAAATGACCTGTAAGAGGCTTTCTCATTATCATAGTAAGTTATAAGGCTCTCATTCTTTTTACGCTCTGTGCCCTTTGTTTCGGGTATCAGACCCTCTTTCAAAGTACCCCATGCGCAACGTACTTCACCGTTTAGCTTTTGGTAGAAGAACTTTACTACACCTTTCTTCAAAGCAGCTTTCAGTTTGAGAACTTGCCAGCTTTGCTTCATCGCCTCAGCCATAGAAAAGCCATACACCTTAACAAGCATCCAGCTTTGCTTCATTAACTCACTCATTTGTTTTTTGAAATTTGTTGCCATAATCATAGATTTTATGTGTTAATACTTATATCCGAAATAATCTTCCCAATAATTAATCTCAGCCTCGAAAGAAGAAATACACTCAACTTTGCTCTCTTCGTACATAGCAAATACTTCTGCTTCACTCATTGATAATACCTGTTGGTACTCTCTGCACATCTGGTTTAAATCTTCTCTTGTCATAGTTATTAATATTAGTGTATCGAACTGCGATAATTATTATACTGCAAATGTATCGTATTACAATAATATACACAAGAGATAATCATGTTATTTTCTGTAATACGATACGTTTTAACGTATTTTATTGCTTTTACACGATACAAAGTACTATATTTGCCGTATTATTAAACGATACGCAATTATGGAACTAAGAATTAGAGAAATTTTAGAAAGCAAGGAAGTTAAAGTATCTTCTCTTGCCGAAACTGTTGGAATAACAAGAGCCAACATGAGTAATATCGTTAATGGTAAATCTACTCCATCTCTTGAAACACTCGAAAAGATAGCCAACGCTTTAGAGGTTGATATTACAGAACTATTTACCCCTTCTTCATCTGGTGGCATTATTGGAGTGATCCGTATAGGAGCTACAAACTATAATATCAATAGTGTTCCGGACTTATCTCGGTTGCTGGAGAGGATAGAGAGAGGAGAAATAGTATTATAATAAATAAAAGAAAGAGCAATATGATTTGTTTTGATTTAGGTGGATCTGTAGATTGGACTGCAGTTAGCGCAATAGCAACTTTACTTATGACAATTGCTACATTTGTTACAATTATCTACACTCGTAAACAGATGAAAGAGGTACAAAAGCAATGGGAGGAAACCAATAAAGCACATTTAGCA
This sequence comes from Jilunia laotingensis, assembly GCF_014385165.1. Taxonomy (NCBI): domain Bacteria; kingdom Pseudomonadati; phylum Bacteroidota; class Bacteroidia; order Bacteroidales; family Bacteroidaceae; genus Jilunia; species Jilunia laotingensis. Next base: position 3,889,422 of record NZ_JACRTF010000001.1, on the reverse strand, counting down.
TTTAGTATTATATCTGATAGCGGGTTATTTATGCTAAAAATAGAGAATGCAGGAAATAGAACTGCATACGATGTACATATTAATATTGATGATGAATTTATAAATAAAATGTTAATAGCCGACTTTGCCGATCAGCTAAAAGGGTTATCTGAAAAGAAAATGGTATTACAACCTGGTAGAAGTTTATACTATGCTATTTCGCCTATTCGGAGTGATAAAGATGGAACAATAACCACACATAATGGTACTTATTCGCATAATGATGTCAATAAGAATCTAAATATTATACTTAAAGAGCATATTATCATAAAGGGTGGTTATAATGAACATGAAAAAATTAATGAATGCTTTTCGATAGATGATTTTGTTGGTTCTATCATCGTTTACTCTCAAACAGAAAAGGGACTTAATGAGATTGGTAAACAAGTTAAAGAATTATCTAAAACTTTGTTATCTGTAAATGATAATCTAAAATCATGAACATCTCGTAAATAATAATGAGCTTTTATGAAAAGAATCAGAGAAAACCATAAAGAATGGACACGCCATAAAAAGGAGTTGCATCGAAGAAGAAAAAAGAAACGCAAAGCATCTTTTGTACCAAGAATAGTTGCAGATACTAATATTTGGTATTATTTGGGAGATAACGAATATTTATTTGGGGAACTGAAAAAGCAATTAGCTCCAACTTATGTAACATTATGGGAACTTTGCCATACAGGTCGATTAATAAGCAATCCTTTAAAAGTGCGTAATGCTTGTAGAAAAATGCTTGAAGCACAAAAGAATATGATTTTTGAACAGCCTTTACGCTACTTAATAAAGTCATGTAATAAAAAGAAGTTCAAGCCTAATACTATACAAGAAATTTGTAGTTTATTAAAGGATTCCTCACGTATTGCAAAAGGAGCAATAATTGCAAATGACAAAAAAAACGACTTTCACAAATATATCTTAGATGAGAAACAAGGATTAAAAGATATTAAGGAATCAATGGATGAACTTGCTTTGAGATGCAAATCTAAAATTAAGAATAAAGGAAAACATAGGAAAGCATATTCTTTACCAATTATTATAGACTATCTTAATTTTCTTGCGAAACAGGCAACAAATGGCAAATATAATTTAAAGAAACTACCTTTCCGGAACTATGAGCTACTAGTTTGTGTCATGGATTTGTTTTATAAGAAGTTAGAAACAGGTTCAACAGTTTGGAAGGAAAATGACCTAAATGACTTGTTTATATTAGCTTATGTGAGAAGGGGAGATAAATATTGGACTAAAGACCGAAAATGGATTGATTTAATCAAAGAGGCAGGATGCGAAGAGTATCTTTATACAACTTAATTTTGTATTTTGAATATTTGTAAGTACGTTTGTGCATTAGTAATAAACATCAAAATCAAATACTATGATATATTTTTTCTTATGGATCATCTTTTCTATCGGTGTTGCTTCGGAAGGTGGAAAGCGTACTTGTGGCTTTTTTTACTCATTGTTATGCTCTTTGATACTTAGCCCTCTAATAGGTCTTATCTGGGTGCTATGCTGTGAAAAGCTATCCGATATAGAATACAGAAAACAGCAATTAGAAGCCACCCTAATACAAAAGATGAAAGATGCTGCGGAATTGCATGATAAAGGCTTAATGAGTGATTTTGACTTTGAGAAAATGAAATTGGAATATGAGAACCGGAATAAAAAAGATACTGTTATCAATCCGGTAAATCGAATCCTAAAAATGAAATAATTATAAAGCCCGTCCCAATAATCACCGGAACGGGCTTTTCTTTGTCTTAAACCGGTCTCGCTTCACAGCGGTACACTATCTTTAGAAAGTAGCTGCGGAAAGCTCCTTTGAAATTTTCTCCACCGCTACCCGTATCTTATCGTATTGCTTTTGCCCGGCTGCTGTCACACCGGAAGTGTATTGCCGCATCAATGAAGCGTTAATACCTGCCAACTCTGCCACCTTAGTAACATTTAGGAATGAGAAATAGTTGAAGAAAGATTGCATATCGTATTTGTAAGTAAACTCCAACTTCGGCACTTCCTTACCTTCTGCTTTCTGCATTTCCTTTATTTCTTCATACGCTTTCATCATATCCTCTTTGGCGGCTTCTGCCGTATCGCCATATCCAGCCAAACCAAAACTGGGTAAATCTTCCTCAACAAAGCATGAGTAATACCCATCGCTTGCCTTTTCCATGATAACAGTTACTTTCATATCCATTGCTTTAAAATAGGAGTACGGCAATATACCGTACCCCATTGCCTCAACATTTACAGTCTTTCAGTAAAGAAGTGAAAAGGTAGGGGGTATTACACCCCCAGAACCTTTCTTGCTTTACGTTCCATGCCTTTCGGTACTTCTTGTTTGCCATGCCTTGACAAAGCAAACTTGTTTCCCGTTTTAGGACTGTACCAAATATCATGTTCAGCCCCATGCCTGAGAACGTAACAACCTGCTGCGGTAAGTTCCGCAAAAAACTGATTGTACTTCATAATTTAAAAGACCGTTTGTTTAAGACGATACAAATATAGCGTTTTTGCTATAAACTACCAAATAAAAACATAACTATTTTGCTATATTCATGAAAAAAGTTATTTCCCTGTCTTTTGATTCAGTACCTTATCTGCATGAAGTAGCCCGGAATCAAGTACATCATAACCCTTGCTTGAAACGAAACTCGCATAAGACATGCCATCGGCTATAATAAGACCTGTGCCGGACTTTTCGGCTTTATCCAGCGTCTTGTTAGTCTTTGCCTCAGCTTCTCCATGCTCACCATCAGCCGGGACATTACGGGCAACTTCCTTGCCATCAATGGTAACAGCATAGCCCGGAGCGTTGCGCAAATTGAAAGTGTGGTTCAAATAATCAGATTCTCTTTTTTGCACCTGTACCGCTTCTTCTCCAGCTTCTACTATGGCATCTTTTACATTGGACTGAATAAGCCCTTTCAACTCATCCAGTCCGGTTAATTTAGCTTCTATGTTCATGTTCTATTGAACGGGTTCGGCTCGCATACTTTCAAGGCTATCTTTGAAAAAGTACGATCAATATTCCAAGCGAAAGTGGTAGAGCGTAAATAATAGACATGGTAAACTTCTTCACCCAAAGCAGGAACTTTAATAGCTATATCTCCTGCTGAAATCTCAGTAATAAACGCTTTATATTTATCTATGTAGTCTTTTTGACTATCTCCCATCAGGATAAATACAAGCGTTAATTCTCTTTCATCTTTTTTCGGATTATTGAATATGACACGCTTGCCATGTTCCAAACGGGATTTATTTTCAATTACCCCTTTCATCGGAGCGGGTGAATACAAACTTTCAAGAAACCCGTCTCCCATATTGACACCCCATGTTTCAAAGGCATCCTTTCCGTTAATTATTAATTCGTTTTTCATCCTACCATTTTTTAGAATTATCTTTTATTTCTTTCAAAGAACTCACTACTTCCGGGTTGGCTTTGGCTATTTTACCGACATTATCAGTCATTTCACTAATATCTCCCCATCCTGCAGCCTGAGTATTTCTCATTTCATTCACAATGCCTCCCAAAGTAGTAACGCTGGTTATTACCCCTTCTAATTTAGTTACAACACCACTTAAATCTATTGTCGGATTGCTTGTCTTATCAACGGCCAGAGTGTTTATAAGATTAAATTGCGGTTCGGGCACGTTTGGCGTTATGCAAACTGCTGACATCTTTTCATTGATGGAAGATAGTAAGGCGGTCTGTTCTATTGCCTGATTTTTCGTTTCCTCCCATGCGATTTGCCCGGCCGTAAACCTTCCGTTCAGTTCATCAATAGAATCTTGTGAAGAGGTTGCAAACCCTTTCTTTGTTGATGATTGGGACGTTGAACTATCAGAACCAAATATATCAAAACCTTTGTCTTTAGCCGCCTGCTGGTATTCCTCCAACAAACGGTTAGCTAACCCCTGTTGGTTTACTGCATCGTCTACAAGGTTATTAAGAACCTCCGTCCACTTGTTGAACTTCTGTTCATCTGATAACCCGGTGTTCTGCATTACTTCTATCATTTGACTTTGAGCCTTTTCCATCAAAGGAGCGAGTGTAACGGAGTAAACCATCTGCTTAGCCAGTGTTTCCAGCATATCGGAAACGGAATCTGTAAAGGCTTGTGCCGCATCTGTCCCATTTTTGAAAGCATCTACAAGCGCATCCGACATTGAACTACCCAATTCCCCGAAAATATCAGTAAAGTAATCGTTGAGTTCATTATAGGCATCTTCCGCTTGTTGTGCCAAATCTATCATGTTTTGTAGGGCGGCTTTACTTTCATCGGACATTGTACGGGTGTTGATGATTGTTTCTGCCAAACTCTTATCAAACTTCCCGTTAGCATCCACCAACTGAGGGTACACATCAAGTATAGAGGAATAAATATCTTTCCCTTTGCCCCAACCAAATAACCCGGTCTTCTTGTGCCCGGTCTTTATTTCAATGTTGGCAAGTCCGGCATAAGCCTTTTTGAGTTCCGCTTGTGGATTGGAAACACCGAAGATTTTTTTAAACAAAGCATCTTTAGACTGCGATTTCTTCTGTTCTGTTGTTCCGGCTAATTCTTCTTTCAAATCCTCTACGGCTTCTTTCATAACCTTTACGGCATTCGCTGCCTTTCCGTAGGCATCAGTACCGAAAATAGTAGTAGCTTTCTCATATTCTAAGTTCTGCTGCATCAAAAGAATATTGTACTCTCTTTGTTGGGCTATGGCTTCGTTCATAATCTCTTTCAGTGCGGCTTTGTGTCGAGCATTGGCGGCAAAAGCCTGCCCGATAAAATTAGCAGCTTCACCTACCGCTGCCGCAATACCACCGACTAAATCACCTTTTGCAAACCCTTCCCCGATATTGGAAACAGCACTCATAACCTGTTGCATACCACTCAAAGCGTCTGCAACCGCTGTGTTTCCCATCTCATCGAACATTTTAGATAGTTCACCTGCCGCCTCAGATGAAGCACCGCTTATTGTACCGATTGCACCGGCTATCTCTTTAAAACCTTTTGCGCCTTTGAGATCTGCGAAACCTTTTTTGAATGTTTTAAAAATACCTTCCCATTTGTTATTACTGCCTTCTTTGTTTGTCCCCAATAATTTATCGAGTGCTTTCTTTAATTTATCAAGTTCTGCCGGGCTTTTCTCAATAGTTTTCAACTGTTCAGGGGAAATGAAAGTTATCCCTTTTCCATCACCATTACCGGAAAGATATTCACGTAATTGTTTAGCTTGTGATATTAGGTTTTGCAACGCACCGAAAGACATAGAGGAAACATCACCGAATAGCAATTTAAAGAAATCATTATCTTTGGTAGCCGCTTCCGCTTGTGTATTGTTGATTTGTTGAATACCTTCTTTGATTTTGTCCTGAGCTACCTTTATGGCCCGGTCTATTTCTTTCGCATTGGCATCGGTACGTTGTGCCTGTAAAGCTACTATGTCCGCATTTCCCAACCGTTCTATCTCCGTTCTTTGTGCGTCATAGTCACGGTATTTAGCAAGAAGGTTGTTAAGCAGTGATTGAGTGTCCTTTTCCTGTTTTTGATAAGCTAGGGAATATTCCTTGCCAAATCGCGCCCTGTCTTCGGGTGACAAGGAAGTTATCGAAGTGGTAAACTGTATGTTTTTCTTTTTGAAGTCTGGATTTTCTTTTTCCCATTGCTTGCGCTCCTCATCCTGTAGCTTTTGAAGCAAGTCCCGTTCTTCCTTTAGAATCTCCTGATAGCGTTTATCATAGTTGAGGCGGATTTGTGCCAGTTGCTTTTTAGAACCTTCTTCGTCTAAATCTATTTGTTGTTGCTGAATGTCTATTTCTGATTTTATAACAGCATCTTTTATTGATTGAGCCGCCTTCTGTATTTCTTTGACGTGCTGATACGCATCTACGTAATCAGAAACTTTAAATTCCGGCTTAACAGTGTACGTTTTTGTTTTTTGGGGTGCAAGTTGTGTGTTTTGAACCGCATCAATTACAGATTCATTTTTAAACATGCTCCCTTTTAACTGAGCCATACCACTAACTTGCAAATCAATCTGTTTTTCGTATTGGTGATTTGTCTTCTCTAAGAATAATGCTTGTTTCCAGAATGAAGCGTTCTGATATTTGTCCTGTGTTGCCTGTTTCTCTTTTTGCAAATCTTCATAGAGCTTATTTTCTTTTTCTAACTCTTTCCGGTAAGACTGGAGATATTCTTCTTTGGCTTCTATCTCTGCCTGATTTGCATCCATTCCAGTAGCTATTTTTTCATCATAAAGTGCCCGTAATCTTTTCAGATTTTCGTCAATAACTCCAAATTCTTGCATCTGCTGTTTTTGCAAGCTGATTGATTCAGAGTTCTGCATACTTTGGCGTTCATCTGGTGAAGCCAACTCTTTGGCAATATTCCGCAACCCCCTTGCAAAGAAATCTATTACCTCTTTAGCCGGTCCGGTTGAGTTCATAAATGAAAGCATAAACGCCTCCCATGCAGAAGAAAGCCCCAAAACAGCCCCTTGTACATTATCAGTCATGGTATTTGCCATAGTGGTTAAATCGCCTTCCACGTTGGTAACCGCATCTCGTAGGGTATTTATCTTCTCAGCACCGGAAAGGAAAGCGTTAAATGCTGCTACACTACGTTTATCAGTTAGTTCTAATGTTGAGGCAAGATCTATTCCCTTATCTCTCAACTTTACTAATCCCTCAACCATTTCAGGGAGTGTTTTTACATTACCGCCTAACTCCTTAGCTAACTTTCCGTTGGCATCCGCTAAATTCAATATGATATTTCTTGTTGCAGTAGCAGACATCGAAGCATCAAACCCTGCATCAGCCAATTTTCCAAGTAAAGCCAAAGTGTCTTCTATGGTGAAATTAAAAGCTTTGGCAACCGGACCGACTATAGGCATTGCAGTTTGAAGGTAAGAAAAAGACAATGCACTTTTCGTTGTAGCTACAGCCATTGAAGCGACATATTTTTCAGTTTCTTGTGTTGTAGCACCAAACATTCTAATAGACGCACCTGCTAACGCTGCCGCTTCCGGTAGTTCTGCCCCTGTAGCTTGTGCAAATTTCAAAACGTATTCCGTACTATCCAATATTTCTTTTTTCGAAAATCCCAATTTAGCCAATTCGATTTGAAGGGCTGTTGCTTCGGATGCAGTATATCGTGTTGTCGCACCCAGCCTTTTAGCATCATAAACCAATTCGTTTATATTGGTTTTCGTTTCTCCTAAAATAGCTGCCAACTTTGAATTTGCTGCTTCAAAATCAACAATAGAATGAACCCCAGACTTTATGGCATCTACCATCTTTTGAAAACCACTGATAACAGCTTGCGCACCGACAAAACCCTTTATCATAGTGCTTACGCCATCTCTTACACTGGATAATCCGCCAGATACTTTTGTTTTCAGCACACCGGAAAGCCCATTCGCTATGGACTTCACATTGTTCATGGTATTACCGCCTTTTTGAAGTTCAGTAAAAGCCTGTTTTATTTCCTGCTTATATTGTTCGATTGTCATTTTTTGACGAACAAAAGCATCTGTATTGCGCTTTATGAACTCTGTGTTTTTCTGTATTCGGTTATTCATAGTAGCACGTATTTGATTGGCTTCCTTATCTTCTCCGACTACATTCTTCACAGCTATACGCAAACGTTTGTTTTGTTCTTCTGCCTGCCGGATAGATTTTACCTGAGTATTCAGGATTTTTGTAACTTCTTCTTCCGATACAGCCCGTTTCTTTGCATCATTATCAAATGCTCGCTTCTTCTTCAATTCCTCCAACTCTAATTTTATAGCTTCTATTTGCGCTTTTGAGTTTTGAATAGATGCTTTTGAAGTTTCTTGTTTCAATTTTTCAGAAGAAACAGCCTCTTTTATAGCCTGTGATATGATACGTTGGTTCTCTGTTTCTTTTTGAGTATGGTTTTGGTTAGCAGTTTCAAGTGAAGCTATTTTCTTTAAAGTCTGCTCGTATTGCTTTTCTAATGAGGCAAGTTGTTTGCTAATCTCCTTAAAAGCTTTGCCGCCCGGTTCTGATTTTGATAATTTTGCATTAAAATTAGTAGCCAATTTTTCAATCTCAGCAAGCCTTTTGTAGGCTTTATCAAGTTCTGTTACATCAGCCCGAATCTTAAACCATAAATCAGCCATTGTTACCCCTCCTTTCTGCTCTCATTCTGAAAAATTCCTCCGTTGATACTTCTACCAATTTATCTTCTCCAGCCCCCAATACTCGCAACTTATCAGCGTTCATCATCAATAGACAAGGGTAAGGAATCGTTTCAAACACTTCTTTGTATGTCAAATGTAGACTATCCATTAACGAACCCATTGCACCAAAGATTGAATTTGCACCTATTGTTTCTGCTGTCCCATTCTTTGAGCGAAATTTATCCATTTTCACGCTATCAAACAGTTCTTTCCCGTTAATCACACCGGATAATACAACGAAAGCATTTACTATCTGTTCCATCGTGGCGTAATGGGTGATATATTGATATGCCATCTTACGATAAACTTCCGGCTTATTAACAGAAACAGCATAAGAGATTGCACGGGCACACTCTTCTATGTGTTCCGGCATTTGCGCTATCAATCCCATGCGTTTCATACCTTCATTGATACTTACCTGAGAATCACCGAGAATATTTAAGAGGTCTTTAATTGTCGGTTGGTAAATTTTGTATGTGAACTTACCTAACTTCACTTCCTTGTAGTACGTTCTTAACAAAGAATCTGCTACTACTTTCGCTGCATTGTTACTCATTTTACGATTGCTTTTTTAAATTGGTTGGTAATTGAAGATACTGTGTAAAACTCATCGGCTGGGATCATCCCTATGACCGTTTCCGTTGCCTCCAGCAGATTTTCTACTTTCGCATGATTGATCAGTTGCCTGCGAATGAATATCGCTTTAAATCGGCTTAAAATACCACTTCCCGTAATAGCTATTGAAATGGCATTTGCCATAACCGGGACTGCATCAGGAATATCTTTCAATTCCTGTACGTTTAATCCTCTGAGCGTTGTTATTACTCTCTTTGCTGTTGATGGAGTGAAGCCTGATATTACATAGCTTCTGCCTGCTAATCTGATTATTCTATGATTCATGATTTCTTGTTTTTATAATACTCTAATGCTTTTTCCGGATCAATCTCCGAAACATTAACTCCTAATTCATCGGCCATGCGATAAGCTGCAATCAGACTTTTAACTTCTTGGTACGTTTCACTGGCTTTTTTATTTCTAATGCCTAAAAAGAAGCCATAAAAAGCAACATAGAACTGAATTGCATATTCTTCCAATCCATGAGAACGAAACGCTTCAACAACCTGCTTTGGGGTAATTGAAAATTCCGTATTTGAATCATTGAACATATTACGCAAGTTCTTTTCATACGGTGCATATAATTCTCTTAAAACGCTACCTATGGTTTCATTCGGTAGGCTCAAAATACTATTTTTCATAATCCCAAGTCTTTAAAGCTATAATCAGGTAATTCAATGTTTCCAATATCGGGTAGTTTAATATCCTCAATATTTAAATCGCCAATGCCAACATTCGAGAAGTCCAGTTCGCCAATTTCGATGTTTGAATAATCAATATCACCAATTATTGTTTCTGTCTCTTTTTTCAATCGCTTATACGTTTTCTGCGTATTTCCACCTTGTGATTTAGCGAGTGCCCAAAGAGCTTTGTTCTTTGCTGATTTCTCCGCACGATTGCACTTCCAGCGTTTAGAGCGGTAAGCCTCATAAAGCATAGTCCGAAGTAATTCCGTATTCTCTTCCGTCAAGGTGATGGAAGAACCGTTCATTTCAATAACGACATTATCGGGTTGCTCCTGAGTAATCCTGATTCCATCTTGTTCTATAATTGTTAGTCTCATATCCAAATGTTATTTTCATATTGCCGGGTAGATCATCCGAAGCAGACCTACCCGGAATTGTGTTATACAATCTTGGCTAATGTTGGTATCAGTTCTTTGATTGAATAGCTGGCCACACATGCACTCAACGTTCCACCATCTTCATGTTGAAAATCTGTATCCGGATCTATTCCATCAATACAGATAATAGCCTCTTCGGTAAGTGTATGGTCTGGATTCTGTGCATGATGAACTGTTATTTCCAAACTGCTGTTAAAGGTATCAAGGGTAATCCCTCCTTCCGGGACTGGGCCACTTGCCATTTTCAAAAGTTGAATGGCGAAATCAATAGTATCCTCCTTAGTCATATCAATTGATAACACCTCGTTGTTTTCTACTCGGATACTCCCATTTTCGGAGAGCATAAGACACACGTGTTCGTCTACCGTACCTTGAACACTACTTTTGTCTACATAACCTACTTCAATTTGATGTTTCCCTGTTCCAAATACTGTTTTTTGTTTCATAATTCTGTTCTTTTAAAAATTAATATTGTTTTTACTCTAAAATATCGCTGTATTCTTATCTTGTTTGTGATTTTAGCCATTTTGCTATTCAAATGATACCATTGTTCCACTTTGAAAAGAAAGCGGCTTAAACACAAGCCCTACTTGCTTATGGCATTTGCATATACTTCTGAATCTTCTTTTGTGCGTGTTCACTATCACGAATGCACCAAGCAGTGTCACCGAATTGTGAAGTACTGGGATAAGATTCATAAACTTCTCCGTTCTCGTCTTTATCCAAGTTAGATCGGAACACTTCGAAATATACAATTCCTTCTGGTGTCGTTCTCCGGTAGCAATACATCCGATTACTCTCATTTTTCGATACTAATTCAAAGGTATCACGGTACTTTTTTAATTTGTCCTTCAATGGCGGACGCTTTATACTCTTTAATCTTTCCATATTAAAATAATGTTTTTGTATTAGCCACTTTCTCCGCAAAGACGAGCATCTTATTACCTCGCATGAAAAAGTGGCTTAAATCTATTCTTTCCACACTTCACATATAAAACCTAACTTTCTTAACTCATTCATTCGGTATTCTTGTAATGGTCGAGGCTTTTCACCCGGTCGCTTCACTTCTGCAAAAAAGGCTTTACCATCCTTCAGTACCAATAAATCAGGAATCCCGTTTTTATTCGTGAGAATCAGCTTCACTACGTAATAGCCTTGCGCCTCCAGTCGCTTTATGATACGAGCTTGTATTTTACTTTCCAGTTCTGCCATGACTATCTCGCTTTCTTATTGAACCATGAAAGGGTAAAGTCCTGCTTTCCGTGTACCGCATCCAATATCTTGCTTTCAATGCCACAGTCAGAGCAAAGGAAGTAAACCTCTGCCGGTGCAGTACGTTCTTTCGATACAAGCCTGTTTCGTCCCTGCTCGTATGACAGGAAACTGAACTCCATGTTGAAGAATATAAGCGCATCGGCTGTATCAAGTCGAACTCCTTCACGTGCCCGGCGAACCTGTGAGATAAAAACCTTATCCGTTGATAATTGAAACACTTCCGGGATATCCGTCCAGTTCTGGAAAACAGACTGCAATAACTCCGCTTCCGATTGGTACACATAGAAAAGTGCAACCTTCTTCCCTGCGAACTGCTTACGGACAAATTCAGCTTTGCTTTTGTCAAACGTCAAATGAAGCCCGTTTTCAGCAATTACCGTACCGGATGATAACTGATGTAGTTTGGTGAGTAACTTAGCCGGAGTGTCGCCTAAAATGGCATTGCCATCTATTTCTACCATCAAGTTGTCTCGCAAAGAAGAAATATACTTCCCGGTACATTCATTCATTGGTACTGATAGTATATGCTCGTTTATGTTCACCTCAAATCCGGCTTGTTCCTGTGAGTAGCTGATGAACAAGTCTTTTGTGTCCCGATCTATCTTCGCTTTGTCCGCATGGCTGTAGTCGTTGATGAAATAACCGTTCACTTTCTTCTGCTTCACGTTCACATAAACCTTTGCCCACTTGTAGAAAGTCTTGTACTCTTTCCACGGAGAGGATGAACATACCCAGAATTGATGATATAATTGGCTGTAACTTTCCGGTGATGGTGTGCCGGACAAATACAGTACCGGCAACCCTTCGCAAATGGCTTTTATTTCATTAGCTCGTTTACTTGGTTTAGGATAAGCACCAAGTGAGTGAGCTTCATCAATAATCACAAGATCGTACTTTCCTTTTGCTTTATGACAACTTTCATAGTTAATCACTTCCAGTTTAAAAGACGGCTTCAACGCTTCATAGTCGGCTTTAACACTTGGTATCGCTTTCAACTTGGTAATGAATAATACACTTTCCGCATCGAAGTTATCCGCAGCGGATAATGCAGTGAGACTTTTGCCCGTCCGGCATTCCATTGATAGATAGCAGCAACCAAAAGCGGCCAGTTTATATACCGCTTGTATGGCTATATTATTTTGATATTCTCTTAGTTTCATAATTTAAAAAGGGTTATCATCTGATTTGTTTTCGGTAAATGGCAAAATCGGTCTTTCATTTAACTCGTAGAAATGAGTGGTTGCAGCATTGAAACCAACAATGAACTTAAATACTCCTACATTACGCCCCTTTGCAATATCAATCATAGCAGTTCCATTCGGATTAGTTGACTGAAACGGTTCAGGATAACGCTTGTTATAAACTTCCGGGCGATATAGCAGTATTGTTATGTCGGCAGCTTCGTTTATCTGTCCTGATCCTCGTAATCTGTTGACACTCGGGAGTGGATTCTGATTATCACGTGAAAGCTGCGATAAAGCCAGCACCCAGATGTTAAGCTCTTTGGCTATATTCTTCAATCGTCTGGCGGCTTCTGCTATAGCCTCCTCCACATTGGAACCTTTCTTGTTAATAGTGAGTATTTGCAGATAATCTATGACTACTCCCTGAACATGATATTTAATCACTATCGACCGGATAGAAGCTAGAATAGTCTCTATATTGGAAGTACTTCGATCATCGAAGTAAATGCCTAACTTGGATAAAGATGCTACCGATCTATCAAAACTCCGTATTTGTTCATTCGTCAACTTCTCGTTTGTGAGTGTTGAAACAGGAATGCCGGATTCAATTGCAGCAAGTCGTGTCATGAGTTGCGCACCGCTCATTTCCATTGAGTAGAAAGCTATTTTAGTCCCTGACTTGGCAGCGGTTAAGGCAATGGCATTGGCAAACGCAGTCTTTCCCTGAGAAGATTCAGCAGCACAGACGATCAGATTGGTAGGTTGGAATCCTCCTTTGTCATCAATTTCGTGGAATCCCGTAGGTGTTCCGGGTATGCTGATACTGTTTAGGTTGTCATTTACCCGTTGGTAAACTTCGCTCATGTAATCACCGGCCATCTTGACATGGTTATCCAAGCTTCCAAATATGGAAGATAGTTTATCATTGGCAGATTGAATAACATCCTCTATGTCTTCTGATTCATTGCTGCCATTGGTTACAAGATATTGCCCCATATCATAGATACTTCTACGTTTCTCTAGCTCATTTAGCCTACAAGCGTACTGTACAAGGTCAAACGTGTGATTCTGTGCGATGAAGGCTATGTCATACGGTTTAAACTTTATATTCCGTTTCTTTAGTTCTGGCATGATATTCACTATGTCGGCACGGTCGCCACGGTCAGTCATCGCAAGGATGGCGCAATATACTTCACTATGAAAATCAACATAGAAGCATTTAGGGTTTAATAACTCCCTTACTTGGTGAATAGCATTACGTTCTGACAATAGAGTACCAAGAACACATAACTCACACTCTTTGTCATATAGGTAGTAATTAGCGTTTTTCACTTAACCTCCTTTCCCATGTTCTTAACCTTCCAGCAGTAGACCATGTTTTTTGAAGTTCACAACGCATCTTTGTTTTGGTCTTATCAGGTTCACTCCAATAATCGAAGAAAGCAAAAATCATATCTTTACCGTACTTCTCTACAAAAGGAGTTAATTCCTCTTTGAACTTTTCGGTTCGGTCGGAAAGAGAAATATTTTTCTCTTTTACTATTTTCTCTTTATCTATATTCTTATCCTTATCTACATCCTTATCCTTATTAGCTTTGTTTTTGGTTCGTTTTTGGTTTGAATCCGGTTCGTTTTTGGTTCGTTTTCTTGCATTCTGATTGCCTTTTAGACTTTCAGACGAAGCTCCACCTTTACAACCGTTTTGCCACCGTTTAGTATTAGCGTCAAGGACTGGACGTATAAGAGAAAAAAGAGCTTTGGGAAATCCCGTAAGTTCCGGTTCTTTCATGTCGAGGCTATAATCTGAAATAGCTTCATACATTATAAGCTTATCGGCATCGGAAAGGTCATTCATACTTTCTTTGAATGAACGATAAAAGATGAATGTATCTCTTTGTTTATTCTCACTCATTATTGCCTCCTTTCCCTGCTAACCAGTACGGTTTGCATCCGTTGGATAAACGGCAATCCTCTATTTGCCAACCTTCTTTGTTCCGAAGGACGGAGATATGTTTTCGGGCATCATTCGTCCCTGCCAAAGAATTGAGTTCTTTAGCGGTAAACTTGCCACCGGATGAAAATAATTTTCTGACTGATTGGATAAGTCGTGCGGAATCAGTACTTTTGTTCGTATAATCGTGCCCAAGATATTTGGAGTTGTTCTGTTGGTTTTTCATAGGGCAACTCCTTTCTTATTTGTTGAGGATAATGTCAATTTCAGACTGTTTATACAGTCTTTTGCCTCCAACCTCTACTGGAATCAGATAGCCAGTCTTTGACCACCTCCAGAGAGTTGATCGGTCAACATGTAATTGTTTGCTCGCTTCATCTGGAGTGACATAGGTTTCTTTCTTCTTGGCAAGAATAGTGCTTTCTAATTCTTCTTTAGTAGAACGTATCAGATGATTTGCGAATTGCATCAGGTCATTTGTACCAATCGTTATTGATACATTTGCACCGCTTTGGATAATTTCTTGAATACTCATAACTTTTGCTTTTATGATCTGCCTTTCTCCAATAGGTAGCTACTGCTATTGGTTGTTTGACGAAAGCAAAGTTATGACGTATGTGTTTTATGTGCAACGTATCGCAACACTGTTTTGCGTGTCCAAATCTGCAAATATATTTGTACTTTTGTGGTGCTTTCACAAATATATTTGCAGATTTGGACACGCATCTATGTGTTAAATTTTTCTAATATAGCTTTTAACGTGAAATAATCTGAACTGTTTTCCAGTCGTTTTATATCCGATTGGGCTAAATTTATGGGAGTATAACGCTTATTTACGAACATCAATGGAACTAATATTTTAGCGTAAAACCACATCATTTCGCTTGAAAATAGATATTGTATGAAGTATCTTAATAGCTGTCCGTTCTTCTTCCACATTATAGGTTTATATGGCACATCTTCTTTGTATAGAGGTATACCGAATAGAACTCTAAAATATGCTAAGTTGGTATCATTGGCAACGAAACCGTATTTCTTTAATTCGTTCAATAAAACCGCTGTTTTATCGTTGTTTGATAGTCTTGCAAAGCTGAATGTAGTCCCTGATGTTATTAAGTTGAAATATGAGCGTATATCATGCAATGGTTTTTCTCTCTCTCTTTGCAACAAATGCCTACAATAAAACAAATCTACCTCCATATCATTCTATCATATTTACAAGTTCCTTTTTAATATCATCATCTATCTCTCTACGGTCAGTTCTGGATTTACTTTATATTCTTCACATCCAAATGCTGCACACATAAGTATAAAGCGTTCTTTTATTCCCATATTGGTATATCTATCTACTGCACCGCTATTTTTAGCATGAAGCCCAGCAGCATATTTATTAACTTGCACCTTGTTCATCAAATCGACATGAGTTTTGCGAGCGAGTTTGCTGCTTGCGACTTCATAGATAAATTTATATTCGTTAGTTCCCAATACCGTACTAAACATTGCTACTTTCCGGCTTATCTCACAGTATTCAAGTAGTTTTTTTATCTGATAATTGTACCCAGTCTCACCATTGCCATCAGGATAATAGGGTAATAAAGCACTGTTTGACGGTTCACCTTTATACTTCATAATAATATCATAAGCAATGCGAATAATAGGAGTCTTTATCTCAGTGCGTATAAGTCCATCCTTGTGCGTTTTCTGAGGTAAGTAATGAATGTAAGGTATTCCTTCTTCAATGCCAATATTATCAAAAGTAAACCGTCTAAAGTCTCCAACACGACATCCGAAACAGCATTGCACTATAAATAAGTCTTTTACTCGTTGCAATGATTCCGGACAATCTTTAGTCAAGACTGAATTAAATTCTGCCTTAGTCAGGAAAATCGGTTCATCGTATTGCTGCTTCATTATGGCCTCTTTCTCCTTTCCAATTTTGCGAAATGGAGACACAGGGATAATATCATTACTCTCAAGCTCTACCATGAATGCTTGAAGCAATAGGAGTTTTTCAGCTATTGTATTTTGACTTCTCTCTTTTGATGGTCTATTTCTGCTGTTCATGTCCACATATAATCCCGGATATTTATCCACTAATTTATATTCAGTGCGCAGGAACTCACGAAATTTAAGAATAGTATCTTTATTAAAATCTTCCACTGAACAACCATCAATGCCATTAATGATAAAGAATCGTGTTAGTTCCCGGATAACTACATCATAGTGCTTCTTTCTGCCAGCACCTATAACGCCAGTATCTAACCAACCATTAACATAACGCTGAAACATTTCGCATAGTGATTCTTTTTCGTGCGTGATATTATACTTTCCTGGATGGAGATGTTTATCAATTAGTTCCTCTAACTTCTCACTTGTTAATTCTTTATTTCCTCCATATAGTGACAGGACAAGATTCTTTCTTTCATTGATGGAAGCATTGAATTGAGTTCTTTCCTCTAATTTAATGACACTTTTTGCTTTGTATTGTTCGTTCTTTGCGTCCCAAATATTTGGTAATACCATTATTTCGGATTTATGGAACAATTGTACATTGCGCCCATCGGACAAACGGAATCTTACGTTTACTTCTTTGTCTTTTTTTCCAGTTCTAATAAAGGCTTTTACAGTGGTCATATATTTGCAATTATCGGTTGTGCAAATATACTAATATTGCACAACATATCTGCAATATTGCACAACTAAATAAAATAATATGCAACACTAATTTATTATTTCATACTGATTATCAGTTGTATTAGTTAGAATATTATTTTTTCATATTTCAAAAATCGAATCGCTCCGGAATCACAACTGAAAGCCGTAAAATCTTTGAAATAAGATATTTACGGCTTTTTATTTTATGAAATACCACAAATTGCTTGTATATAGGGGATCAATGTAAAAACGGATCAATGTAAATATGTAATATTATATTTATATTACTTTTTCTCCGCTTTTCCTATCTTTGTATCAATATATCGGCCAAAGGAATATATACCAAGGTTATGAAGAATTAGTATTTGCATTCTCTTTTCTGTCTATTTTCTTTACATATATTAACTGTCGTTTTCTCTAAAGACAAACCGGATTTTCTTATTTTTGTCTCGTTTTTTAAATTTGCAATTTATGAAAGCAACATCTATATATAGTTCATTACTCATTTTAGGACGTGGAATAGGACAGGTAATGTTCCAAAATAACGCTCTGTCCGGTTTATTAATGCTAGTCGGAATATTTTTGAATTCATGGCAAATGGGGGTATTAGCCATAAGTGGAAATATAATAAGTACGCTGACAGCCTGTTTGTCCGGATATGGACGAGATGAAATAAAAAACGGATTATACGGTTTTAACGGCACATTGGTCGGGATAGCTGTCGGAGTCTTTATGCATTTGACCATAAGTGCTTTGATATTGATGGTGATTGCATCATGTATTTCCACTTGGATTGCACGGCTCTTCAACGTGCTGCAGTCACTTCCCGGATTTACCGCCCCCTTTATTCTTGTCGTATGGGTATTATTGGGGTTCTGTACCCTGTTTGCTCCTGACATGCTGTTTGTTTCCAAGACAAAAGTGCTTACCTGTCAGAATATCCATTTTTTTCAAGCTTTCAGCACCGGCATAGGACAAGTCATGTTTCAAGGAAATATCATAACTGGACTCTTTTTTCTTATGGGTATATTTGTCAATTCTCGGAACGCGGCAATCTATACCATATTAGGAGCGCTTCTTCCTATTCTACTTGCTGTATTACTGGGAGTGGACTCCGAATCTTTAAACATAGGATTGATGGGCTATAATGGCGTTTTATGTGCCATAGCTTTGGGAGACAAGACATGGAAAGGTTGTGTGTGGGCATCATGTGCCGTATTGCTATCTGTTATATTACAGATTTTAGGAATATATTTGGGAATCATCACTCTAACTGCACCTTTTGTTTTATCTGTATGGTTGGTAATGGGCATACAAAAAATAATGAAAACATAGCAACATCTAGTTAACAGGAACGGTTTTTATGAAGAAAGCTTGACGAGGAACAAAGATTCCAACTCAACAAGTAAGCCAAAGAAACATGGGAAATTTTTCATTTTGCCATAATCATGCTGAAATTTCTATTGGCATTTGACTGGTTATGTTAAAAATTCAATTAACAATGCAACAAACAATTTATGGGACTGTTCTACATATAAAATCAATCATATGTATATTCCGAAGATTTTAATTGTAGTTACCGGAACACCGACTTTTGCTAATGGAAAACTTGCAACCGGATTATGGCTTAGTGAGTTTGCTCATATCTATCATCGTGCGAAAAATGAGGGCTATGAAATAACGGTGGCTAATCCGAGAGGAGGGAATACGCCTGTCGATCCGGAAAGTTTGAAATCCATCTTTTTAGATGAACTATCCAAGAAATATTGGGAAACTGCCGATTTTAAAGATATGTTGTACCATGCAAAAAGTTTGGATGATGTTTTAAGCCAGCAGTTCGATGTTGTTTATTTAGCTGGTGGACATGGCGCAATGTACGATTTTCCAGACAATACAGTTTTGCAGACTATTATTAGAAACCATTACGAAAGCAATAGAATCGTTTCTGCCATCTGTCACGGTGTAAGTGGGTTGCTGAATGTTGAGCTGTCCGGTGGTGAATATTTAGTTAAAGGCAAAGAACTTACAGGATTCAGCTGGTTTGAGGAAAGCCTTGCCCGGAGAAAAGAAGAAGTACCTTTTGACCTCGAGGCTTTATTGAAGGAAAGAGGAGCCTATTATCAAAAGGCTGTGATACCTATGACTCCTAAAGTCATTGTTGACAATAATTTAATTACAGGACAAAATCCGTTTAGCTCAAAAGAAATGGCAGAGGTGGTTATTCGGCAATTAAATGAAAATTCAACAATAACTAAGCAGTAAGGAACCTCATAGGAAAAAGGAGAAAAGTATTTTAATTAAATTGGAAGCACTATGAATTTAGATGAAATTCTCAATTATCGACGTTCCGTACGAGTGTATGATAAGGGAAAACCAATAGATACAGAAAGGGTGAAACATTGTTTAGAGTTAGCAACATTGGCTCCCAACAGTTCAGATATGCAGTTATGGGAGTTCTATCATATCACAGAACCAGAAATGTTGGTGAAAGTATCCAGAGCCTGCCTCGGACAGAAAGCAGCTACCACAGCTTCACAAATTGTCATTTTCATTGTTCGGTGGGACTGGTACAGAAAACATGCACAGTTCGTATTAGATTTTGAACGAGAAAATGTTTGTCTTAACAGTCCGAAAGAACGACAAGCTAAACGTATCAAGGACCGGGAATTGTACTACGGTGTACTTATGCCATTTGTCTATGCACGTTTTTTCGGGATTTTGGGTTTGTTCAGGAAATTATTGGCTAATGTCATCAGTCTTTTTCGTCCGATGATGCTAGAAGTTTCTGAAAATGATATTCGTGTGACTGCCCATAAATCTTGCGCACTTGCTGCTCAGACCTTTATGATTGCGATGTCAAACGAAGGATATGACACCTGTCCGTTAGAAGGTTTGGATAGCCGTCGCCTGAAAAAAGTGCTAAAGTTACCCCATAGCGCTGAAATTAACATGGCTATTCCTTGTGGAATACGGGATGGCAATAAGGGCATTTGGGGAGTACGGTGTCGGGTACCATTTGATGACGTTTATCGTAAAATTTAATATTTTTCTTTTGATTTCCATTCTTTTTTGCCATCTGTGAATCCTGATGAAGTCTACCTTATTTATTTGAATAAAAGTATTTATTAGGGATAACGAGAATAAATAATGGTATAAAGCATTCATAATCAGTTACTAATTGAATTAGAACTATACTTGATAATATTGAAAGATGAATGTTCGAGTTTCCTTTTATAGGCAGTAGAAAAGTGGGAGATGTTTTTAATCCAACCTCTGGGTAAACATTCAACGGTCCATACTATGATTTCATCCTAAGTTGAAGTTTCAGAGTGTAAATTTAGTCGATGATGAAATAGATTGTTTTCTCTAAAGCTATAGATCCGGTTCTTATCCCTCTTTTTCTATAAAACGAAATAAATAGAATCTTTCCTTAAAAGGTATATAGACAAGTTACATTTTACGGGATATTACTCGTGTTCTCATGCCCTCTGTAATATAGTTTCATCTTTTGGTGATTTTTTTTATAGTGAAAGCATCCATCCTCTCTGCCTCAAAAGGCTTTAACAATGAAGATATTTCTTTTTTGGGTAAAGTTGGGTCTAACCATTTCTCTTCATCTTCTTTTGATAGAATAGCCGGCATTCTATGTTTGGCATTATGGATATAATCTGTAAGGGGATTAGTATCCGTAGTGATAATAGAAAATATTTTTTCATCTTTCAGATAAATGTAATACGGTATCTTCTTTACACCCTCGTGTCTCCATTCAAAATAACCGGTGGAGGGAATCAAACAACGTTTTTTTATTATTGGCTCACGAAATGAAGGTTTCTCAAAAATAGTATCTGCACGAGCATTGAGCGTCATTTTCCTGATTTCTTCAGCTTCTTGTTTTGTTTTTATCCAAAAAGGGATCAGTCCCCCAGTTAAAGACTTGTATTTCATCCGAAGTCGTAACGATAGGATATTGAGGAAAATTAAAAGCATTCACATGATATTGTTCATCGATTATATCTTGAACAATCTCTATTAAACTAGATTTACGACCATAACGGGCAGCCAATTTCATTGACCTTACCGACATGGAATTGTGAAAACACATACTATTTGCAATTGATGGTTATTATTTCATTAATATCAGTTGTATAACAATGAGACAGTTGTTCTTGTTTAAGTCTCCATTCCTGAACTACACCTTGTATAGCTAATTTGATATGACAAGCATAATTTCCATTGATTTTGTCGATAGCCTGCATCAATCTTTCTCTTTTTGCTCTGTTTATGGTATCAAATAATCCCAATTGCGCTACTTCGGTAATTTCTGTAATAATAACTCCTGCTTTTTTATACTGGAAACCTGATATGAAAATGTTCTTCAGCCCTTCCAATGCATAGTGGACAATCTCTAAAGTATCCGCTGTCGGAATAGGTAATTTAACAATCGTATTCCGCCAATATTGCGGTAAATCCTCCCTAAAATTGTTTGTGTGAATAAATATCATAAGTGACATGGCATAAGCATTCTGCTGACGGAGTTTCCTTGCACATGCCGATGCAAAAGTCGCTACTGCTTCAGCCATCGGATCAAAATATTCAATCATTTTACCGAAACTTCTCGATGTACATATTTGCTTTTTTGGGGGAGGCGCCTTTTCCATATCGATACAAGATATGCCTTTAAGCTCTTTCCAAGTACGTTCGCCTACAACAGTCATATTCTTCCGTACCCATGTACCGGATATCTGTGTAAAGTCATAAGCCGTTTTTACCCCCTGCTGTCCCAATTTGGAAGCCTGCTTTTTGCCGATGCCCCATACGTCGGTGATTTCGGTAAGTTGCAATGCACGGATTCGTTTTTCCTCCGTATCGATAATGCATACTTTATCGTATGCAGGATATTTCTTTGCAAATTTATTTGCGATCTTGGCCAATGTCTTAGTGGGAGCGATTCCTAGGGAAACCGGTATACCCGTTCCTTGTGTTACTTTATTCACAATATTTGTTCCTACGTTTGTCAAATTGCGAATACCTTCTAACAGGATAAATGCTTCGTCTGTCGAATAAATTTCGATTTCGGGTACTTGTTCTGTCAGTATGGACATTACCCTTACCGACATATCTCCGTACAGGGCATAGTTCGAGGAAAATACCTTCACATTGTGGGTATGCACTAATTCTTTGATATGAAAAGCCGGGACACCCATTTTGATGCCAATTACCTTTGCCTCGTTACTTCTGGCTATTACACATCCGTCATTGTTTGATAGCACCACAACCGGTTTACCGTTTAATGACGGGTTGAATGCCCGTTCGCAAGATGCATAAAAGTTATTGCAATCGACAAGTCCAAACATTATCTTTTCCTCCGGTTCTTTTTTATAGTGTATGTAACAACGCCCCATACAATGAAGTTATTGTCTTTGGTAACTTTAATCGGTGGATATTCTGAATTTGATGGGACGAGCCACGCTGCATCCGTTTCAAGTCGAACCCGCTTTACTGTAAATTCTCCATCTATAAAGCACACTGCTAAATCATCATCCACCAATTCCAGTGATTTATCGATGACGAGAATGTCACCTTCTTCTATTCCGTCTCCACGCATGGAATCACCTACGATCCGACCATAAAATGTACTTGCCGGATGTTTAACTATTTCCTTGTTCAAATCAATAGCTTGTTCCATATAATCTTGGGCAGGAGAGGGGAAGCCAGCGCGAATGCCTTCATCTGCAAATTGTAAAGGCAAACTGCTGGAAACATCTGTTTTAAATAGTACTATCTTTTTTTTCATGATGTTATCCTTGATTTTTTGGTGATAACAATATTAGGGTTGATTTGATCGGTCTTTAAAGATGTTTACTTTTTACTAACATTACCCGAAAACGATAAGGATAAAAAAACGTATGTTGCGTTGTGTGAAAGAGCCTATAAAAATACAAATAGCTTTGTAAGTCTATCCATTTCTTGTTACATTTGGACGATAAACAATTAAAAAACACATAAAAACCATGAAGAAATTTAGTATTTTAGTTGCTCTGTGCTGCGTCACAGGTAGTATTTTTGCCCAAACAGACCCGAGTCAATTAAAGAAAGAAGGAAACGATGCCCTAAACGCCAAAAACTATGAGGTCGCTTTCACAAAGTATGATTCCTATCTGAAGCAAACGAATGGTACAGATTCAGTAACAGCCTATAATTGTGGCGTTTGCGCTGATAAGACCAAAAGATATGCGGATGCTGCCAAGTATTTTGACATTGCTATCCAAAAAAACTACAATCTAGCCAATGCATATATTGGTAAGGCTGGTGCTTTGAAAGATTTAAAGAAGAATCCAGAATATGTCGAGACCCTTGAAGCTGGTTTAAAAGCTGTTCCGGGCAATAAAACTCTTGAGAAACTTTATGCCATTTATTACTTGAAAGAGGGACAGAAATTCCAAAAAACAGGAAATATTGAAAAGGCAGAAGAGAACTACAAACAAGTTACTACTTTAAGCAGTAAAAAATGGAAGACCGATGCGTTGTATAGTTTAGGTGTGTTATTCTTTAATAATGGTGCAGATATTTTGAAGAAAGCCGCACCTTTGGCTTCAGATGCCGATAAATATGCTGCAGAGAAAGCCAAGGCTGATGCCGACTTTAAGAAAGCAAATGATTATTTGCAGGAAGCTACAACTTTATCTCCAGAGAGACCTGAAATAAAGAAGATGCTTACGCAAGTTCAAGAAAGTATGAAATAAATATTAGTTAGTTTATATACAATTAATGAGACTATTATCTAGAGTCTCGGAAATTAAGATTTATCCTCGTTATGATTTTCTTCGTAACGAGGGTATTTTTTGAAAGCAGATATTCTTATCGTACTTTTATCCAAATTATTCTTCGTCAGATACAAGGCTTACCAGCACATTCTTTCATAATTCATTACCGAGCGAAAACCTACCTTTTTCTTTATTCTCTGTACAAGAGGAGTACATACAGTCCATTTCTCCTTCATGTTAAGCGCATACCACAAGTTTGTGGACGCGATCAATGAAAGAAGTAAATATATGCTTTTACGCGTGTACGTCATATCTACTATCATTCACTGTCTGATGCTTCATATAAATATAGGTTTACCACATCGTAAACATCTATATCAGTTGATGGCAAATGAACTAAAGATACCACATGTGGCGGTTTCTTTTGTTTATATTTTGATCGTTGCTAATTTTGGTATATTAAAAATCCCCAGGAATAGTCATTGGATGGTGGGAAGCTGACATAAAACAACAAGAGTGCCTATGCTCTGATTTTATTTGTGATTTGTTGGGATTGAAGGAACAGTCCATTCATTTTGAGGATTTTCAGAGTTTAATTCGTCAAGACTATAGAGATGACTTTACAATAGCAACACAAAAACTCTTTTCCAGACAATTATTCAACCAAACGCTCCCTTTATGTCTTCCTCAACAGGATGTATGGATGGATATTCGTGCGCGTATCCCACATCCTAATACGGGAAAAATATTCGGTATTGAATTGATAAGAAGGAGGATGTAAGAGGTATCAACCTTTATCAAAATCCCAATATTCCTGATGGCATCAAAGGAAGTGTACGTAACAGAGAGATTGTGGAGTTTACACATTCCTTTTATCACAGTAAGGTTAGAGAAAATAATTATTACCAAACTGAAAAGGTATGGGACAAAAGGAGAAGTATACTAAAATAGCACTGCTATATAATTATTCGGGCACATTTTTTGGATATATCTGCATAATATAGGTAATACCGAGAAAGCGAGCATGGAAAAGCAAATCTGGAGTTTCGAACAGTTTTTTCATACGATTTCTAATTATGCCAAAGTAGGTTACGCTAGATATAACCTTTCTACCCAAAAAGGATATGCCATTCAACAATGGTATGAGAATATGGGAGAAACGAAGATGATCGATCTGAAATACATAATCGGAAAATATGATAATGTACATCCGGATGACCGTAAGAAACTGCTGGATTATTACAGAACGATAGATAAAAATAGTCTCAATGCTTTCCAAACGGAAGTACGTGTGTTACGTCCCGGGACAACTGATAACTGGAACTTGATATGCAAGAATATCATAGCTACGTCTAATTTTCTATATTCATACAGACAAGGAACGTTTGTCGCAAGTATTAATAAACTTCCTTACCAATGCTGATAAGTTTACGGAGAAAGGAAGTATCTGGTTAGGATACCGTTTAATCGAAAAAGAAATTAAGCTCTATTTCTATGTGAAAGACACTAGTAAGGGGATAGAACCGGAGAAGCAAAAAGAGATATTTAAAAGATTCGTGAAATCAAATTCTTTTATACAAGGTACCGGGTTGGGACTTTCTATTTGCGAAACAATTGTAAAAAAATGTGCGGACAATCGGAGTGAATTCTACTTCAGGAATAGGCTCCGAATTTTGGTTTACCATTCCCTATGAACCTGCTTCTAAAGTGCATTAAGAACATTTTTGATAAAAAGAGAAAGAACCGCTCCTGTTTTAAAGCTAGAGCGGTTCTTCTATTATAAAATAGATACTTCTATTATTTCTTCTTTCTTAATACCATTGCCGTGCGTGCGGGAATATAAAGTTTAACCCACTCTTTCTTTTCTTTCTTGTAAAGTGGATCAGGGATCGTAAAATGAGTGACAGTGTCATCAGATAAGCCGTTGCCTCCAAATGCGGGATTATCCGTATTCAGTATTACTTCATATGCACCCGGTGCCACGAGGAATCCATAGTCGGTAAAGGATTGCTTGGGATTGAAGTTGAATACGAATACCAGATCTTTACGTTGATATGCTAATATTTGATCGCCATCGTTATGCCAGATTTCCTGTACGGGCGTAGCCTGAATGTTTTTCACACTCTTGATTACTTTTAGCATTTCTTCGTCGAAATCACCGAGGTAATGATATGCCAGATTCTTATTGTCAACCAGATCCCACTGACGACGGGCATACTTACATGACCAACCGTTTCCTTCACGTGGGAAATCGATCCATTCCGGATGTCCGAATTCATTGCCCATGAAATTTAAGTATCCTCCGTTGATAGTAGATGCCGTCAACAGACGAATCATTTTGTGGAGTGCTATGCCACGGTTGACAGTATAGTTTTCATCACCTTTCTGCATGTGCCAGTACATGTCGGCATCTATCAGACGGAAAATAATCGTTTTATCACCTACTAAAGCCTGATCGTGACTTTCGGCATAGGAAATGGTCTTTTCATCTTGCCGGCGATTAGTAACTTCCCAAAACAAACTGGATGGTTTCCAGTCTTCGTCAATCTTTTCTTTAATGGTTTTGATCCAATAATCAGGGATGTTCATGGCCATGCGATAGTCGAAACCATAACCACCGTCTTCTACTTTAGCAGCAAGCCCCGGCATCCCGGAAACTTCTTCTGCAATAGTGATTGCTTTCGGCTTTACCTGATGTATCAGCTCGTTGGCCAGTGTCAGGTAGCATATGGCATTGTCATCCTGATGCCCGTTGAAGTAATCTCCATAATTGCAGAAAGCTTCTCCTAATCCATGACTATAATAGAGCATAGATGTGACTCCATCGAAACGGAAACCATCGAAATTGAATTCTTCCAACCAGTATTTGCAATTGGACAACAGGAAATGTATCACTTCATTTTTTCCATAGTCAAAACAAAGTGAGTCCCATGCAGGGTGTTCACGACGACCACCGGGATAGAAATATTGGTTAGGGTCACCGGCAAAATTACCTAAACCTTCCACTTCGTTCTTTACTGCATGCGAATGTACGATATCCATAATAACGGCTATACCCATACTGTGCGCAGCATCAATCAGTTCTTTTAATTCCTCGGGGGTACCAAAGCGAGAAGAGGGGGCGAAGAAACTGGATACGTGATAGCCGAAGCTTCCGTAATAGGGATGCTCTTGGATGGCCATAATTTGTATGCAGTTGTATCCTGCTTTTGCGATACGCGGCAGTATCTTTTCACGGAATTCTTTGTACGTTCCTACTTTTTCTTCCTGTTCGGCCATACCAATATGGCACTCGTAGATCAGCAATGGATCCGTAGAGGGTTTAAAGACTTTCTTTTTGAACTTGAAAGGTTTTTCAGGATTCCATACTTGGGCACTGAATATTTTTGTGTTTTCATCCTGTACTACACGATTAGCCCATGCCGGAATGCGTTCTCCCTGACCACCTTCCCAGTAAATTATAAGTTTATAAAGATCACCGTGATGCAATGCATCTGCAGGTAATTTGATTTCCCAATTTCCATTTTTTAGGCGTTTCAGGCTGTACTTTTCTTTCTCTTCCCAATTATTAAATGTACCTACAAGATAAATGTGAGTGGCGTTGGGTGCCCATTCACGGAATACCCATCCTTTGTCCGTGCGATGTAATCCGAAATACAAGTAGCCGGAAGCTAAATCTGACAGGGTTTGTTTACCATTGTTGGTAAGTTCGGCTTCTTTTTCAATAACATGTTGGTGACGGCCGGTGATGGCATCGGCATATGGCTCAAGCCAAGGATCGTTTTTGATCAGATTAAGTGTCTTTTCCATATCTGAATGAGTTTGTTTTATGCTTTCACTTTAATTATCACTTTCTTTACACCCTCCGAACTAATGCCTGGTGCATGTCCATCTTCCGGAAAGAAGATGGTAAACATTCCCGGTTTGACAGGGATATAAGCTTCGGCTGCACCTTCGAAGAAGGTTATGTCATCGTCTTCATTATAAGGAACATCGGCCGGAATACAATATTTAGCAGGAGTATAGCCCATGATTTCTGTTGCAGACAGTGGTATCTGAATATCGATAAATTTATTATGAGTTTCAAGTTTGGCCTGTTCTTTCGTTTTAGGAGTAGTCAGCGCGATGTTAACCACCAAGTTCTTACCTTGCAATTCGGTTTTACCCATCTCCATGGTGTGTAGATCGTGAGAACGGATAAAATCGATAGCCTGTACAAATAATGGGTTTAATGATGTGTATTTTTCAAGGTTTTCTAATGTATCTACTACCATAAATGTAAAGTTATTAAGTTATTATTAATGACTGATATTATTCAAAATCATCTATTGTGAAATTGATAAAGTCTGAAAAACGTTTGAATTGCCGGAAGACATCCTCCACTTTTTCCATCAGGTCAGGAGCGAAAAAGAACGTATCAGGTACAAGATGGGCACACGTAAATTCTTTAGGCTTTAGATAATCAATGTATTTGAAATCTTTTGGGAATCCTTTGGGAGCGGTCTTCAGAAAATCTTCGCCAACTACTGGGAAATATTTTTTGAAGGAAGGATCTTCTACTATCGCTCTGTATTCATCTATGTTGTCATAGATGGATTGTCGCACTGCTTTCAGAATGTCAGAAGGCAGACAAAGGCTTCCTCCTGCCAACATGCATGAGTCGTTTTGGAGGTGGACATAATATCCACAATGATTGGACTTCTTGCCTTTTGCATTGATATATCCGCCAAAATGAATTTTGTAAGGAGTTTTATCCAATGAGAAACGGGTATCACGGTAAATACGATAAGTACAGTCTTTGGCTTGGACTCCCCTGATACTTTCATCGAACAAGGAGATACGCGAAATAATGGCGCTCAATAGATTGTCAAACTCTGCACGGGCTATTTCATACTCTTCCCGGTGTTCATTAAACCACTCCCGGTTATTGTTTGCAGCGAGGTCTTTTAAAAATTGAAAGATAACAGGTATGTTCATTGTCATTCTTTTCTATTTTATAATTTTACAAACGTACGAATTTTATTTGTAACTAACCAAAGATATGGAATAAAAACATAGTAAAAAAGCACCAGCTAATCAAAGCCGGTGCTTTTAACACATTTATCAAAAAAACAGACGCCTCTGTTTTTGACGTACTTACTTATCACAAGCCGGTACAATCTCTTTAATTAATCTTATATCTAATACTATGAAAAACACAATAATTAAACACGTGGGAGAGAGCTTTTGTTCGCACGGACATTAATAAAACTGTGTTAAATATAGTTGTTCATCGGAGCTATGTACATATGTTATCGCATATGTAGTTGATCGACAGATAATTCTATTGTCCTGAAATCGATCAATGCATTGAATAAAGTTATTTTTGAATAGGTATCGAGGTTGCCAATAAGGATATTCTGTTCCCGAATAATGCCTTGATCAATAAGGAAAGCTCTTTTTGTTCCTTTCAAAAGGGGAGAGACAGGCGTATACCATTCGGTACCATTATATAAGGCGATATTCGCGATGGAAGTATCTGTCAACAAGCCTTTTTTTACGATAAGGATGTCGTCCGCGTCTCCTCGTTGGGAATAAAGTTGGTTGAGTGCTTCACGATCACTACTTTTATAAGTATAGCTAATGCAATCTGAATATACTAACCGTATGCAATGCACCGGTCGGATGACATAAGGCGTGAAAGTAACTTCATTGATTTTTTCATCATATAGAATCCTGCATTTCAAGATTCCGGGAACTTGTTGTTCCTGATAGATGTAATCGGCCAGATCTATTACAGAACAATTTGGCCAAAAGTTTTTCCGGGTTCTGTTTAATCGTTCGTTGTGATAGGCTATGTTTTGGATCACTCCATCTTTTATTTGCAGAGTTTCAATAAATGGGTACATATACTTTCTGTTTCATTTCATTGTATTCACTTTCAACTTCACTTTTGCACGTGATCCCACCGCCACTTTTAAAATAAAATTTTCCATCAGCATGTTGTTCGATGAAACGTATCATCACTGCACTGTCCAGGCTTTCTCCGTCAAAGAATCCGGTAATGCCGGTATAAAAACCCCGTTGATAGTTTTCAGCATGAGCAATGATATTCATCGTTTTGCATTTGGGGGCTCCTGTGATAGAGCCTGCCGGAAGTAAGCTGAAGAGGATATTGCCAAGTCTGGAAAGGTAATTGTCAGGTAGCGTTCCCCGGATTTCGGAACTTGTCTGAAATATGGGGCCGGAATTAGTTTGCAAAGTATCGATATATCGGTAACGGGAAACGTGTATGTTTTCGGCTACCATACTTAAATCGTTGCGTATCAGATCGACAATGGTTGCATGTTCGGCAGCTTCTTTTACGTCATTCATCAATTTCTGTCCGGCATTTGGTAACTTGGCATCAATGGTTCCTTTCATCGGAAAGGAGCATATCTGTTTATCTTTAATACGGATAAAAATTTCGGGTGAAAACACTACAAATGAATCTTTAATCCAAAGTTTATACAATGCTTTGGAATGAAGAAATATTTCTTTCAATGACAAATTAGTGTCAATTGGTGTGATACATGTCAGATTTGTCAAGAAACTATTACCGCTCATTATATTCTTTTGCACATGATCAAAAGAATGTTTGTATTGATCAAAACTCTGTGGATAGGTTTTCCATTCGATCTCTTTTTTCAAGGGAGATAAAGGGGAGTTGCAATTTGTAAAACCATTTAAGTTATACAAGATAAACCTTGAATCAAGGTTATCCGCTTCCTCTATATATGAACAATCTTTTAGGTAATTGATGATGAATATGAAAGCTTTCCTTTCTTGAGTCAGTCGATTGATCTTTTGGATAGCTTGCTCCCGGTTATATGGTTGTAACATAAGTCTTAAAATATATAGGTATTTAACCGTGCTTAAAATACTATTTAAGATACTGTTAAATACCTATTCCTATAGATATAAAATACGTATTTTTGTATGTTTCGTTTTACAACGTTAATTTCAATATTTTTCCATTATATCCCTGTAACGGCAATTCAGTTGGCTTGTAAGGTAACAGGGAGATGTTTTCTGTTTTTCCGCTCAGAAGATCAGTAGCTTTATAAGTATCGATCTGTGGGATTTGCAAGAAATCGAAAGCGTGTGACGGAATGTTGATGGCAATCTCAACCGGCTGAGCATCGAAATTTACGGCTATCAGCAATACTTCATTTTTATATTTACGCATAAAGGCATATTGTTTATGCTCATTGAAACGCCATCCATCTACATTAGCATACATCAGGTCAAAAAATACCCCTTGAGCTATTGCTTTTTCTTCATTGCAAAGATTAAGAAGTTTTTGATAAATGCCGTATAGATGCTTCTGTTCCTCGGTGAGCATTTTACCGTCAAATTTTCCTCCATTTCTCCAACGACGTATTGTATCCACGCTCCAGTAATCGAAAATGGTAGTACGTCCGTCTCGTCCACTGAAACCTTCACTATCCATGCCTAACTCTCCAAATTCCTGTCCAAAGTAAATCATCATTGGATTGGTGTTCATACAGGTAGAAACGATGAGGGCAGGAATTGCCTTCCGAGGATCACCGGCAAAGAAATCGGAAGCAATTCGTTGCTCATCATGGTTTTCGAGAAAATTGAGCATTCTTTTTTCTATTCCGCCCAAACTTTGCCAGCTACGGGTAATAGCTGTGGCAGATTCGTACCCGCAGGTTACATTGCGTAACGTATCATACAAACCTACTTTATCATACAGATAGTCGAATTTGCCGCGAAATAAGTAGTTTTTATATTCATTCGGATTGTAAACTTCTGCAATAAAAATAAGATCAGGATATTTTTCTTTAACCTGTGGCACAGCCCATTCCCAAAATTCAACTGGAACCATTTCTGCCATATCACAACGGAATCCATCGATACCTTTGGAAGCCCAAAATAATAGAATATCGAACATCTTGATCCAAGTGTCAGGAGTGGGGGAGAAGTGGCAAGTTCCTCCATTCAGATAATCTACCCCATAGTTCAACTTCACCGTTTCATACCAGTCATTAATGTTGGGATATGCATCGAAACGATTGTTACCGGTAGCTTTGGCAGGACGTTCATGATAGGACTCCGCGGCACTACCTTTCATATCAAACTGACCATGAAGTTCCGATTGTGGAATATAGTAGAAATTGTTGTATGGGCTGAAAGCATATTTCGGATCATCATTTGCTCCTAATTCTACCGTCCCATCGGGTTGTACATCCGAATGATATTGGCGGGCTACATGATTAGGGACGAAATCGATAATAACTTTCAAGCCTGCACGGTGTGTACGGTTTACCAAATTTTCAAATTCTTTCATACGGCCCGGTACGTCACTTGCCAGATCGGGGTCTACATCATAATAATCTTTAATGGCGTAAGGCGATCCAGCCTTACCCTTGACAATGGCGGGATGGTCGGGACGGATGTTATATCGCCGGTAATCGGTCTGTGTAGCATGTTCGATAATTCCGGTATACCAAATATGAGTTGTTCCCAGCTTCTTGATTTCAGCTAATGCCTTGGCGGTAAAATCAGTCATTTTACCACAACCATTTACAGTAATATCCCCATTATTTATACAATGATTATTATTGTTTCCAAACAAACGGGTAAAGACCTGATAGATGATTAGTTTCTTCTCGTTATTCATAATATGTATAAGGTTTTATTTTAATTCGATAATTTTCCCTTCGCGCTGACTCTGATAAGCAGCCTCAATGATGCGAATTACATCCAGAATATTCTTTGCTCCGGTTAATAAAGGTTTACCTTCACGTAGATACTCGTAAATGTTTTGATAGAAGCCACCATAATTACCTGCAATACTGGGATATTTTCGATGAATTTCAGTTCCATTAATTTCGGTATGAATGAGTCCCCATTCCTGCTCTGATTCTTCTCCCCATCGAGGTTGGTTGGGCATTTCGCCACGTAGTAAAGCAGCTTCCTGCTTATCGACTCCGTACTTTACATAAGACCCTAATGTGCCATGAAGCGTAAAACGGGGTTCAGCCTCGCGCATCAAATAGCTGGCCTTTAGTGTTACTTTTACTTCCGGTGCAAATTTCGGCCGGAGGAAGTGGATCATGAAATAATCATCAACGACTCCATTGGTTCGTAATGTGGCGATATCGGCAAAAATAGCTTCCGGCATTCCAAATAGTTGGACGGTCTGGTCAATGAGATGGGAACCTAAATTATAAGTGAGACCACCACCAGACTTGCCGGTTTCTTTCCAAGTGTTAGGCTTGATAAAATTGCGGTAACGGGCAAAGGTAGATTCATACTCCACTAACCGGCCTAATAATCCTTCGGATATAATTTCCCGTACAGTTTGATAGTCGGCATCCCAACGACGATTTTGATAGACACTAAGCATTAGCCCTTTTTCAGCGGCTAGAGAAATCAATTCTTCCCCTTGTTCGGTTGTCGAAGTAAAAGGCTTCTCTACAATAACATTTTTATCTGCTTCGAGTGCCATCCGGGCATAATCATAATGCGTACTATCCGGTGTGTTGATTACTATTACTTCAATATCCGGATCTTCGACCAACTCTTCAAAATTTCTTACTATAGTAGCTTCCGGATAACGCTCTTTAGAAAGCTCTTTACTACGTTCTACTATTTTATAAAGTTCGAAATGGGGGTTGATACTGATGAATGGAGCATGGAACACTTGTCCCGACATTCCATAAGCAGCTAATCCTATTTTTATTTTTTCCATACGCTTCCTTTTTCTTGTAAAAGTACGTCCAGTACTTCATTGCCAACTCTATATCCTTGTTCAAATATCTCATCAGCTTTTTCAAGCTCACGATTGCTGTAGCCATTCAAATTATAAGGTTCTATAAGAAGATCGCAGTTCTCACGAGCCGGGAAAGTATTTGCACGAAACATGAAATGATAGGAACGCAGGGCTATACTGAGAATATTCATTTTGTATTTCTCCGCTTCCAGCGGGCTGACGTTGATGGCTACCACCTTTTCACAAGCTCTTCGGATAGTAGTGACTGGCAGGTTCATCAGCAAGCCTCCGTCCACATAGTGTGTTCCGTTTATTTTGACCGGAGTGAACATTACCGGCATACAGCATGAAGCTGCGACACGCTCAGCGATACTTCCTTTATGGAAGTGTACACTCTTTCCATGATCAAGATCGGTAGCAGTAATAATAAGAGGAGTCTGTAAATCTTCCAATTTCTGGGCTTTCAGATTACTTTTAAGGAAATCTATGAATTCGCTCAATTCGAATAATCCGACTTTCGGAATTACCATTTTAGTTAAATCCTGGAATTTATGTCCTGAAAAGTACTCCACGACTTTGTGAGGTTCATTGCCATCGGCATAAAACGCGCCTGCTAAAGCTCCCGCGCTGACACCGGAAATAATATCCGGCTTGATATCATGTTCTAGAAGAGCTTGCATCACTCCCAGATGGGCAAATCCTTTTATGAATCCGCCACTGAGTGCAAAACCTATCTGGTATTTTTTGCTATCCCACTCATTTGTTACTACATCCATTTGCTTCAAATTTCATTGTTCGCCACGAAATTAGTAAAATTATGCAAAGATGGACTTGATATAAGTAAAAAACTCGTCACAAATTACACAGATTAGCACAGATTACCTTTCTTAAAAGAAATAATCTGTGCTAACTCCCCAAAAGTATAGTGGATTTTTAGAAGCCGAAATCGTCTATATCTACCTTTTCCTGTTCTGTCTCTTTAAACGGTTTTGCTTCTTTTTGTACCGGATTTCCCTCAATATATACCGCACGGAAAGGACGGGCAGGACAAACATATTCACATCCGCCACATCCCACGCAGATATCCGTGTTTATTTCAGGAATGGTCAGTCCCCCTTTATATGGCACCATTGCAATGGCTTGTGTCGGACAATGCTCCGAACAGGCACCACAACTTGTACCATCGGTAAGGACAATGCAGTTTTCCTTTATAAAAACAACATGTCCCATCTGGGTCAGATGCTTCTGTTCGATTGTCAACGGTTTGATGGCACCATTGGGACACACATCACCGCATACGGTACAATCAAAGTTACAGAACCCTTTTTCAAAGTAAACCGTAGGTTGCATTATTCCTGCCAGACCGTATTCCGTAAATGCTGGTTTTAAGACATGTGATGGACATTTACTGACGCATAGATGGCAAGATGTACAGTGCTGTACAAAATGATCACGGCTTATCGATCCCGGAGGCGTTATGGGATTTTCTCTTTTATGTGATTTTTTCCCTTCCAGACTGGCGGATGCCTCTTTCACTTGTGCCAGGGCTTTAGGTAGTGTTGTGGCAGCCATTGCTCCTGCCACTAGAAAACGACGTTTTGATGCATCCGATTTTTCCTGTCTCCTTAATGAAGAGAGAGAAGGGGCGAATACTAATGCATGTTTATTGCAAGCCTCTAGGCAATCGAAACAATCGACACACCGGCTATAGTCAATCGCATGTTCTTTGCTGTTAATACAGACAGCCTTACATTTGGTGGCGCATTGTCCGCAACCATTGCATCTTTCAAAATCTATGCGAACCTTGAAAATGGAGAAACGGCCGACGAATCCTAACAGAGTTCCTACAGGGCATATCGTATTGCACCAGGTCCGTCCATGTTTCCAAGCCAGATAGAAGATGATGCAAAATGTGACCAGTGCAATTACAAATGATGCGACACTTAATATGGCAACATCTACCTGATAAAAAGTATAATTCTCAAAACGTGAAAAAACAGATTCGAGAAGATTATTACCTGACATGTATACCGGCTTGAACACATTCGTTACGATACGTCCGTAAGCACTATAAGGGTCGAGCAAAGCCAATATGAATGTGAATCCCATAAGGGTTGCTAATGTCGCTATACCTACAATGCTCCATCGCAGTATGTTTTTTGCAGGACTGTAACTGTATCTCTTTTTCTTTTTGGATGTTACTTTGGAAATCCAGGCAACCATATCCTGAAAAATACCCATTGGACAGATGGAGGAACAATAAATACGTCCGAAAATCAACGTTAAAACAATCAAGAATACCAGTATTCCCAAACTGAGGGATAAAAATGCCGGAACAAACTGGATATGTGCCAAACGATGGAAACTGTTTGGCAGGATATCCGCAAAATCCAGAAAGTAGAACGTTATGAGTGCAAAAAGCACCACAGATATAATAACACGTATTTTTCTCAACATTGTTTTATAACTTAATTCGCTTTATGTTCAGTTTATCAAGATTCATCGTACCGATATTCAGTGCTTCCCCTTTTGCCAGATGTCCGACTGTATCTAAAGGCATATCACGTATTTGATTGAAGAACTTGGCAGCGGCTGTGTCCACAGCGACAATATCTGGTGAAACGAAGAGTCCTTTTGAAAGTACCACATCCGATGCAGAACGTCCTCGCGGGCCATTCGTCTTCATGATACGGTATGCATCTACTACATTCAATACGGCCTTTTTCTGCATGGTGCAGATATCGGCAATACATTGCTGTAAGTCGTTCTGATGGAAATAGCCCCGATCCCATACAATGCCCATATGATTTTTCATTGAGATGGTGAGATTGGCTCCTCCATGGTTTTTAAGGATGGGAACATTGATCCAGGCATCACAATTCAGAATGGCTTCATGTATTTTAGCATGCTTCATGCTCTTGCCTTTTGGAAGATCTATCCGTCGATAGTATGATTCGAGATGAGCAGGCATTACTTTTGCCCCGACAGCTTTTGCCGCAGCCTCGATGCCACTGTTCTTGTAACATTTCTGCCAATCATCACAGGTGTGGTCGAATACGGTCACTTCTTTAGCACCGGCATCAAAACATTGTTTCACGATCTCTTGAACCAGTTTGGGATTCGTATTCCCGGCCAATTCCGGTACTTTGTCCCATCCGATATTGGGCTTTACAACGACCCTTTGACCTGGTTTTACGAACTGTTTCATACCGCCCAGTTCGGTGATCGCTCGACGGAACATTATTTCCGGCTCACCTCCCATTACAGCTACAAGATCCGGTTTACCGGTATTATTCACGGCTTGAGTCAAAACGTCCATCGCTTCCGAACGTTGTATGGTCATTGCTGCACTTGCAATCGCTACTGTTTTGAGAAAATCCCTTCTATCCATATTGAATTATATTTTAAAATTCTTCATTATCAGATGATCCAGGGAAATTTGAAGCATGCTTCATCATAGAGAGCATAATCCGCATTTCCGTTAACTGCAAAAGTCTTGATCGTGGCGGCTTCGTCCATCAGTTCCTTCGCCAATTTTATGGTCGATCCGGTTTTTATCCGGTCGTCGACCAATAAGATACGTTTATTCTTGTAGTCAAAATCTATTGGCGACAACAGTTTAGGCCGCTCATACTTCGGATGTTGATATTCATCTCTCAGATTGATCTTCAACAGGTAGATTTCTTTTTGTAAGCGTTGATTGAGAATGGCTGCCGGAACAATACCGCCATTGGCGATAGCAACTATGATATCAAACTCGTCACGGAAAGTGATAGAGCGAAAACGTTCCATCACTTCATCAAAAGTCTTCGCCATAATCGTTATAGTTTAGCGATTGCTTTTAACAATGCATATCCACCAAACCACTGAATGAGCATTCCCGGAATTCCCATTCGAAAGTCTTGTGCGGCTGCAAAGAAATCTCCTACAAGTGCCCATTCGAATGCGCTGCCTACTATTTGATAAGATAGTATTACGGCAAGGATTGCCAATAAAGAGATCTTTTTGACATACCGTGCTGCAAGGGCGGCAGTTCCTGCCAGCAAAGAAGATTTGATCAATATTGCCGGTAATACGGAAGCTGCGGGCATGGTAAAGAGTAAATGATTGATTATCGGTGACAAGATAGCTGTCAGTAACCCCACACGGAAACCATATTTATAAGAGGCAATTAGCGTGAAAAAGTAAATAGGTAATAGAGTCGGGCCTCCTGCAGGGATCAGATGGCAAAGCTGGGGAAATGCAATATTTCCTGCAACAAATAGCAGGGCGAACAAGTACGTCTTAATGTTGCTGTAATTCAGTGAATAAAGTTTTGCTGTTGTTTCCATATTGTTTATTGATGACATTATTAATTATAAGATAATATTTTAAAAGAATGGTTTAATCTTAAATACGGATTAATTCGTAATTCATTGTTCCTAGACCAATTTTTTCTGCATGTTTCAACCCTGCAAGCCAATCGGTATCGGGGTGCATCAGGTGAAATTTATCCCTTCCGCAAAGATCTTCATGATCATGTTTATCGGATAAACGGTTTTCACTGTGTAAAATCGGTGACTGAATAACAAGGTCGGCACATGCTTTATCCAGAGCCACCGGATCGAAGGATGCCAGTATTCCCAAATCGGGTACAATTGCGGCATCATTATGATTCCAGCAGTCACATTCGGGCGACACATTCATTATAAAACTAACATGGAAATGTGGTTTCCCTTTGACTACGGCAAGCGAATATTCGGCTATTTTGTAGTTCATGCGTTCCGAAGTATCCCCGGCACCCATCACGGCAGCATCGTATTGGCAAAGAGCTACACATTGTCCGCATCCGATACATTTGTCATAATCTATTTCAGCTTTGCGGTCAGCATTCAGATGTACGGCATCATGGGCACAATGCTTTACACAGATGTTGCAACTCCTGCAATTTCCGATATCTATCCGGGGTTGTGAGGCGCTATGCAATTCCAGTTTACCACCGACGCTGGCACATCCCATGCCTAGATTTTTCAATGCTCCACCAAATCCGGCTTGTTCATGACCTTTGAAATGATTCATACTGATTATGATGTCTGCATCGGCAATAGCAGTTCCTATTTTAGGGGCTTTGCAATATTCACCGTCTAAAGGGATTTCTCTGCAATCCGTACCTTTCAATCCGTCGGCAATGATCACTTGGCATTGGGCAGAGATCGGATTGAATCCGTTCTCCATCGCACTTTGTAAATGATCCACGGCATTTGCACGGTGACCGGAATAGAGCGTATTACAATCGGTGAGGAAGGGTTTTGCACCCAAGTTACGTAGTACGTTAGCCATTCTTGCGGCATAATTTGGTCGTATATAAGCCAGATTCCCGGGTTCACCGAAATGGATCTTAATAGCTACGAAATTGTCCTTAAAAGGAATCTTTTCGATACCTGCTCTCTTTACCAGTCGTTCCATTTTGTCGAGCAGATTGGAAGTAGGAGTCGTACGTAGGTTTGTAAAATAAACTTTTGATGTTTCCATATTTATATTATTGTAGCATACAACGATTTCTTTGTATTATGGTGGTGATACTTAAATGTGTTTATATTGTCACTGCACAGCAGTCATTATAGATCATCGGATTGGAGCGTATTCAATATGAGATTCTTCGTCTGTTGATTCAAGTTTGAAGATCACCGGTCGTAATCCATCATTACAGCTACAAATGGCAATTCCCGGTTTTCTAATCCAGTCAGCATAATAAAACACTTCTTTGCCCGATCCGTGTGCCAAAGCAAAAACATATTGGTAGATTGCTTTCCAAGCTTCGTCACAGAAACCTTCCGGTTTGGCATAATCAGCCAAAAAGACTTGTCCCTCCTGCAACATAGGACATGCCGTTAAGCCTTTCACCCCATATTCCTCGGCTAACTCTTTATCCAAAGTTGTCTTTAATACTGTAATTTTTACTTTTTTCATAATAATGGATAATGTAATTCACATGCAAATTTTGTTTGTAAATATATACAATAAATATGAAGGTACCATGCTTTCCTAGAAAAAGTATCGTGCCTTCATGATATATTTTCCCAATTAATCTGATAGAATAGAGAGCATGTATCTTTTAAATATCAAATTTAACATTGCCCAACCATTCCACTGTTTCCGGATCATAATGGGAAAGAAATGAAGTTTCTTTAGTATCCAATGAAGCTATTAGTTTCATGTCTTCGTCGGATAAAGTGAAGTCGAATACATTGAAATTCTCTATTATACGCTCTTTGTGAACAGATTTAGGGATACAAACCACACCACGTTGGATCAACCAACGCAATACCACTTGTGCTATCGTCCTACCATATTGGTGCCCTATGTTCTTTAGAAATTCGTTTTGGAATAAATTGTTCTTTCCTTCGGCAAAAGGCCCCCATGATTCAATCTGGACTCCACGGCTTTCCATCAATGCCTGCTCCTTTATACGCTGAAAAAAGGGATGAGTTTCTATCTGGTTGACCGCAGGAACAATTTCATTGTGTGAAATCAGGTCGACCAGCCGGTCCGGATAAAAGTTGCAAACACCTATAGCCCGTATTTTACCTTCTTTATACAACTCTTCCATTGCACGCCAAGAGCCGTAATAATCTCCAAAAGGTTGATGTATGAGATACAAGTCAAGATAGTCGAGTCCAAGACGATCCATCGACTTCTTAAACGCCTTCTTAGCATTCTCGTATCCGGCATCCTGAGTCCAAAGTTTAGTTGTGATAAAAAGATTTTCTCGGGGAATACCACTTCTTCTGACAGCGCGTCCAACAGCTTCTTCATTCATATAAGCAGCCGCTGTATCGATTAAACGATATCCTGTCATGATGGCATCATAGACGCACTGTTCACATTCATTTGCATCTGTTACTTGATAAACACCGAATCCTAAAATCGGCATTTCCACACCATTATTCAATCTTACTGTTTCCATATCTTTTAAATTATTTATTTTACAATACCAATTTCGTGTAACCAACTTTCTATTTGCGGCTTTACGGACTTTGCCCTGCTGCCACTCACAGTGAATCCTTTCAATATGTCGGCTTTTCCGGCATGATCGGCTAAGTCTGTAAAGCAATTCTGCTCGCCTCCGCCACCATGAGTACAGAACGGTATAAGCGTTTTTCCTGATAAATTATGGCTTTCCATGAAAGTCCATATTATCATCGGAGCTGTGCCCCACCAATTGGGATAACCGATAAAAACAACATCATATGTATCTAGATTGTGGACCTTTGCCTTTAATTCCGGACGGGCATTGGTTTCTTTATCTCTTTTTGCTACTTCCGTACATGCACTATATTCTTCAGGGTAGGCTTTAGACATTTGAATTTCAAAAATATCTCCATTGGTAATATCCTTGATCTGGTTCGCCAGGGTACGGGTATTGCCCGAACGAGAAAAATATGCAATCAATACTTTCTTTTGGGCAGATTTATTCTGCGCTGCTGAATTTACTCCGAACATCGTTATAATTATTGCAGTTAATAAAAAGATTTTAGTTTTCATACCTTTTCTGATTAATGTTTTTTTGATGCAACAAAATTAGGGCATTTCGTATAAAAAGTTTATAGACAGATTACTGATACTTTTACCAAAATTACTTATATTAATAGTTCGTTAATGATTTCACCACTTACATCGACACTGCAATTGCTATAAACTTAATTCTTCGCTCCATTCCGATGACGGTGGCACTAATGCCTCTTTCCCAAGAAAAATGAAGTGGAGGAGGAGGAGGGGAGGTTTGTTTTTCTTTTTTCGGTTTCTGCTCTTCTTTTTCTCTACTGTCCTCTACTCTTCTATTCTTTACTCTTCTATACTATGCTACTTAAGGGGGCTTTCACGTTCGGTTTCTCACTCGGTTTCGCGTTAGCTTTCCAGTTAGCTTTCTCATCAGTGATTATTTCGGAAAAATATCTCTTTCAATTCATTTTTAATCAATTGCTCCTCAATACTATCCTTTCTTGCTTACTCCATTTTTTCTTTAGGTTTTCTTCCGCCTTTCCTACCTTTTTCCGCACACTGAGCCCGTTTTCTTTTCAGAGGTTCCATGACCGATTCCAGTAACGGAGAGCGGAAAAATGTATTTCCGTCTGCCTCTTCCAACTGGAAAAGTCCGAAGTTACAAATCACTTTCTTCAAACATTCCGGTGTACAACTCCATCAGCGTGCCAATGCAGTGATCGATTTCATTTGGCAGCGATAGTCATCCCGTAGACGTATTTCGCATACCAATGCGATGTAAATACCATAACCCTCCATGCCACATTCTTCAATAAGCTGGAGGATGTTGTCATTCGCCATGTGGCAGACAGGAAACGGGGTAAATTGGTCATTCTTCATAATGAATGTGTGATTTATGGTAGAATACTTCGTTGCATTGACCAACCGCAAAGTTATGAATTCATTGCGGAAACAGGCAAGTATGATTTTACAGATTCGTGACAATCGTTTTTATGTCATGAATTTGCACATTGGTTCAAGGAACTGTTCGTAATCGTAATTCTTATTACCTTTCGTAATTCTTTATTTCAATAACTTACGACTGCGATTATCACCACTTTCCAATATACTCATTTGATGAATGGCTATTTGGTTTAGCTTAACAAGATGCTCTCTTTGTGCCATATTCTGTTCGATAAACACAGCATTTAGGTTCTCCATATTTGACAGACAGATCAGTTCGTTGATAGTAGCATAATCACGGATATTTCCTTTCAGTTCGGGATTAGCTTCCCTCCATTACCGAAAGCACGAAATTGTTACTTCCCGCTGCATTTTTAATTGTACCGAATTCGGTACAATTAAAATCGGAGTTATACAGCATTTCCCATTCGCCAAGATATTTGATAGTGCTTTTAAGGCTAAGTCAACGGAAGATAATATGTTCTTGCAGTTGGCTTCTTGCCATGTCTGTAAGGCTAATGTAGTCTTCCTCATTGTACTTGATAACGCTAATGTCTGTATTTTGAACGGTAATTTTTGCCTTTGTAATTGATATATTGAGTTTCAATTACAAAGGTCGCTATAATTTGCAAGATTATATTCTTTTTAATAGACTATTTAAAAAAATGATTACTTTTGCATGCAAATAACAAAAAAGAAAGATGGAATTGATGAAAAATGAAGTGGAATTTATTGCTTTCGATGCAGACGATACTCTGTGGGAGAATGAACTTTATTTTCAGGAATTTGAGAAAGCATTTTGTAGACTGTTAATCCAATACTTACCAGACTCTGAGGCTTCACAAGAACTTTTCAAGACGGAAATGAAAAACTTACATATTTACGGATACGGATTGAAAAGTATGATGTTAAGCATGATTGAAACAATCTGTCGTGTTACCAATGGCGATGTCAATGGGCATTGGATAAGCGAGATTATTAAGCAAGGCCAAGAGCTTTTGCAAAGACCGATCAAACTGTTGGATGGTGTAGAAGAGGTTTTATCTCAACTGAGTGAAAAATACGTGTTAGTGTTGGCCACTAAAGGAGATTTGTTTGATCAGAAAAGGAAAATATCAAATTCGGGATTACAGGATTATTTTTCCCATATCGAAATAATGAGTGATAAGAAAACGGCAGATTACTCGAAACTGTTCGATACATTAAACTGTTCTTCGCAACAGTTCATGATGATAGGTAATTCTATTAATTCAGATATTATTCCCGTACTGGAATTAGGAGGCCATGCCGCCCACATACCTTATCACATTACGTGGCAGCACGAACAATTTGAAGGTGAGATAGATCATCCTCGTTTTATTCGATTGAATAACATAAGGGATCTATTGAAAGAACTACTTTGAATAAATGGTTTCACTTGATGGAAAGATGAAGCGTACTCTCGTAGTTGAATTTCCGACTTTTGGGAGTACGCTTCATTATCATTACCGGTAAATGTAAGTTGAACCCTCCTATTTTTGTCGGAATCTCAATCTTTTTTAAGAACGGCAAATGAAGATTGTCATTTTCCCTGTTTCTTTGCCCATTCCAAACGACGTAAATCCGGTAAAGGAGTTACTTTAAATTCTTCAAACGTAGCTATGAATCCCTTTCCATCCGGACATGCCCCCATTAAGCCGATCATTACAGGACAATTATCCTGTAACCAGCAGGTACGCGTCATGATGTAATCTTTATCATCTCGCGAATAGAAAATTTCTACAGCATCCAGACGACGAACTGCTTTGATCCAAAGAGAACGAGGCGCATCCGGTAGTTGAACTACGCTCCAGTCGCTCGTTTTGTGTGTAACGACAGTGCTAACGTTTTGCTTTCCGTTTACATATTCTACTCCTGCTTTTATCCAGTTTTCATGATCAATGCGTATCATAAGCCCCATCTGATCAAAAGTAGTAACATAATTTCCTGTTATTTTAACCTTGACTTCAAATTCACCCCCATAGACAGCATAATAGAAAGGCCCGTCGTCTACAGTAAAGCCGTAATGGGATATACGCCAAAAATCAGTTTTGGCAGGAACATCCATTACAAGTGTTTTTCCACCTTTTATTTCCCAATGCTCCGGTTCGTTCAACCAATTCATTTTCTCTAAACTTTGTCCCATCATG
Organism: Jilunia laotingensis; assembly: GCF_014385165.1. Lineage (NCBI taxonomy): Bacteria > Pseudomonadati > Bacteroidota > Bacteroidia > Bacteroidales > Bacteroidaceae > Jilunia > Jilunia laotingensis. Next base: position 3,845,268 of record NZ_JACRTF010000001.1, on the reverse strand, counting down.
TTAGTTACCGCCAGCAGAGCAAGCGAAATTAAATTAATTTTCAGGCACTTCATAATCACTTATATTTCATCGTTCATTAATTAAGGCATTTGCATATCTTTGTGCGGCAAAATTACACTGTATTTTATAAAGCAGCAATACTGAATAATAACCATTTTATAGAATGGACGTATTACAAAAAGAAATAGAAGAAGTATATGCAACCCAAGAGATAGATCATACAGGGTTGGATAAACAAATATTAGAAGAGAAGCTTCGGTTCATTCGTTCGTTGACGAAGATCAATGGAGGATGTGCAGTGATTTCCGATTTATCAAACCGGAAGAGTTACGTGTCTGTTCATCCTTGGGCTAATTTTTTAGGTTTGACTCCGGCCGAATCTGCTCTAGATATGATAGATTCGATGGATGAAGATTACATATACAGGCGTATTCATCCGGAAGATCTGGTCGAGAAACGCTTGCTGGAATATTCATTCTTCCAAAAAACGTTTGCACTTCCTCCCATAGAACGATTGAAATACCGGGGAAGGTGCCGTTTGCGAATGAGGAATAAGAGTGAAGAATATCAGTATGTCGATAACTTGGTCCAAATTATGGAAAATACGCCTGATGGCAATGTATGGCTTATATTCTGTTCATATTCACTTGCTGCAGACCAACGTGCAGAGCAAGGGATCTACCCTACCATTACGCAGATGGAAAGCGGCATGGTTGAAACTCATTCGTTTTCGGAGGAACATCGGAATATCCTTTCAGAACGTGAAAAAGAAATTTTACGCTTTATACGGAAAGGGATGCCGAGCAAGGAAATTGCCGTTGAATTGTGTATCAGCGTGAATACCGTAAACCGACACCGTCAAAATATTCTTGAAAAACTGTCAGTTAGCAATTCAATAGAAGCATGCCGTGCGGCAGAGCTGATGAAATTATTGTAGCATGAAGTGATTTTATACGGTTTTTAGGAGTTGTTTTCACATATTGTGTGTATCTTTGAACTATTATATATGGAGAATATAACGGTTTCATGCAATAGAAATATAAAAATGATGAGAATGAAAATCTGGGTAATTACAACGGTTCTTATTGCTTGCATGTGTAATGCGCCAACTGTCATGGCACAGAAAAAGTACAAAATAGAAGAAATAACTGTTGTGAATGTGGGCGATGGGCGGTTGCTTTTCCGCGATGCTAAAAAAGAAAAATCGCTAAATGGTGAACATCGTATCATCGATGGATATCATTCAGCCTACCTTCTTGCCGGTTTTAAAGACGGATTTTATGACGGTACGTATCAAGAGTACGAATACAATAAACTTCGTACTGAAGGGACATATAAAGAAGGACGTAAAAATGGTACTTTCAAGGAATATTCATCCTACGACGGTAAACTTCAGACAGAGACAAACTACGCCGATGGGAAGTTGGATGGTATGAAAAAGACATATTATTCCGATGGAACAGTAGAAACAGAAAAAGAATATAAAGCAGGAAAAGAAGATGGCATCGACCGTCGTTACGATCATGACGGCAAATTGGTGAAAGATTGCAATTATAAAGATGGACTACCCGAGGGTAAACAAATGCGTCACATAACAGGTACTTATGATTATATAGAGAATTCTTGTTATATAAACGGACTTGCTGAAGGAGAATATATTCAGACCTACATGGATGGCGCTCCACGTTTGAAGGGATATTACAAAGCCGGCAAAAAGGTAGCCCGTTGGATAAAATTCGATGAATTGGGAGATACGTTGAAAATAGAAAGCTATGATAATGATGAGTTGAATGGACTATCAGTAACATTCGGAACCAAAGGTCAGCGTCTGAAAGAATATAATTACCGTAATGATAAGAAACACGGTATTTGTAAAGATTTGGATTATGAAACCGGTGCAGTCAAGCGGGAAGGCGAATATGAAAATGGTAAGTTAAACGGGAAAGAAAAAGTATTAGTGGTCAGTAATCAATTTGACTTTATAGAAACCACAACTTATCTGAAAGGACACCGGCATGGACCATATGAAGCCATATATGTGAAAAATGGACAACTACGTGAGAAAGGGGAATATAAGAATGATTACAAAATAGGACGATGGTCACGTTACGACATAAACGGAAAGTTGGAGAAAGAATGGGATGAATAAGATCTTTAATCTTAGAAAGATAGTATTAAATTACTTATTTGATCTCGAAAATAAATAATTTAATACTTATATTATGCATGATAATATTATTTGCATCAATGGGCAGTCGTGTCTTAGGGCGAATGTGCAGGCATGGAATAGAAGGTAAGGTATAAGAGATTATAATTAGACACTGAATACATAAAATTAGGCAAACCAAACTCCTACACATTTACCGATATTATAAAACATTAAAGCACAAAAGGCTATAATCCCTATTATTAAAAGATAGCGTAAAAAATCATTTTTACTTAGAATAGTTGATACATCATTAAATAGTTTATTTATATCCATAATTTTAATCTGTTACTTAATTCAATATACATTATATAAGTTAGTCGATCAGTTACTAAATAAATCACAGGAAGATCGTGTCTTATTAATAACGTAATCAATATTAATCGGATTATTTCTCTTAGAGTCTTTTTGTTTTGTCTTTCATATCCTGTTTCATCTGCATTTCTGAGATTTGACATTCTATACATTTGAGAATTTGGGTTACGAATTGGGATAAATATGTGTGCTTTTTGCTTCCGTATATATTCGACTTTTGAATAATCAATGGATCTCACTGAAAAAAACTTTTTGCAAGAATACATGTTTCTATTTTATATGTACATTTGCATATAAAATGGACTGATTATGAAATCAATAAATAAATATAGTTGCTCAACAATTGTAAATGGGAGAGAAAAAGTAGCCAAGGATTCCAAAGCTTTCCGAAGAATAAGGAATTGCATATTTATATCAGGGCTTTCCGTCTTTGCACAATTATATTTATTCCAACCGATGCTTTCGGAACTTTGTACTTCATTTCATATAACCCCGGTGATGAGTAGCCTGGCAGTTTCAGTATCGACAGTTGGTATGGCTGTAGGATTATTCATTTTCGCCTTTAAAGCAGATTGCATTTCACGTGAAAAGTTGATGGGATTTACCCTTGTCGTTTCATCCTTATTGACCATTGCATCTGCTTTTGTTTGGAGCTTCCCAATGCTCTTAATAATAAATTTTCTGAAGGGAATGGTTCTTTCGGGAGTGTCTGCGGTTGCATTGGCTTACTTATCCGAAGAAGTCAGCGCTTCTGTCATTGGTTTGGCTATCAGCTTGTATCTAAGTGGAAATACAATAGGAGGGATGATGGGGCGTGTGACAGGCACGCTTATTTCCGGTTGGAGTGATTGGCGTTATGCTGCCTTTGTAATAGGAGTGATCAGTTTACTACTTGGCATCATTTTTGTTCGAAAGATTCCTTCTTCAACAAATTTCTCTCCAAGTCGGGTACACATCAAGGACAAACTAAGCCAAATGTCGAGCTTTCTTGGAAAGTTTATGTTTTTGGGAATGTACATGATTGCAGCATTGGTTATGGGAGCTTTTGTAAGCATATACAATTATCTGTCCTTCATTTTGGAATCTCCACAGTTCGGCCTGCCTCATTATATTGTAGCTATGATTTTTATGATGTATACGGTAGGGGTGGCCGGTTCCATCGTTACGGGTAAACTTTCAGATAAATATGATCCGGTTATTCTATTGAGGGGAGCAATTATACTTATGCTCGTAGGCTTATTGTTATTGCTGATCATGCAACTCTGGACAATTATATTAGGACTCGGTGTCATTACATTTGCTTTTTTCAGTACACATACGATGGCAAGCAGAATTGTAGCCGGTAATGCACAATATGCAAAAAGTAGTGCCACGTGTCTCTATTGGTTGTTTTATTATGTCGGATCCAGTATCATGGGATCATTGACCGGTATTGTACTCTCCACATATGGATGGAATCCATTTGTATGGGTTATTGTATTGTTCGTAGCATTTGCATTTATAATATCTGTAGTTTCAACAGAAAAGATAGCAGAAAAGAAACCCCATTTCAACAGAATAGGAAAACTTCGGATGGTTTCCATTATAAACCTGATACATCATCATCCGAATTCAAAATTTAAATAGCCATAGCGTTAATTTAGCTTTTCTCCGAAAGTGATTTATTCAGCTTTTAAGTTTAGCAGACACAGTTCATATTCACCAATATACATATATGTTGAATAGATATGAACTGTATCTGTCTCCACCATACGATGTTTACTATTATTTCCCCGCCCAACGTTTTAATGTGGGAAAGTATGCTTTCATTTCGGCAATTGCTTTCTCTCTTGTATAAGTTACACCGGAATCTTTATTAAACTCATCAACGAATTGCGCGCAATGTTCAATCATCTGATCCATGGTACAATCCATAGTAAATGCACCATCTTTATAGCAATAGCAGCAATACTCTTCATTTTTGCTTCCATTACGGTTTGTCCCCAGTTCTTCTTGTTTTTGCAATGGCATACCACAGCTTTGGCAATACTTTGTTTCCATAATCGTTTTATTTAATTTTTTCAAAAGCAAAGGTAGGTAAATTATAGAAGCGAAGTGTTGTACAATCTTGCCGATTTGTGATTTATTTGTATTTTATTTAATTGGAGAAAATGATAAGAAACTCCTTTTTTATTATGTACATTTGCCGCGTGAACAAATTTAATAAGATTCAATGATGAAAAAAGAAGTATTGTTTCTCTTGCTGAATGAATACGCAGACTGGGAAGGTGCATTTCTGGCATCTTCGTTAAATACAGGGGTGATGCCGGGGAGTGAAGTGAAATATGTAGTTAAAACAATCGCTCCGACACTTGACGAAGTGTCTTCTTTGGGTGGATTCCACACGGCACCTGATTATAGTTTCCTAACTATACCGGACACTTATGCAGCGTTGATTCTGATTGGAGGGATGCAATGGAATTCAAAGGAAGCGGAACAAGTAGTACCTTTGGTTGAAGATGCAATAAAGCGGGGCAGAATAGTGGGAGCCATATGTAATGCTGCTTCTTTTTTGGCAGCTCATGGTTTTTTAAATGAAGTAAAGCATACGGGTAATACCCTTCCACAATTAAAATTATGGGGCGGTGAACGGTATACCAATCATGCAGGTTATCAAGAAATACAAGCTGTAAGCGATGGAAGAATCGTAACCGCAAATGGTATGGCATATCTGGAATTCACCCGTGAACTGCTATTGCTTTTAGAGGCTGATGCGGTAGAAAAAATTGATGGATATTATGATTTTGCGAAGAATGGTTTCGTGAGATAATATTTCCGGGAATCATATATGTCAATTGAAGAACTACTCGTCTAAGAGAAGAATTGTTTATCAGGTTTGTGGATAAGAAATAGCCCTGGACATTCTGAATAAAAAAAACGCCCTTTCATGAGAAAGAGCGTTTTTCGTGAGCAAACATTCGTTTTATGCTTTATCTTTCAATATCACGTCATGCGCCCCACCTTCTACAATACTGGTTGATGAAACCATCGTGATCTTTGCATTTTTCTGTAACTCAGGGATGGTTATTGCTCCACAACTACACATGGTTGCACGCATTTTGCCTAATGTCACAGCCAAATTGTCTTTCATCTTACCAGCATAAGGAACATAGCTGTCCACGCCTTCTTCGAATTTCAAGGAAGCTGTTCCGCCCATATCATAACGTTGCCAATTCTGTGCGCGATTGGAACCTTCGCCCCAATACTCTTTCACATAATTATTTTTGATACAAAGCTTTTTAGTAGGAGATTCATCGAAACGGGCAAAATAACGTCCCATCATCAGGAAGTCTGCCCCCATAGCGAGAGCCAGCACCATATGGTAATCATGTACCAGACCACCATCGCTACAGATCGGAATGTAGATACCTGTACGTGCCTGGTATTCATCACGAGCTTTTGCAACATCCTGCAATGCAGTAGCTTGCCCACGGCCAATTCCTTTCTGTTCACGGGTAATGCAGATAGAACCTCCACCGATACCTACTTTTATAAAGTCAGCTCCGGCTTCGGCCAGATAGAAGAATCCGTCTTTGTCCACCACATTACCAGCACCTACCAATACCTTATCTCCATATTTCTCCTTTATCCATTTCAGCGTTTCATACTGCCATTCCGAATAGCCGTCCGAAGAGTCGATACAGAGAACGTCTGCACCTGCTTCCACCAATGCGGGAACACGCTCTTCGTAATCACGGGTATTGATTCCTGCACCGACCAATAGTTTTTTATCAGGGCTCGAAACTTCGTTTGGGTTCTCTTTATGGCTGTCATAATCTTTTCGGAAAACGAAGTATGCCAGATGCTGGTTCTTATCGATCACAGGAAGAGTGTTCAACTTGTGATCCCAAATGATCTGGTTTGCATCACTCAGTGTAAGCCCGACTTCACCGACAATCAGCTTGTCGAAAGGTGTCATGAAGTCTTTGACTTTCTTATCGCGTGAATCTCTTGAAATACGGTAATCGCGACTGGTAACCAGTCCGAGCAATTTACCGTTCGGTGTACCGTCATCTGTGATGCCGATTGTGGAATGCCCGGTTTGCTCAATCAATTGCAATACGTCTTCCAATGTGTGTTCCGGAGTCAAATTGGAATCACTGGTCACAAAGCCGGCTTTGAATTTCTTTACTTTCCGTACCATCTCCGCTTGACTGGCAATGGGTTGCGAGCCAAAGATAAAAGAGAGTCCTCCGTTGCGTGCCAATTCAATAGCCAGTTCCGAACCTGAGACGGATTGCATGATCGCTGAAACGAAAGGGATGTTTAATTCGATTGCTGGGGATGTACCCACTTTATACTTGACTAATGGTGTCCGCAAAGAGACGTTGGAGGGGACACACTGTTTAGTGGTAAGACCGGGAATAAGCAAATATTCACCAAATGTTCTGGAAACTTCTTCTACGTAAATTGCCATAAATTCTTTTATTTTTATGGCGTGCAAAATTACGCATTTTTTTAAAACCGGAAGTTACAAAGAGAACTTTTTTTCTGAAAACTTCCTGTTTTCTTGTTTATCTGTAAAATAGGTACGACAATCTGTAAAATATCTACAAGGTTATTACTTATTCTTCTCTATTTTTGCATTGTGAAATTATAAACAGACTTAACGGTCTTAATCTAATGAGTGAAATAATCGAAATAGCAATATAATTGATAACATACAAGAATAATGAGTAAGAAAGTATTGATGCTTTCATCCAGTCCTCGTCAGGGAGGAAATTCGGATGTTTTGTGCGATGAATTCATGAAAGGTGCATTGGAAGTAGGAAATGAGGTTGAAAAGATTTTCCTGAAAGACAAACAAATTAATTATTGTACCGGATGTAGCGTTTGCAGCATGTATGGCAAGCCATGCCCTCAGAAAGATGATGCGGCAGAAGTGGTTGAGAAAATGATTGCTGCCGATGTGATCGTAATGGCAACTCCCGTTTATTTTTACACCATGTGCGCTCAGATGAAAACCTTAATCGATCGTTGTTGTGCGCGCTATCTTGAGATAAAAGATAAAGAGTTTTATTTCATCGTGGCAGCGGCAGAATCAGAAATCCGAATGATGGAACGCACGATCGACGGCTTCCGTGGATTTCTTGATTGCCTGGAGGGGCCGGTAGAGAAAGGTGTTATATATGGAGTCGGAGCATGGAAAGTAGGGGAGATAAAAGATAAATCTGCCATGCAAGAAGCCTATCGGATGGGTAAGGATGTCTAATGGATCAATCGTTGAAATGTCAGTAAAACAAAGGAATAAGTTACATAACAAGTGACTTAATCCTTTGTCTTTTCCAAATGATAAATATGACATTGACATTGTTTCTATCTGTCAAATAAGAAAATTCCGCTGGAAAGATGCAAATAGAGAGAAGTTTCAAATTAATAGGGTGGCTTATCTTTCTATTCGATTACTACCTTTTCCCGCAGAAATTTAGGATCTTTGTTAGTAAACAAGTCTAAAAAGACTTTGACCCTTGCCAGTTTTTCTCTGACCTGTGTTTTGAAGCCACTATAGGCATCGACATCTTTGGCATTATATCCCACTGCTTCGAATCCTTTGGCATGTGCGATATAAATGGCACGCCGGTTATGAAAATCCTGGGAGATGACAGTGAAACGAGTCTGACCGAAAATTTGCCCCATGCGGATAACCGAATCTAATGTCCTAAATCCGGCATAATCCAAATGTATTTTGTTTTCCGGAATTCCTCGCTTGAGAAGCTCCGTTTTCATATCCTCAGGTTCATTATATCCTTCAGTGCTATTATCTCCACTAATCACTATCACATCAATTTTTCCTGATTCGAACAGGGCAATAGCTGCTCCTATCCGGTTCAGGAAATACTGATTAGGAAGACCTGATTTCAATGTTTTAGATGTACCTAACAACAATCCTGCTTTATTATAAGGTATGGCAGTAAGATCTTTATAAACAAATTCTTCCGTATTATATTCTACCACATAATTAGCTGCCACGATAATGGCTGCTATAAGAATGAACCCTGTCGGAACAGCCCATTTGATTCTCCTTTGCCACTTATGTAATTTGCCTGGTTTTTTCATATCATTTATTTTAATGCAATTCTTTTTTTCAGATTAGGTAAGAAACAAGTTACAAATCCGAGAAGGGGCATGAAGGCACATGTGTTATATACGGATTCAATACCGAATTTATCGGCCATATTACCTAATACGGCAGATGCAATACCCGCTACTCCGAAAGCGAAACCAAAAAACAGCCCGGAAATCAATCCAAGTTTATTAGGAAGCAACTCCTGGGCGTAGAGCAGAATAGCGGGAAAAGCGGATGACAACATCAATCCTACACAGAAGCTGAGCATCACTGTCCCGGCCAGACCGACATGTGGCATCCATAAGCTGAAGGGTGCAGTACCCAAAATGGAAATCCAAATGATATATTTTCTTCCGATACGATCACCGAGGGGACCACCCACTAACGTGCCGATAGCTGTAGCAATCAGAAATATAAAAAGAAAGAGTTGTGATTGTTGCACGCTCACCCCGAATTTATGAATAAGATAGAAAGTATAATAGCTGTTCAGACTTGCCATATAGATGTATTTGGAGAAAATTAGGATGAGCAAAATACTGATGGCTAGAATCGTTTTACCCATTGGCAACGGCATCGCAAGATGAGTTTCCATCTTTTCCGGTTCACGCTTGATCCTTTCCAGATAACGTTTGTACCATTTGCAAACAGGAACCATCACGATAATAGCCGTTAAAACAAGTATGGCAAACACTGCGATATGACCTCTACCATAAGGAGCGACCAAAATGGCGACCAACAAGGGACCCAACGAACCGCCCAGATTTCCACCCACCTGAAACAATGATTGTGCCAAACCTCTACGACCACCAGAAGCCAAGGATGTGATGCGTGATGCCTCGGGGTGCAAAACGGAAGAACCGATACCTATCAGAAATACCGAGAAAAGAACCCAATAAAGATTTCCTGCAAAAGCAAGATTCAATAATCCAGTCATTGTGAATAACATGCCTGCCGGAAGTGTCCAAGCAATGGGGTGCTTATCAAAAAACAACCCGAATACAGGTTGGAAAACAGATGCGGACATCTGATAAACTAATGTGATCAATCCTATTTGTGCAAAACTCAATGCTAAATCTGTTTTGAACAAAGGATAGGTTGCCGTGATTACAGATTGCAATAGATCGTTCAGGCAGTGTGAGATACTCAATGCAACTAAAATAGGGAAAGCTATGGAGCTTACGGGACGTTGTGGATTCTTTGCCATTATATTTATAGAATCATCATTATAATTATGGGATGCAAAGTTACAAAATATGTTGCATTTCCGGTGAAATTTATAAAACAGAGAGAGTTAAATAGCTGGAAAACGACAATAAACAGCCAAATACATATCATTTGTTAAGCATGATCAATTTATTTTCGCTTCATCTTGCTTATTTTACTAACTTTTTGCTATCTTTGGTACGAAATAAAACTGTTAGCCAAATAACAATTAAAATAACCGAATATTATGAACCAAGAATTAGCAATGAACCCCAATCGTTTGGTGGCTTTTCTTCAAAAACCGGCTTCCGAATTTACGAAAGCAGACATCATTACTTATATTCAGAAGAATGACGTTCAGATGGTCAATTTCATGTATCCCGCTGCTGACGGACGACTGAAAACACTGAATTTTGTAATCAATAATGCAGCTTATTTGGATGCTATCTTAACTTGTGGTGAACGTGTGGACGGTTCCAGTCTGTTCCCGTTTATTCAAGCAGGCAGCAGTGACTTGTATGTCATCCCACGTTTCCGTACCGCTTTTGTCGATCCTTTCGCTGAACTGCCTACGGTATCGATGCTTTGTTCCTTCTTCAATAAGGATGGCGAGCCTTTGGAAAGTTCTCCCGAATATACCTTACGCAAAGCGTGCAAAGCTTTCCGTGAAGTGACGGGCATGGAATTTCAGGCAATGGGAGAGTTGGAATATTACGTGATCTCCGAAGATGATGGAATGTTCCCTGCAACAGACCAGAAAGGATATCATGAATCGGGACCGTATGCCAAATTCAATGACTTCCGCACGGAATGCATGTCGTACATAGCACAAACCGGTGGTCAAATTAAATATGGTCATTCCGAAGTAGGTAACTTCACATTGGATGGTAAGATCTATGAACAAAATGAAATAGAATTCCTTCCTGTGCCTGCAGAGCAGGCAGCCGATCAGTTGATGATTGCCAAATGGGTCATTCGTAATCTTGCATACAGTTATGGCTATAACATTACTTTCGCACCGAAGATAACTGCCGGAAAAGCAGGTTCAGGCCTGCATATCCACATGCGTATCATGAAAGATGGTAAAAATCAGATGTTGACTAATGGTATTTTGTCCGAAACAGCACGTAAGGCCATTGCCGGCATGATGGAGCTTGCACCGTCTATCACTGCATTTGGAAATACGAACCCGACCTCTTATTTCCGGTTGGTACCGCATCAGGAAGCACCGACCAACGTATGTTGGGGCGACCGCAACCGTTCAGTCCTGGTACGTGTCCCATTGGGATGGTCTGCCAAGACAGATATGTGTGTGTTGGCAAATCCGCTAGAATCGGAAAGCCATTACGACACGACACAAAAGCAGACAGTAGAGATGCGCTCACCGGATGGTTCGGCAGATCTTTATCAACTGCTTGCCGGTCTTGCAGTTGCCTGCCGTCATGGTTTTGAGATGGAAAATGCTCTTGAAGTGGCTGAGAAGACCTATGTCAATGTAAATATCCATCAGAAAGAAAATGCCGATAAGCTGAAAGCATTGGCACAATTGCCGGACAGCTGCGCTGCATCAGCCGACTGCCTTGAAAAACAGCGGGCCTTCTTCGAAGGCCATAACGTGTTCAGCCCGGCAATGATTGATGGTATTATCAAGAAACTACGTTCATACAATGATGCTACTTTACGTCGCGACATTGAAGATAAACCGGCAGAAATGATAGAATTAGTGGAAGAATACTTCCATTGCGGATAACAGGTCAGATTTTTTTTAAGGGTAGGGGAGACTGTATCGGGACTTTATTAGTTTCTGGTACAGTCTCTTTCTGTTTTGAGAAGTATAAGATCAATAGCTGTTTTGAATATAACAGTGTCTCATTGCTGAAGGAAAATATAAACAATTCTAAATATCCTCTCATGATGTAGTCGAGTCATTTGTTATTTTTATCTTTAGCACGAAAATGCAAGAACTATTTTAAAAACAAGTTTAGTATGGAGACTCGCAGACTATTTTTTTGGCTTTTTATCAGTGCCATAATGATCGTTTTACTGAGATTAGGCGTTTTAGAAAGCGCCAGTCAATATTTCTATAATCTGCGTAATATACATTTGCCATCCTTTGATTATCGTTATGATGATTTTCTGCCGTATTTTCCATTGGCAGTATTATTTATTTTGAAGCTATCCGGTGTGAAAAGTCGCAGTAATTGGAAAAAAATGTTTGTTTCACTCCTCTTTTCATTTGCACTTATGGGATTGGTAGTCTGTACTATAAAATCAGTAGCAGGAGTATTACGTCCGGACAGTTCTGACTTCTTATCTTTCCCTTCGGGGCATACCGCTACCGTATTCACATCTGCGTGTATACTTTACAAAGAATATAAACACCTTTCTAAATGGATAAGCGTGGTTGCTTTCTTTCCGGCTGTTGTCACCGGTGCATCGAGGATATTAAACAACCGGCATTGGCTGAGTGATGTAAGTGCGGGTGCTATCATTGGCATTATGTCAGTAGAAACAGCTTATTATTTTACGGACAGGCTATTTAGGAGAAAAAACAGATAGTCAAACCTTCTTTTTATACCTTTATGTTAATAAATAAAGGAGCCTAATTTTTTTAACCAGTCTCCCTTATCAAACGCTTTTTTCGGTAAAACTCAATCAATCGCATCTATTTATACCTAAGGTATAAATAGATGCGATCACAGAACTGAAACTTTCAATTTAATATCAGGTATGTCAGTCCTCGTTATTATCTTCTTCCGCATCTGATAGATTATTGAGTTCCAACTCCAGATCCACTAAATCTTTTTCCCATAATTCAAGAATTTCCTTAGGGGTATCTTTCGGTGCTTTTTTAATCCGTTCCTGAGCAAGGGATACTAGATGCTCTAATTCTTTTCGCAAACTCATATTCTTTTCTTTTTATATTTTAAATCTAGCTAATAATAAAGGTACTTCCGAAGGTTCTCCTGCTACCTTTATGCCCGCAGCTTCCAGCAAGGCTATTTTATCTGCAGCCGAGCCGCTGCTTCCGGAAATAATTGCTCCTGCATGCCCCATTTGTTTTCCGGGAGGTGCCGATTGTCCGGCAATGAAAGCAACAACAGGTTTAGTCATATGCTGTTTTATATATTCGGCAGCCAATTCTTCGGCATTTCCTCCGATTTCGCCAATCATTACGATGGCTTTAGTCTGCGTATCTTCCTGGAACATTTGGAGTAAGTCGCAAAAAGATAATCCGGTCACAGGATCGCCTCCCATGCCAACGGCAGTAGATTGTCCCATACCGTTCAGCGTAAGGTGGTGAACTATCTCATACGTCAGAGTACCGCTACGGCTGATCACTCCGACACATCCTTCACTGAATATCTGTCCGGGAAGTATCCCTGCCAAACATTTACCAGGAGAGATGACTCCCGGGCAATTGGGACCAACCAATCTGGCACCTTTGGCAGTGGCAAAACGGTATGCTTTTATTACATCAAGTGTAGGTATCCCCTCCGTGATACAAATGATTAGTTTGATTCCCGCATCGGCAGCTTCCATAATCGCATCGGCAGCCACCTTTGCAGGTACAAAGATAACAGAAGTATTCGCATCGGTTTTATCCACCGCTTCATACATAGTATTGAATACGGGCACGCCATTAACATCTGTTCCTCCTTTTCCCGGTGAGGTTCCTCCCACTACGTTCGTTCCGTATTCCTGCATTCTTTTTGCATGAAAAAGACCGTCTCTGCCCGTAATTCCTTGTACAATCAGGCGTGTTTGTTTATCTATCAATATACTCATACGTTTGCCTCCTTTGCAGATGTTTCTTTTGCTGATTTTATGGCCGAAATTGTAGCTTCTTTCATCGTCTCAGTAACCAGAAAGCGATTATTGGTTTGTAATAATTCTCGTCCGATATCTCCGTTTGTACCTGTCAGGCGAACTATAACGGGAATGTTGCTTTCTATCTGATCGAAGGCTTGAAGTAAACCTTCAGCAATATCATCTCCACGGGTGATTCCGCCAAATATATTGATAAGCACCGCTTTTACTTTTTTATCATCCAAAAGCATCTTCATAGCCTCTATTACTTTCATCGGGTTAGAGCTTCCACCTATATCAAGAAAGTTTGCGGGACTACCTCCATAGAGCTTTATCATATCCATTGTTGCCATAGCCAATCCGGCTCCATTCACCATGCACCCGATGTCACCATTCATACGGACATAGCTAAAGCCCCTCTCTTTTGCCAATGCCTCCAATTTTTCTTCCTCCGTAGGTTCGAATAGGGAACGGATATCGGGATGACGGAAAAGTGCATTGTCATCAAATGTCATTTTAGCATCTATGGCAATAAGCGTACCCTTGGTTGTTAGCACCAGAGGATTCACTTCAGCGAGCGAAGCATCTTTTTCTATAAACACTTGGTAAAGTTCCTGAATGATTTTTGCCATACGGTCAGCGAGATCTGCTTTATCAAAAAGTCTGAATGCAAATCGCCTTGCCAGATAATCGGGAATACCAATGAAGGGATCAATAGAATAACGAAGAATCTTTTCAGGAGTCTGCCGGGCTATTTCCTCTATATCCATTCCTCCGGAAGCACTCATCATCAGGGTGACAGCCCGCATATTACGATCAATGGTAAAACTGATATAATATTCCGCTGCAATATCCACCACTTCGCTGACAAGTACTTTCTTAACAGGAAGTCCTTTAATATTCATGTGTAAAATCTCTTGAGACTTTTGATAGACGTCTTTTTCATTGTTAACGAGCTTCACACCGCCTGCTTTTCCACGTCCACCGGTCAGTACCTGTGCTTTGATGGCAACTCTGTCGACATTCATCCGCCGGTATGCTTGGAGAGCTTCTTCCGCAGAATGACACAAAGTATGTCTTTCAACAGGAATCCCGTAACCGGTAAAAATTTCTTTTGCTTGATATTCGTGTATCTTCATGGGCTTTTGGAGTTTATTGAATTCTTTTGATAAACAACAAAAACTTAGACAGGAAAGTTTATCCCCTTAATAACAGAACTGTTTTTTTACTTCATCTTTACGACAACTTTTGTGCTATTATTTAAAGGAACAAAGTTCATAAAAATAATAACCCTCGCTACAATGATGCAACAAGGGTTATTTCGTCTTAAAGTAATTTAGGCATCCTTACTTTAAACTTGAACCATAGGAAAGGTTCATTATAAAATCATTTTATGCAATTCCGTGCGCATTTACTGAAGAATCGATTTTCTTGATCAGTCCTTGAAGAACAGCTCCCGGACCACATTCTGTAAAATCGGTAGCACCATCGGCAACCATGTTTTTCACTGTTTGAGTCCATCGTACAGAGGCCGTTAATTGGGCTACCAGATTCTTCTTGATTTCAGCAGCATCCGTATGAGGCAGCGCATCTACATTTTGATAAACCGGACATTTGGGAGTGTGGAATTCGGTTGCATTAATTGCAGCCTCCAGTTCGATCTTGGCAGGATCCATCAGTGGAGAATGGAAAGCACCACCCACTTTTAAAGGAAGAGCGCGTTTTGCTCCTGCAGCTTTCATCTGTTCACAAGCCTTTTCAATACCCGGCATGGAACCTGAAATAACAATTTGTCCCGGACAGTTATAGTTTGCAGGTACACAAACCTCGCCTCCCTCAGTGACAGAAGCACATATTTCTTCTACTTTCTCGTCCGGTAAAGCTATGATGGCGGCCATTGTGGAAGGAGTTGCCTCACAAGCTTTCTGCATAGCCATGGCACGTGCATATACAAGTTTCAGTCCATCTTCGAATGAAAGGGCACCGGCAGCTACCAATGCGGAAAATTCACCAAGTGAATGACCAGCAGTCATTTCCGGCTTAAAATCATCGCCCATGCAAAGAGCTGAGATTACGGAATGGAGGAATACGGCAGGTTGAGTCACCTTTGTCTGGCGAAGATCTTCATCGGTACCGTTGAACATAATATCGGTAATGCGATATCCAAGGATATCATTTGCTTTTTCAAACAATTCTTTAGCCAACGCAGAGTTGTCATACAGGTCTTTACCCATACCCACGAATTGGGCACCTTGACCGGGAAATACAAATGCTTTCATACTTTTGTTCTAAATTTTAATTTGCGGGTACAAAGTTACATCTTTTTGTAATATAACGGCACAAAAGGAGTGCTTTTGTGCAATGTCTTTATGCTTTCTGTGATGTAACCATGAAATTACTATGTGAGGATCACCGCTTTTGATGATTCCCAAAAGTGGCATAAAGGGCCGTTTCCACTCCCTATATTTACATCTTTTCCATGTTCGATAGCCCCGCTAAGATATATTTTTGCTTTTGATACAGCTTTATCCATCGGCTCTCCTAAAGCAAGATAAGCGGCTATGGCTGATGAAAGGGTACATCCGGTCCCATGCAAATTTCTGCTAACAATTCTTTTCTCATTATATATATGTATATTTCCATCAGTATAAAGTACATCTAGCATTTTATCACCTTGAAGGTGGCCCCCTTTTAGAAGCACAGATGTCCCATATGACTCTGACAACTGCTGTGACGTCAATTTCATCATTTCAAAAGAATCTATACGTTTCCCCGCCAGCACTTCCGCTTCATCCAAATTTGGAGTAATGAGACTGACTAATGGAAAAAGCTCTTTTTTAATTTCTTCGATAGCATCTTCTTCCATTAGTCTTTTTCCACTGGTAGATACCATTACTGGGTCGTATACTACATATTTAGGGTTGTATTTCCGTAAGCAAGCTGCAATAACCTGGACGATGATTCGTTCGCTGATCATACCGATCTTTACTGCATCCGGGCGCATGTCTTCCATTACTGCCTCAATTTGACTGCACACGATTTCTGCCGGGACAGCGTGTACGGCACGTACACCTTTTGTGTTCTGCACAGTTACAGCAGTTATGGCAGATGCTGCGTATACTCCCAGTGCGGAAACAGTTTTGATGTCTGCCTGGATACCGGCTCCACCCGAACAATCAGAGCCAGCAATAGAAAGGACAACCGGATAGTGTTTCATTTTAGTTTTTAATATTAGAAGAACAAAGATAAAACAAAATCCCGAGAAGTAGACTTGTTAGTACAAGAAATGGGAGATGAAGATCGCGTATTTATCAATGGTAAAAAGAGCCCGCACCTTAGACAATACCCTAAAAACGATATAAAAAAGCAACCTTTATTGAATAAAAGTACATTTATTGGAAAATAAATGCCCTTTCATAGCTAATAATCCAAATATTATTCCGTTATTTGTAACCGAAAACAATTGATCGTTTTATTTTTGCTCTCATTTTCTACCTAATCAGTTGAAATCCGGATATAATTTCAAACCTCTCTTGTTTCTATTTTATTTATCAATTTTTATTTTTTTGTATTATGAATATGTACATTGGAAACCTTAGCTATCGTGTTAAGGAAGCAGACCTGAGACAAGTAATGGAAGAGTATGGAACAGTAGATTCAGTAAAACTGATTACCGATCGTGAGACTCGTAAATCTAAAGGATTCGCATTTGTTGAAATGCCAAATGATACTGAAGCCAGAAACGTTATTTCAGAATTAAACGGTGCTGAATATGAAGGTCGTGCAATGGTAGTTAAAGAAGCTTTGCCTCGTAACTAATTAATTTATATTTTATATAAGGTAATAAGAAAGGGTCACCGATGGTGACCCTTTCTTTATTATAACTCTTTAAAATTGTCATTTGTCAGCAGTTTGCCTTTGTATTCGCCTGTCAAGGTTTCTAAGAAGGAAACTATTTTGTTTAGTTCATCCTCCGGAAGATCAAGATTCATTTGATATTTTGCCATATAATCTACAGCCTCTTTCATCGTTTTCATGCTTCCGTCATGGAAATAAGGAGCAGTCAAAGCTATGTTTCTCAGACCTGGCACTTTAAAACGGTGCTTATCACGATCATCTTTAGTCTGTTTGAAACGACCATTATCTTCTTCTGTCATTTCAAGACCTCTGTCAGCAAAATAATCTCTCTTTACTCCCATTAATTCGTAAGACTGCCCACCAAGGGTCTCTCCAACATGGCAGGTAGCACAATCATATTTTTTAAAAAGCTCGTAACCTGCCAATTCTACATCATTAATAGCTTTTTTATCGCCTTTCAGATAGCGATCGAAACGTGAGTTCGGAGTCAGTAATGTCTTTTCAAATTCTTCGATAGCATTCGTGATGTTTTTTTCAGAATAACCGTCAGGATATACTTCGGTAAAAGCTTTGGAGAAATTTTCATCCTGCTGCAGTTTGGCAATGATTTCGTCAAAAGAGTGACAAGCCATCTCTACCGGGTTCAAAGGAGGGCCAGCGGCTTGTTCAGCGAGTGTTCCGGCTCGACCGTCCCAGAACTGAACGAAATTATATGCGGCATTATAAACAGTAGGAGCATTAACACCACCGAATTGTCCACCGACACCTTCGGAATATTGCTTATTGTCTACTCCTCCGGTATTTAATCCGTGACAGGAAGCACAAGAAACGGTATTGTCTGCCGAAAGACGAGTATCATGATATAGCAAGTCGCCAAGGATTACTTTACGCATGTCCACTGGAATAGAATCCGCAATGGGGCGAATCGGTTCATTAGCGAATTCTTCAGCGGAAAGACCGTTAGCGTAATGCGCAAGGCGGTGCTGTTTAGCCCAAGCAAGTGCCATTTCTTTTTTTGCACCTGTGGTAGTCGAGCCCCAATGTACCATATAGTATTGGTGCAAAGGCATTTTTCCATCCATCATCACTTTCTCCACTTTAGCCAGAGCAACTTTACCCACAGGTTTTCCAGCTTTCAATGCTTCAACCATTTCCGCCATATCGAAAGTGCGGTGGCCTTCGGCAACGTCTTTCATAACGATATTCCCGGCAACTGGCCAACTGGCATAAAATGGGAGATCGGAGTTTGCGGAATGGCAGCGCAGACAGCCTCCCGATGTAATAATTTCCTGCATCTGTGCGTCAGCAGTAAGTTCCTGAGAAGGAGCTTTGTTCGCGACGCGATAGGTAACGGTCAATAAGACTATTACCACCAATAGGGCAATGGCAAGTTTTGTACTCTTTTTCATTGTGCATTCTTTTTTAATTAGTTACTACGATTATATAAATGTACGCTTTGTTGAGCTGAAGGCAGATAGTTCACTCCATACCAACACATCTGCAATGTAAGGAATGAGAATATCAATATAATATATAACAGCTTGTTCTTTGTCTTTTGCTGCAGACGCAGATGCATATATAAAAGATATCCCATCCAAGTGATCACAGCCCATGTTTCTTTCGGATCCCAGCTCCAATAATTCCCCCAAGCTTCTTTTGCCCAAAGTGAACCGAGCAACATTCCGATTGTTAAAAAAGCGACTCCGGCATATACCAGATTGTCGGCTGTCACCAAATACTCTTCTCTATGACGCAACAAACCGCAAATTGCAATAATAAAGGCGCATCCCAATACTGAATATGAAAACATATAAACCGTGACATGGGGAATGAACCATGCGCTTTGTAAGGCGGGCATCAAAGACTGATCATGAATCTCAGGCTTCAATAAATTGATGATGACGAAAACAGTAGAAAGGAGAGTTGAGAAGGAAAGTATCCATCTGTATTTCCAACGAATGTACGTCAATAAACCTGCGATTCCCATGAAGAAGGAATACCATAGGCGAGTTTCACCCATAGTCCGTAATGGTGGACGTTGAAGAAACATCCACAAGCCGACAATAAAAACGCCCAAAACGAGTACTCCTGCCGATGTCAAGCCGATCGCTGCTCTGCTTCGTTTTGAAGACCGTAATGCAAATGTGGCACCTATCAGCCATAATACAATGGAAACAATAGCAAACAGGTGAAAATTATTCCAGGTTATCATGATTGAGTATGTTTTGGCCCGTTAATAAATAGCAGTATGGCACCTGCTAACATCATAAGTATTCCAACCACAGTAATATATTTCCAAGGCTGACGTACTATTTGCAGCACACAATATTGAGAATTACCATTGTTTCTCGTATCATATCCGGTCAAATATATATCCTCTCCAAACCGATAGTTATACGGATGATTAACTTCCAACACGGTGCTTTGGTCTCCAATGCGAACATCGGCTGCAAATCGGGAAGGCATCCCATTCGGATAATATTCCACGTTAAAAGAATGCAGTTCCATTTCATAATCCAGATGATATACGGAACCATCCATGCTATATGACTCTTGAGCAGTTTTTCCGGCATACAAAGGAATACGAGTGATCAACACATCGCTGCTTCCGAAGAATCCGGCAAATAATGCTAACCACAAACCTATATGGTTGAGCAGGAAACGCATTTTTGCTTTCTTACGATGGTAACAAGCATGGATAATTACTAATCCCAAATTACTCAGTAACAGAAATAAAATAGCTATGAATATCCATGAAGTCATGAAGTTATAGCATCCCAGAGCAGCAGCGATCCCTTCTTTCATCCCTGCTTCACTGTCAGATAATTGAGGAAACAATCCAATAATCAGACTACCACCTATTAATGATATAATAGAAAAGATACTCGTCCGGGAAGATAGCAAAAAACGTGTGAATGGTAATCTGTTTCTTTCTTTATAAAATCGAAATAGCAAAAAGCTCCACATCAACGCCAGAATCACATTCAATGGAAATGTGAAAAAATAAAGAGGGAAATTCCCCAATATCGACTGTATAAAAGCAGCTAATATCAGATAAATCAATATAAATAATAGTTGTCCGCGCATTGTTCTATCATTTAACACCGTGACAAAGGTAAGTAAAAAAATGCCAATAAACGTATAAAATGGCTGATAATTTGTATTAAATACAATTTTGAATGAAGTTTAAAGCAGTTGCTTTTTAAGGGACGTGTTAGTTTGCCGTGAAGGCGAATCAGTGGTTGAATACATATTCCGCATTTAAAATAAATGTATAGCGAGTACCTGACAAGTATCTACCTTAGTAGATGTGTTAAGTATGGAATTTTTATCTTAAAGTGCTTGTTGTTAAACTGTCATTTTTGATAATCCTATGGTAGTATTACGCAAAATATAAAACTTAAACCATTGATAATCAGTCATTATTGAGTGCATTTTTACCTCGATGATGAACGACCTCTTGATCACCGATGAAGAGGTCGTTCATCACCGAGCAACAGGGTGTTCATCGGTGATCAGGAAATGGTTCATCGGTGAGGAAAAATATCCGTAGTAGTTGGCCTTCATTGATGTCAAAATATTATTCCATAAATCAAGGATTAAGGAACGATTTAGAAACCTTTTTTAATCAGTAAAAAGGAAAAAGATTATTGACAGTTTATTGCTATAAAAGAATAGGTTTGTTTCATAAAACTCATTTAATATAAATAAATTATTGAGTCGAAGTCCCACTTTCCAGAATGCTGACAATAGAAAATAATGTAAAACAGATAGCTCCCAGTCCTGCAAGAACACGTGCCGGAATAAAATAATCTTCATGAATGGTACCAAGTTCGAATGCAAAAGCAGCCAAGAACAAACAGGTCAATGCCGTAAGTATGGGAATCATAGGGATACGATTGGATAACTTAAATTCATGTCTCCAGATTTTAGCCAACAGGATAACTTTGCTGGAAATGCTATAACAAACCAATCCTAAACCAATCATTATATAGCCGATCACTCCGTTTGTTGTACTTGAATCGGCAAAAATCACAAACACTCCCCAGAATAAAGAGACTGTCCCCATCAACAATACCAACCTTGGCCATCGGTTACGTTCATTTGCCGAATATACATTCCGCACTTGCCGGGCTATGGTTGCCACCAATGCAATCAAGCTTGTGCAGATGCAGGCCAAACCGATCATTACATGGCCTGCTACGAAATAGGCTGGATGAATCTCGCTTTGTCCTAATAATACGAAAGCCCATATCCAAGCTGCACCAGAAGCTACAACTGCAACCCCCTTTAACAAACGCTCCTGACTGTCGGTAAAAGCTTCTTGGGGTATATCATGCCCATTTGCTTTTGAATTGAGAGGAATCAGCGAAAAACGGGTTGAAGAAGTGGCTGCTGTTGCCACACATGTCGTGATCAATCCGACACCTGCCACTACATGTCCGGCAACGAATGCTCCCGGTGTATCAGAAGTAGAGAAGATGACAATCCCGCCAATGATAGTAATCACGGCAGACAGGTAGGCAATGATCGGCAAAGCGTATTTTGAATTCCGCCCATATGTATGGATAATCTGTCGTATGATAGTTGCAGCTGTTGCAAAGAGTGCAATACAGATCATCCCCAATGAAAAGACTACCGGGCCAGCTACCAACCGACTTGGATCATCGCCCAAAACATAAATAAATGTTCCGTACCCGAAACAGAACAGAGCCATCAACAGCGGAATTGCCCTGAATAACACGCTTATACCGTAATTCATATCCTGTAATAGTTTAAAATTTCCACTACAACAAGATTTTATTTGTTTTGTTTGACTTTTATCAATGCTTTTTAGAGTCTTTATCATAGAAAGGCTTTTCTGACGGATTGAAATTAAAAAGCCTTTTCTTGTAAGAAAAAGAATGTTTTTGTACATTTGCACCCTTAAAATAAGAAGATTACTTCAATAATACAAAGAGTATCTTCATTTGAACCATGTAATTTGTAAAATCGTAGATAAAAGATGAGCAAGAAGTTTGCTGAATATTCACAGTTCGACCTCTCACAGGTAAACAAGGATGTATTGAAAAAATGGGACGAAAACCAGGTTTTCGCCAAGAGTATGACAGAACGTGAAGGCTGTCCTTCGTTTGTTTTCTTCGAAGGACCTCCCTCAGCCAATGGTATGCCGGGTATTCACCATGTGATGGCCCGTTCTATTAAAGATATATTCTGCCGTTACAAAACAATGAAAGGCTATCAGGTGAAACGTAAAGCCGGATGGGACACTCACGGACTTCCGGTTGAATTGGGTGTAGAGAAGGCTTTAGGAATCACGAAGGAAGACATCGGCAAAAAGATTTCCGTAGCCGAATATAATGCAGCTTGTCGGAAAGATGTGATGAAATACACGAAAGAGTGGGAAGACCTGACTCACAAGATGGGATATTGGGTAGACATGAAGCACCCTTATATCACATTTGACAACCGCTATATTGAAACATTGTGGTGGCTCTTGAAACAATTATATAAAAAAGGACTGTTATATAAAGGATACACCATCCAACCGTATTCACCGGCTGCCGGAACAGGTTTGAGTTCCCATGAGTTGAACCAACCGGGCTGTTACCGTGATGTGAAAGATACTACCGTTGTGGCTCAGTTCAAGATGAAAAATCCAAAGCCGGAAATGGCTGAGTGGGGGACTCCGTATTTTCTCGCATGGACTACCACACCATGGACATTGCCGTCAAACACTGCACTTTGTGTAGGCCCGAAGATAGATTATGTAGCCGTACAATCTTATAATGCATATACCGGCCAACCTATCACTGTAGTTTTGGCAAAAGCTTTGTTAAATGCACATTTCAATCCTAAAGCTGCCGATCTGAAGCTGGAAGATTACAAACCTGGTGACAAACTCGTACCGTTCAAAGTAATAGCCGAATATAAAGGCCCCGACCTGGTTGGCATGGAATACGAACAACTGATTCCTTGGGTAAATCCGGGAGAGGGTGCATTCCGCGTTATCCCGGGTGATTATGTAACCACAGAAGACGGTACGGGTATCGTGCATATCGCTCCTACGTTTGGTGCGGATGATGCCCTGGTAGCTAAAGCAGCCGGTGTACCTCCGTTGCAACTAGTCAATAAAAAGGGGGAACTCCGTCCTATGGTCGATCTGACCGGTAAATTCTATACTTTAGATGAACTTGACGAAACGTTTGTAAAAGAGCGCGTTAATATTGATCTATATAAAGAATATGCCGGCCGTTTTGTGAAAAATGCTTATGATCCGTCTCTGACCGATCAGGATGAGACTCTGGATGTAAGCATTTGCATGATGATGAAAGCTAACAACCTCGCTTTCAAAATCGAAAAGCATGTACACAACTATCCACACTGCTGGCGTACGGACAAACCTGTACTTTACTATCCATTGGACAGTTGGTTTATTCGTTCGACAGCATGCAAAGAACGGATGATGGAATTGAATAAAACCATCAACTGGAAACCAGAGTCAACAGGAACCGGTCGTTTTGGTAAATGGCTCGAAAACTTGAACGACTGGAATCTGAGCCGATCACGTTATTGGGGCACTCCATTACCGATCTGGCGTACTGAAGACAACAGCGATGAGATGTGCATTGAATCCGTAGAAGAACTATACAATGAAATAGAAAAATCGGTCGCTGCAGGATTTATGAAATCTAATCCATACAAAGAGAAAGGTTTCGTTCCAGGGCAGTATTCGGAAGATAATTATAATAAAATCGATTTGCATCGTCCGTATGTAGATGACATCATCCTTGTTTCCAAAGATGGAAAACCAATGAAACGTGAAACGGACTTGATTGACGTTTGGTTCGATTCAGGAGCTATGCCATATGCCCAGATTCACTATCCGTTTGAAAACAAAGAATTGTTAGACAAACATCTGGTATATCCTGCTGACTTTATTGCCGAAGGGGTGGATCAGACCCGTGGATGGTTCTTTACTTTGCATGCCATTGCTACAATGGTGTTCGATAGTGTCTCTTATAAAGCAGTCATATCCAACGGACTCGTACTGGATAAAAACGGAAACAAAATGTCCAAACGATTGGGCAACGCAGTCGATCCATTCTCCACAATTGAAAAGTACGGTTCCGATCCTTTGCGGTGGTATATGATTACGAATTCTTCTCCTTGGGATAATCTGAAATTTGATGTAGACGGTATTGAAGAAGTCCGCCGCAAGTTCTTTGGTACATTATATAATACGTATTCATTCTTCGCTCTCTATGCGAATGTAGACGGATTTGAATATAAGGAGACGGATGTTCCGATGGAAGAACGTCCCGAAATCGATCGTTGGATTCTTTCCGTACTGAACACATTAATAAAAGAAGTAGATACTTGTTACAATGAATACGAACCGACAAAAGCCGGACGTTTAATCTCGGATTTCGTTAACGATAACTTGTCGAACTGGTATGTACGCTTGAATCGTAAACGTTTCTGGGGCGGTGGATTCACTCAAGATAAACTATCGGCCTATCAGACACTGTATACATGTTTGGAAACAGTAGCTAAATTGATGGCTCCGATTGCACCGTTCTATGCGGATCGTTTGTACAGTGATCTGATTGCAGCTACGGGACGTGACAGTGTAGTATCCGTTCATTTGGCTAAGTTCCCTGAATGCAATGAAAGCATAATCAATAAAGAGTTGGAAACTCAGATGCAAATGGCTCAGGATGTCACCTCTATGGTATTGGCATTGCGTCGTAAAGTTAATATCAAAGTTCGCCAACCGCTTCAATGTATCATGGTTCCGGTAGTTGATGAAGAACAAAAAGCCCATATTGAAGCCGTAAAAGCACTGATCATGAATGAGGTGAATGTGAAAGAGATCAGATTCGTAGATGGGGCTGCCGGTGTCTTAGTGAAGAAAGTGAAATGTGATTTCAAAAAACTCGGTCCGAAATTCGGCAAACAGATGAAATCTGTCGCTGCTGCAGTTGCGGCAATGTCACAAGATGCTATCGCTGAATTGGAAAAGAATGGCAGATATACTTTCGACTTGGATGGAGCAGCAGTGGTCATTGAAGCAGTCGATGTGGAAATCTTCAGTGAAGACATTCCAGGATGGCTTGTTGCGAATGAAGGTAAATTGACTGTTGCTCTAGAGGTTACAGTCACAGAAGAACTTCGTCGCGAGGGTATTGCCCGTGAATTGGTAAACCGTATTCAGAACATTCGCAAATCGAGCGGTTTTGAAATAACAGACAAGATAAGAGTAACAATCTCTAAAAATCTGCAAACAGATGATGCTGTAAAAGAATATAAAGACTATATTTGTAACCAAGTTTTAGGGACTTCCCTCGAACTGGCAGATGAAGTGAAAGACGGGACTGAACTGAACTTTGATGATTTTTCTTTGTTTGTCAATGTTATAAAAGAATGATAATACATAAACCTATACTAAAATTAACCTTTTAAACGACTAAAAGTTATGGCAGAAAAAACAAGATACTCGGATGCGGAACTCGAGGAATTCCGCGCCATCATTAATGAGAAACTGGAGTTAGCTCAACGTGATTACGACCAGTTGAAATTAAGTCTGATGGGATTGGATGGCAATGACACGGATGATACATCTCCTACATATAAAGTTCTTGAAGAAGGAGCTAATACATTGTCTAAAGAGGAGACAACCCGTCTGGCACAGCGCCAATTAAAGTTTATCCAAGGTTTGCAGGCAGCTCTTGTACGTATTGAAAACAAGACGTATGGCATTTGCCGTGAAACAGGAAAACTGATCCCCGCAGAACGTTTGCGTGCTGTTCCTCATGCAACCTTGAGCATCGAGGCAAAAAACAGTGGGAAAAAATAATTTGAAATAATCGGCTACGAGCTATGAGTTACATGTACATTGCAATATGCAACCTATATGTAGCTTGTAGCTCGTGGCTTGTATGAAATACCAGAGCATCATATAATGAAAAAACTACTCACGAAAGGGCAAATCGCTTTACTCGTAATCTTTTCCGTGTTGATTATTGACCAGGTTATTAAAATCTGGGTGAAGACTCACATGTATTGGCACGAAAGCATCCATATTACCGACTGGTTCTATATCTACTTCACAGAAAACAATGGCATGGCCTTCGGCATGGAAATTTTTGGAAAATTATTCCTTACCACATTCCGGATTGTCGCAGTAGGATTGATAGGTTGGTATCTATACAAAATCGTTAAAAGAGGGTTCAAAACAGGTTATATCATCTGCGTATCACTTATTCTGACCGGGGCGTTGGGAAACATTATAGATAGTGTATTTTATGGAGTAATATTCAATGAGAGTACTCATTCGCAGATTGCCACTCTTATGCCCGAAGGTGGAGGATACTCAACATGGTTTTATGGTAAAGTTGTGGATATGTTCTATTTCCCGATCATCGAGACCAACTGGCCTGCGTGGATGCCCGTCGTCGGTGGAGAACATTTCATATTCTTCAGCCCAATCTTTAATTTTGCAGATGCTGCCATCAGTTGTGGTATCATCGCTTTGCTTCTTTTTTATAGCAAATATTTGAATGAGTCCTATCATTCGCACGAGAAAAAAGACGAAAGCAAGAAATGAGAAAAGAGTTCCGGTTCCGTTTGTACATGATCTGCCTGCTAACAGTAATCGTAGCAGGATGTAAGGTTAAGAAACCTGATGGAGTGCTTCCAGAGTCAACAATGGAAAATCTTTTGTATGATTATCATATTGCAAAAGCAATGGGAGAGAATCTACCGTATAGTGAAAACTATAAAAAGGTTCTCTACACGGATGCCGTATTCAATAAATATGGTACGACAGAAGCCGTTTTCGACTCTTCGATGGTATGGTACACACGAAATACGGAAATCCTTTCTAAAATTTACGAAAGAGTAAACAGCAAGCTAAAAGATCAACAGAATGCGATCAACCATCTCATTGCTATCCGTGACAAAAAGCCAATGACATCTGCTCCCGGAGATAGCATTAATGTATGGGCGTGGCGGCATATGATACGGCTGGCCGGATTGCCAATGAGTAATAAATTCACTTTTACGTTGCCATCTGACTCCAATTTCAAAGAACGGGATACTTTGGTTTGGGAAGTCAATTTCAATTTCCCCGGACAACAAGCAGATTCTGTGATTTCGGCATTAATGGCAATGCAGATAAAATTCGAGAACGATAGCATAATCGGTGAAACAAAAGAAATTATCGAAGCCGGTACACAGAGCATTCGCCTGCAATCAGATTCTTTGGGGGCAATAAAAGAAATAAATGGATTTATTTATTACCCAAGAGGAAAATCTCAACGTACATTGTTGGCAGACCGGATTTCTCTGATGCGTTATCATTCTAATGATTCATTACGACTTTTAAACGATTCATTGCAAAACGACACATTAAAAGCAGACTCTGGAAATGTAATTGAAGAAAAACAGAAAAGTGATAGTGCCAAAACTGAGATACAGGAACCGCAACGATTGAGTCCGGAAGAAATGAATCGCCGCCGCACAAAACAAACTCGCGAGGTAAAACCGGAACAATTAGAAGTTGAGCAACACATTCAAAAGGAAAAGAGAGAACTCCAGCAAGAAAAGAGAATGAATCAGCGCCAACATGTTCAATCCACATCACGTAATTAAATGAAACGTTTTGCCTCTCATTATTTATATATACCCGAAAAAGGGTATTTGAAACAATTTGTAATAGAGATGGAGGAAGAATTCGTTGCGAAATTCTTCCCTCTTACTGAAGAAATCGAATCCGTAGAATGGATGCCGGGAGTGATAGAATTGATACCGGACAGGGGTAGTTTCCGCGCCTATCTTTTATATCCATTTGATTTTACTTCCATGCAGCCTGTCGCCGAAACTCAGCGCAAACAACTGCCGTAGCAATGGCTACATTCAGTGATTCGGAAGTTTCCCGGCTTTGTGGATAATTTGGTATATATAATTTTCGGGTGATCAAAGATTCTACTTCTTTGCTAATACCATTCCCCTCATTACCCATAATAATCAACCCATTACGGGATAATCGCTGGCTGTACATGTTGTCACCATTCAATAATGTTCCGTAAATCGGCGTATCTCCCAACGATTTTATCAGATCGGGTAGGGGAGTATAATATACCTTCACACGAGCTATTCCTCCCATTGTGGCTTGTATAGTTTTAGGATTGTATACATCTACCGTATTAGGCGAGCAAATGATATGCTCGATACCGAACCAATCTGCAAGTCTGATAATTGTTCCTAAATTCCCAGGATCCTGGATATCATCAAGAGCCAAGCAAAGAGAATCTTTGATGATTGATTTATCTAATTCATAATCCGATTGCCTAAATATGGCTAATACTTGTTGCGGAGTTTTTAATAAACTGGCGCGAGATAAATCTTCTGCATTAACTTCCGCAATTTCATCTGCCTGAACAAAAGGATGCCCTTGTAGCCATGATGTAGTAGCAGCAAGAAACGAACATGGAAAATACTCCAGTAAATCACCAACGAGTTTAGGCCCTTCAGCCAAAAATACCTTTTCTTCTTTACGTATCTTTTTTAAATCCAGTGAACGGATATACTTTATTCTATTTTTACTTAATGCTGGCATATTACTCTTATTTGCAGCAAAGCTATGAAGATAATCGCAATATTCCGCTTTTTATAGCATGTTTTTCTATAGTTATTTCCTTCCCATTAACAATATTTACACAGATAAATATATACTATCTATTTAATTTTCGTAGATTTGCTAATAAATAGTAGATTGATATTCAGAAATAAATAAAATTAGTATGGAGAGACTTACACAACAAGAAGAGGAAGTAATGCTTTACTTTTGGAAGCTCGGAGAGAGTTTCATTAGAGATGTACTAAATCAAATGCCCGAACCTCGTCCACCTTATACAAGCCTGGCATCGGTAGTACGTAATTTGGAAAAGAAGAAATATCTGTCTCCATTCAAATTAGGCAACTCCATTCAATACCATCCGATCATCAAAGAAAGTGATTATAAACGTTACTTCCTGAGTGGGGTGGTTAGCAACTATTTTACAGGTTCATACAAAGAAATGGTTTCATTTTTTGTTAGAGACCGTAAAATAACTAAGAAAGAATTGGAGGATCTTATAAATATCATTGAGGAAGAAGAATCATAAAATTATATGAACTATGACACCTTTCATTTTATATCTTATAAAAGTGAATTTTGCTTTAGTGGTTCTTTATACCTTCTATAAGCTCATGTTCACCAAGGATACATTTTTTGGTTTACGGAGATTTATGTTGATATTGATCTATATTACATCATTTGTTTATCCGCTATTTTCTATTCCAGGATGGATGACAATGAATCATACGGGACAGGTCATAAATGATTTCTATGAAAAAGTACTACCCGAAATAGAGATCACTTATAATGCTGGAGTTGGAATATCCGTCAATCCGGGAATGTCCCTTTATTCGTGGATAGCTGTATCTTTGATGATAGTGTACGTGATCGGTATTTCCATTCTTCTGATTCGCACCGTACTAGAAATCTACAAAACCTGTTATGATCTTCACCAGTCCGATAAAACCATTATCGATGGGACTTGTGTATGTATTGCCAAAGAAAAGCAGGAACCTTATTCGTTTTTCAAATGGATATGCCTATATCCGGCTATTCATACAAATAAAGAAATAAAAGAAATATTGATCCATGAACAGACACATGTACGCGAATTACACTCCGCGGATATACTTCTCGCACAACTAGCAATTATATTCTGCTGGTTCAATCCTTTTGCTTGGCTGATACGAAGTGAAATGCGCGTAAATCACGAATATCTAGCCGACCGTAAAGTCATACAAAATGGTTATGATAAGAAAACCTATCAATATCATCTTCTTGGTTTAAAACATACTCAATTGGCTGCAGCAAATCTATATAATAACTTTAGTGTATTACCTTTAAAAAACAGAATTAAAATGTTAAACAGAAAAAGAACCCGTAACATCATGAAGAGCAAGTACCTGATGTTTATTCCTATCACCGCCTTACTCATCCTGTTCAGTAATTGTGCCAATATGGAAAGCGAAGATAAGGCAACAAAAAATGAAGAAGTTGAAGTAAAAGCTATACCGGAAGTAGTAAAGAACGACACTTTAACAGCCACTGCAAATGATGCTTTTGATGTAGTAGAAGAAATGCCTGAATTCCCTGGAGGTATGGAGGCACTGATGACATTCTTAAGCAGAAATATTAAATATCCTTCAGACGCTCAGAATAAAGGTGTTCAAGGTCGCGTAGTCGTTCAGTTTGTAGTAAATACAGATGGGAAAATTGAAGATGCCCACGTTGTCCGCAGTGTACAATCTGAATTGGACAAAGAAGCTTTACGTGTAATCAATTCTATGCCAAACTGGAAGCCAGGAAAACAAAAAGGAGAAGTTGTCCGTGTGAAATATACGGTTCCTATCGCTTTCCGCCTAAAATAACAGATGAATTGATCGGTTAATTGATCAATTAGTGATAGTTCGCCCGTGTGCAGATAGTCATGCTTTCACATGGGCGAATTAGCATTTATTATTTCCCCAAACAGAAAAAATGGAGTATATTTGTAGGCTTAAATGAGGCAACGATTTGGACTGTATGAGGAAAGGTTATCTTTACACAATATTTTTTTTTGCTATCTTGATGCTCGCTTCCTGTTCGGCTACTAAGTTTGTGCCGGATGGTTCCTATTTATTGGACGAAGTAAAGGTTATTACGGATAATAAAGAAGTGAAACCTTCTAATCTGCGGATGTATGTAAGACAAAATCCAAATGCCAAATGGTTCAGTTTGATAAAAACCCAGTTGTATGTATATGACCTTTCCGGTAGAGATTCTACTAAATGGATTAACAAATTTCTTCGTAAAATAGGTGATGCTCCCGTAATATATAATGAAAGCGAAGCGAAACGTTCTCAGGAAGAGATTACAAAGGCCGTGCAGAATATGGGATATATGGGAGCTTCAGTTAAACGTGTAACAAAGACCAAAAAGAAAAAGCTGAAATTGCATTATGAAGTTACAACCGGCAAACCATACATAGTCCGTACTCTAAATTATGATATAAAAGACAGTAAGATTGCAGAATATATGCAGAAGGACTCTGCCAGCACTCTCTTAAAAGAAGGGATGCTTTTCGATGTAAACGTTTTAGACGATGAGCGCCAACGCATTACCGATAATTTACTTCGCAAAGGGTATTATAAATTCAATAAAGATTACATATCCTATACTGCCGATACAGTTCGCAATACTTATCTTGTGGACCTTACCCTCCATCTGCACCCGTTTAAATTACGTACGGAAGATACGCCTAGAGAACATTATCAATATCGGATCAACAAGATTAATTTCATAACTGACTATGACGTTCTACAATCATCGGCATTAAGCAGCATTGAAATCAATGATTCGATACATTATAAAGATTATCCCATCTATTATAAAGATAAACTTTACTTACGTCCGAAAGTACTTACTGATAATCTGCGCTTTTCTGTCGGAGATTTATATAACGAACGTGATGTCCAACGCACTTATACCTACTTCGGAAGGTTACCGGCATTGAAATATACAAATATTCGTTTTTTTGAAACGACTGTCGGAGACACGACTATGCTAAATTGCTATGTCATGCTTACAAAAAGCAAACATAAATCCATCTCTTTTGAGTTAGAAGGAACAAACTCCGCTGGTGATCTCGGAGCAGCCGCTTCGGTATCATTTCAACACAGAAATCTGTTTCATGGCTCAGAAACGTTTATGATGAAATTTCGTGGTGCTTATGAAGCAATTACCGGACTGCAAGGTGATTACCGCAACAACAATTACACTGAATATGGAGTAGAAACAAGTATTAATTTTCCAAGTTTCCTGTTTCCCTTTTTAAGTTCGGACTTCAAACGTAATATACGAGCCACAACGGAATTCGGCTTACAATATAGCTATCAGTTAAGACCGGAGTTCTCGCGTACGGTTGCATCTGCCTCTTGGAGCTATAAATGGACGCAACGTCAGCGGACGCAACATCGTATCGACATGATTGATATCGGATATTTATATCTCCCTTGGATATCCGATAAATTCCGTGAAGATTATATCAATAAAGGACAAAATCATATATTTGAATATAATTATAAAAATCGACTTATTGTACGAATGGGTTATAGCTATAACTTCAATAGTGCAGGAAACGCTTTAATTAATAATACAATCACATCCAATTCTTATTCGATTCGTGCAAATATAGAATCTGCAGGTAATATCCTGTATGCTTTGTCGAAAGCTACAAGCTTACATAAAAATAATGATGGGGAATATGCCATATTAGGTATTCCATATGCACAGTATATAAAAGGAGATTTTGACTTTGCAAAAAATATACGGATCGATCATCGTAATTCATTGGCATTTCATGCAGGTATTGGGATTGCCGTACCATATGGAAATGCTAAAACAATCCCTTTTGAAAAACAATATTTTTCAGGGGGGGCAAATAGCGTACGCGGATGGTCTGTCCGCGATTTAGGTCCCGGATCATTCCCCGGTGACGGCAATTTTCTGAATCAATCCGGAGATATAAAGTTGGACGCAAGTATCGAATATAGAAGTAAACTTTTTTGGAAGTTCCAAGGAGCGGCTTTTATTGATGCAGGTAATATTTGGACAATCCGTGATTACGCAAATCAACCGGGAGGAGTATTTAAGTTTAATAAATTCTACAAGCAGATTGCTGTAGCTTATGGATTGGGTTTAAGACTGGATTTGGATTTCTTTGTACTACGTTTTGACGGTGGCATGAAAGCTATAAATCCGGCATATGAAAGTGGTAAACAACGTTGGCCAATCATTCATCCAGATTTCAGTCGGGATTTTGCATTTCATTTCGCTGTGGGATATCCATTTTAGGAAACAGCCTTATAACTTTACAAACAAAAAAAGATGAAACACATTCTTCTCAGAAATATGTTTCATCTCAATAATATTTATTTCATTTGATTTAACGCACCGCAAACAGAAGTCCGTTATCCACTAACTGACGTGCTGCAAGTGTGCCTTGAGCATCTAATGTCACATTCATAGTTTCACCATTCGGCAGATACATCTGTGCCGTGCCGTCATTATTCATTTTTAGTAGTTCTCTACTTTCACCGTTAGCTACTACGTTCCATGTATTAGCATCTTTGTCATAGATCAATTCCATTGAGGCTTCTTCACCTTCCTTTGTTATAGAATATCCATTATCGAGTGTTTCTACCAGATAATTACCGTTTTCACCTTTTACATTCTTTACATCTCCTACATTTGCCATAGGATTAGTGCCACTCCAAAATTCGATGGAATTGATAACCAAAGCATCTGCCAAATAAGCAACACCATATACCGGAACTATGTTAAGAGCAAGAAACACAAGCTCGTTCACAAACTTATTGCCCACAGACTGGTTCCAAGAAGAAATACGGTTGAATAAACCGAATGAACCAACACATGAACTGAACAACATGGTTCCACTTAGTGCAAACACTGCTACAAATGTAAATTTGTTTTTCTTCATAATCTCTGTTTTTTAGTTATTATTTTGTTGAATGTAGAATATCATTATCGACCTACATACAGAGTGCAAATATAAACGATTTAATTAATAGAAACAAAATCTCACGAATTTTCTATCTCATTCTTTCTTGCGTCGTCTAAGTTCTTTTCCTAAAACGTAGTCAACAGAAAATTTACCGGGACCGGATATATACATCAGTATAAATACGACAAGATAAACGAGCGCCAACTCTTTGACTGAAAATGGATCATTTCCATGAATCACGAAAAACGCCATTCCCATTGTAAAGATCATTGGCAACATTGCCAAACGATAAAGTAAGCCAATAATAAATCCCATAGAACAAACCATTTCACCAAAAATAGCTAATCCTAAAGATAATGGACTACCGACCCCAAGGGGATCAGGAAATGTAGCAGACATCTCTTGAAAATTACTCCACTTTTGTATACCATGACTCATCAACAATACACCAAAGAAGATACGCAATGCTAAAAGAAATAAAGAAGCTCCTGTACTATCAGGCTTTAAAGGGAACAAAAATCTGTAAATCATAAATTTCATTTGTTAGTTTATTTAGATGTCAAATATAAACAATTCAGACTTTGACATTGTTTATGCTTATTAAATAAACAGTTATAACAATGAAATCACTCAAGCTCTTCTCTAAGGCGTTTGTTACTATGGTATAACTAGTTATCATGAAAAGAAATGAATTATGAAAAAACTAAAAGACTTCTTCAGAGAGTGTTTTGATGAAATAGGTCGGGGCATTTTGCATGAATACGGATATTTTGACGATGAAGATGAATAGAAGTAGATATAAAGTACTTACAAATTTAAAAGAGCATCAACTAATTATTAAGAATTTGATGCTCTTTTGGTATATAACGAATAAAGAGAATTTACTCTTTAATCTTTTCTTTTTTTAACTGGTTTGATTATTAATCGTAATGACGGATCATAGGTGAAATAGCTCCACATCCAATCAGTGAAAATAAATAGTTTATTTTTTACTCCGACTATGCTCATTAAGTGAATAAAGAGCCATACTGCCCATGCAAAAAATCCACTAAAACGAAATTTCTTCAACTCCACAATTGCATTATTTCTTCCGATAGTTGCCATAGATCCTTTATTATGGTATACAAAAGGTTTCATAGGAAGTCCTTTTTCCAAATTATCCAAGTTGTGTACTAGAAGTTTAGCTTGCTGTATAGCCGGTTGGACAACTTGTGGATGGCCTCTCGGATAATCTTTGGTTACCATTAAGGCAGTATCACCAATAGCAAATATATTACTACTTCCAAGGATCTTATTATATTCATTTACTTTTAAACGGTTGCCCGGACCATAGGCTTCTGATGGAAGACCTGCAATACTATTAGCTTTAACCCCTGCGACCCAATAGACATTTTTTGAAGGTAAAGTTGTTCCATCACTAAGTACCAGCATATCATTTTCATAGCTTTCCACTTTAGAATCAAGCTTTATTTCTACTCCTTTTTTCAGTAAGTAATCTTTTACTTCTTCAGAAGATTTCTCAGAGAAGGCCGATAACAAACGAGGGGCTGCATCAATTAATACAATACGCATATGCTTGATATCCAAATCTGGATAATCTTGAGGCAAAATGAAATTCCTCATTTCGGCTAATGCACCAGATAGTTCTATGCCAGTAGCACCTCCTCCTACGATAAGAAATGTCATCAATTTTTTACGTTCATCCATGTCACTAGTATTCTGAGCTTTTTCGAAACTTTCCAAAACCTGATTTCTATTGGCTAAAGCTTCTGCTGTAGTCTTCAGAGACATCGTTTGAAGAGCCATCTCGTTATTACCAAAGTAATTCGTATAACATCCCGTAGCTATTACCAAATAATCGTATTCAATGCTACCAATTGAAGTTTCAAGTACATTCTGTCCTGGAATGACTCGTTGTGCCTCGCATATACGAATATGGAAATATTTTCGTCGCTTAAATATCTTGCGGAATGGAAAGGAGATAGCACTTGGTTCAATACCCGCAGTGGCAACCTGATAGAGTAAAGGTTGAAATAAATGATAATTATTTTTATCCAGTAATACAATCTGAAAAATATCATTTTTCAATTTACGTGCTAGTTTTAATCCACCGAATCCACCTCCTACAATGATAATCCTTTTTCTTTTCCCTTTATCGGGAATATCTACTTTATTCATCATATTGATTTTGTATTATTCTGATAGTATATTAACATCATAAAAATAAAAAAGTTCCATAAAAGGATGTTGTCTTTTAATTTGATTTTCTAAGAAACTAACTCACCTTACCTTTCAATACAATCTCAGATTATTAAAGATATGGAAAACCTAGATTTGATATTAAGTGTGTTAAGAGGTTATGTGAACAAAAAACAAAAAAAGTTTTGAATCCTCTTGCTATTTCCAAATAAATCCTTACCTTTGCACCCGAAATAAAAAAAGCAATGCATTTATGCACTCTTAGCTCAGTTGGTAGAGCAACTGACTCTTAATCAGTGGGTCCAGGGTTCGAATCCCTGAGGGTGTACGAAGGGGGGGGGGGAATAATGATTATTCCCCTTTTATATTATTTCCTTATCTGTATAGTTAAAAAATAATTGTTTTTTTCAAACAATTCCTGTATCTTTGTTTCATTGACAACCTATCCAAACTTATTGAATATGAAAAGCTTATTTTATTTATCTCTTTATACTACTTTATTT
Organism: Jilunia laotingensis; assembly: GCF_014385165.1. Taxonomy (NCBI): domain Bacteria; kingdom Pseudomonadati; phylum Bacteroidota; class Bacteroidia; order Bacteroidales; family Bacteroidaceae; genus Jilunia; species Jilunia laotingensis. The sequence continues at coordinate 3,808,443 of NZ_JACRTF010000001.1, read as the reverse complement.
TTAGGTAGTTTTACGTCATGTAAACAAATATCTCCTACACAAATAATAAAAGGTATAGTTTATGATGCCAGTATGAACAACATAACAGTTGTTACAAATGAAGGGGACACATTGAACATCAGTACAATGAATGCGAACCCGCAAAAAGTTCCCGGAGTATTATTGAATGATTCCGTTAAAGTGACCTGTATTAAAGAGCAGATAAGCGGAACGCAAATTTTAAAAGCGACTGATTTAGTTGTTACCGTACATTCTCCATATTATTATATTCAAGGTACTTGGCTTGAGCCCAATCCAATTAACCCAAAAGAGATGCAAGGTTTTATTTTAAATCAGAACGGTACAGCTCGCTCGATTAATATGGCAACTTTACTTTTTAAAAATTGGAACTTAGATGACAGGCAACTAACTTTGCAATACGAAAGTATTGGCAATAAACAAACCATTGTTGGTAGTGACACCTTAAATGTCATAAAAATTGATGCGGATTCCCTTATTCTCGGAAATGATAAAACTGTCATTTGGAGATTAGTTAGGCAGAAATAGGAAATACTTATTCAAAATAAAAAAATCGCTGATTAGATTGTAAATCCCACATATCGGTTGTAGAGTAGACAAAACAATCGATATGCAGGAAGTTTATTTCATTTGGTTATGGAGTGTGAGGATTATTCTGCCATGATTTCCTTGACAGCCTCCGTTAATTTCACGAAGTCAATAGGATGAACATCACCAATATTTCCGATGCGGAAGGTGTCGGCCTGTGAAATTTTGCCCGGATAGATGACGAATCCCTTGGCTTTCAACTTTAGGTAAAACTCCTTGAAGTTGAAGTCGGAAGAGGGGTAATAAAAGGAAGTGATAACGGGTGATTGTTGCTCATCGGGAAGTAAGGTTTTATAGCCCAAAGCGCGCATGCCTTCCACCAGTACACGATGGTTCTCACAATAACGGGCGTAGCGTGCTTCCACACCTCCTTCGGCATTCAGTTCACTCAAAGCCTGCATGAAGGCGCGCACTACATGGGTGGGCGAAGTGAAACGCCATTTGCCATGTCCCTTTTCCATGGCTTCCCATTGATCGTAAAGGTCGAGTGAGAGTGAACGGGCGGTACCTTTACATTGTTCCAGCAACGAGCGACGAGCAATGACAAAGCCGAATCCTGGTACACCTTGGATACATTTGTTGGCACTACTAATCATGAAGTCAATACTCAGCTTGTCCATATCGATGGGTATACCACCAAAGCTGCTCATTGCATCCACAATCAGTACTTTGCCATGGCGTTTTACTATAGCGGCAACCTCTTCGAGAGGATTGAGTACTCCGGTGGTGGTTTCGCAATGTACCAAGGAAACGTGAGTCACCTCAGGATGCTTTGTTAGGTAAGTATCGATCTTCGAGACATTCACCGGTTCTGTCTCCTCAAACCTCATCAGGTGGTAATTAATGTTATAGTATTCGGAAATAACTCCCATGCGTTTGCCATAAGCGCCATTGGCGACTACGAGTAGGTTGTCAGTAGAACCCACCACAGAGCCTAGAGTTGCTTCCACACAGAAGCTTCCACTACCTTGCATCAACACAGCAGTATATTCTTCGGGATGGCTTGTAGCAATCTCCACGAGTTTTTTGCGGATTACTTCCACAATATCTAGGTTATATTCTTCATCCCAAGTACACCAGTCACTCATCATGGCTTGTTTTACGGTGTCGGTAGTTGTTAGGGGGCCGGGGGTTAGGAGTAAATAAGGTCTCATATTGATAATTTTTAATGTTTTGTAATTAATGTTTAATCTATTTGCGTAATGATGATTTTCACAACGCCATACGCTCATTGATATCCTCAATCAGCATTGGAAGTTCGGCTATAGTATCCACTACGTAGTCTGCACCAGCAGCGTACATGCGGTCACGCACCTTAGCCATTCGACATTTCAGCTCGCCCATAGGTAGGTTGCGGACTCCCTCTCCGGTCAGCCCTAACTCGTTGCTACCCATCACGACGCCCACGCTCCATACACCAGCGTTCACACCTTCACGGATATCGGCAATAGTGTCTCCATACTTTAACACGGAGAAGCGGGAAGGCACATCAAGCAGGCACATGTTCTGGTAAATCATATAAGGTTTAGGGCGGCCACCAGGCAGATTGTCCGAAGTGACGCACGCGTCAATCTTATAGCCTTTCTTTTCAGCGGAAGGAATTACCACGTCCATCATGCTTTTGGTGTATCCGGTGGTAGAGCCTATCTTAATTCCTTTAGCACGCAAGCCGGCAATCACATCCACCACGCCCGGAATGGGATCAGTATAATCTTCCAAGGTGGTAAATAGTACGTCTTGGAAACGCTTATAGCATTCTTGCACATCGTTCTCGTCGGGGATGTGCGCGTATTTTTGACGAAACTCTGCCTCCACGCGCTCAATGGCGAAAAGGGCACGGATTTCCTCAATCTTGGTCAGCCCCATGTGGGCACGTGTCTCGGCAGGGGTTACATTAACGCCTATCTGTTTGAAGCTCTCTATAAAAGCTGCCACCGGAGCAAAACATCCATAATCGATGGAAGTTCCTGCCCAGTCCATAATCACGCATTCAATCTTTTTCATATTAATATTGTTTATGTTACCTATTTGGGTGAAATTGAAATCTGTCATATTTTAGGATTTAAAGTTAATAAGTCATTGTAATTATTCGTGCCAGACATTTTTTTTCTTGCATCGTCCATTTGGTTGGACTGCACCATGTAAATTATAGATACCACGAAGGCGATACAACAGGTCACACCCACAAAAACACTCATTTCGTTGTAGAACACCGCCCAATCCATATCCGATGCTTTCAGTTCCTTGAAAAGTAGCAAAGCCAATGTACCCACATAACCGATGAAGTCGATGGTAATGATGAAGAAACCCACGTTTCCCTTCACCTTGAAACATGCGATGAAACGCTCAAAGAAGATGGTCTGGAAGCCAAGGTATGCAATGTCTATACAGAGCGTTTGCAGGAAAAGCCATAAAGCAGTAGACACTTGTATTTGCTCGGTGCCTAACAGAGCCAATATTCCCATGCTTGCTGTAGAAAGTCCCAGCAAGATACAGAGTACTTTCAGATGATTGCCACAAAAGGCAAGCAATGCAAACGTGCCTAGCAGCACAAGCGTCGCGATAGCATCGAGCTTGGCAAAAAGCCAAGAGGAGATGGTACTGACATCAATGATACAGACGATGAAATCTTCCTTGATGTCGCGCTGGACAGTGAGTATCAGATTGGCCGCAAAGAGCAAGAGTAGCAACGGCATATATTGCTTGAACAGTTTCCACCGTTGCTGTCCATTGAGGGTAACGCGTACAGAACGTGCAGCGATGTCAGTCGCTGTAGGGCAAGGGAACTTGGTCATCATCCACCCCATGAAGCAAAGTAGCGGGAAAGCCAAAGCCCCAACTAGGGCAGGCATCCAGAACTCACTTACATGAAGTTGATTCAGCGTGTAGAGTGCCATGCTTTTGGCTACGCCCGAACTAAGTGCCATGCTTACCCCCATGATACTTGCCAAAATATCAGTAGTACGTCGTCCTTCAAGGAAGCTGAATATCACGCCCCACATGCATCCTAAAGAGAGACCGTTGAAGAAGAGCGCTATTATATTATAAGGTATGGGCAGCAATCCGAACGCTAGCAACGATGCTTCGGACAAAGCGGCAGAACCAATAATAAATCTCAATCGATTTTGCGGTTTCAACTCCGAAATGAACTTGATACCGAACAGCTTGGCGCACACGTAGCCGATAAGCTGGATGATGCTTACCACAATCTTATAGTCCATGCCTGCAACCATCAACCCTTTGAACTCGGCAGCAGTGAACGGCTTGCGCAGGGCGTAAACTAACGAGTAAGATACGAGGGCTGTTCCACCCATCCAAAGAATGAAAATCCAGTCCGGAGTATGGTTCCCGGTATTTTTGCATTGCATTGCGATTTTGCCTTCCATCTGTTTATTTAGTGATAAATTCATATTCCATTTCGTTTTTTTATTTTTGACGGAGCAAAAGTAGAGTGACCTTGCGAGGCAAAAAATGAATAAAGCAGGAATAATAAACGCGAAATAATTCAGAAATATTCATGTAATTGTAATGTAACGCGTCCTCCAAAGGTGAGAAAATGCATTTTTTTGTAAAAAGGCAAAGCACAGAGCTTTATGTGTTGGAAAAGAAAAGTATTTTTGTCATTAGTTAATGAACACATTCGTACGTAAAAGCATGAACGAACTGAAAGAAATCTACGACCGCATTACTTTCCTACGTAAAAAGGGAGTAAAGATGAAAGAGATGGCCGAACAGACCCACCTCACGCCTAGCGTATTATCTGCCATGTATTCCACGGTGTTTCCTACCTATTTCAAAAATGTAGAGAAAGGTATGGACGAAGACGATGCTCTGGACAATGCATTGGTGTGGGTGAATAACTTGTCTAAAAAAAAATTCCTAGGTTCTCTTCCGCAAATGAAGCAGGAACTTTTCGTTATGGACGTGGCGGTGAAAGAGAAATCGGACGGACGGAATCCCTTCCTAGATGAACTGGAGTATAACGCCAATCGTAGTGTGAACTACATTGCTAATTATAGCGGTATTTACACCAGTTATAGCCTCTCTTCCAGCACTGATGACCTGAAAATAGAACCTTACTTCATCGCCCCCACCGAAAACGGGAGCCATATTGAGGTGGGACATACCAATGCCCACGGCACCACCCATTGGGGAGTTGGGTTGATGAACGGCATGAGCCATCTCTACCTTGCCTTCAATGAAAGTCAGTCGCCCCAGCTTTCCATATTTAATATCTGCTTAAAACTACCCCTGTATGACCGTCCGCCTTTCTTGCGCGGCATCTACCAATGCCTTGATTACAATTTCAATCCTATAGCTCGCCGTATCCTTCTTGTGAAGCAAACAGATGATACTAACCGCCAAAAATTCTTACAACAACAAGGAGTGTTGAAGTCATACGAGGAACTAGACGAAACCGAACTGCTCTATTATGACTACACTTGTCGCGAAGGTGACGTAATTCGTATGTGCAACATCCCTATTCAAAAAATGAGCATGGAGGATTTGGCTTTAGAAAAGAAAATCTTGGAGCTGACTAATTGTAAGTAAAAGGTTATACAAATGTTACTTGAAGAATTTGCTAATGAGGAGGTAATATAAAAAGAGGGGGTGTACGAAACTTTTCGTACACCCCTCTTCGTACACCCTCAGGGATTCGAACCCTGGACCCACTGATTAAGAGTCAGTTGCTCTACCAACTGAGCTAAGAGTGCATCTTTTCGCATTTGCGGTTGCAAAGGTAACTTTTTTATTCGATTCCGCCAAGGAAAAAACAGCTTTTTTCCTTAGTTCTTATTGCCATTACTCGAATTCATAAAGATCTGACGGTGTACTTCTCTTTAATGCAACAAGTTGCACATCTTTACCCACAATAATTCCTTTATTTTTTAATTTCCATTCTACCGTCTTAAATGCCAATTCAGGATGATTATTATCTTTACTTAAATGACATAGCCAAATATAATGCAGATGATCTGTAAAATTATCTGCAAGATATTCAGCAGTCGCTGTATTGCTCATATGACCAGTATTGCTTGATATACGCTCTTTCAAATATTTAGGGTAAGACCCCATCTTCAACATCTCTTCATCATAATTAGCCTCCAATATCAAATAGTTAGCTTTACGAATATACTTGCCGGCAGTAGGAGTGATTTCACCAAGGTCAGTAAGAAAAGAAAACACCTTTCCGGCAATCTCAATACAATATCCGACATTATCAGTTCCGTCATGTGGTACCTCAAAAGATTCGATATGAAAGTCTTCCAAGTCCATCGGTTCTTCTTTTTCCAGATAGCGTACACTGTGATGCAACTTTTCAGTCATACAATAACTCCGATTGATTCCTGCATGTACTCGGGATGTTGTATAAACGGGAATATTCAGTTTTTCACCTAAATGACCAACAGCTTTAATGTGATCAGCATGATCATGAGTTACAAAAACAGCACGAATCGAGTCCATCCCTACATTGATATCCCTCAACAGTTTTTTTATGGTGCGTATCCCAATTCCAGCATCAATAAGTATCCCATATGTCTCAGTACCCAGATAGTAACAGTTTCCACTGCTGCCACTTGCCAGGCTTATAAATCTAACTTTCATGTTTTATCTTTCTTCTTTAAATGCAATTTGCCGTCAGCTATTGCGACAAAGTGACGGCAAATATACATAAAATAAGGATAAAATCAGTCTTATACTTTCTTCTTTTTATCGATGAATTGGGTTATTTTTGCAAAAGCAAGAAGCGCAATTGCCGCAACTAATCCTATGGCTGCAAAGTAATACCATATATAATGTGCATTCACGCTCGCTGCCTCCCAAGCCTCATGTGTTTCAAACAAAACAGGGTCAGGACAATATTTTGTCAAAAGAATGCCTGCTAACCCAAAGCCTAAAATTGATGAGAGAAATGAATGAAGATGGCTAAACCCCAAGTACATTCCTTCTTCTCCTTTAGGAGCCTGCAAGGAAAAATATTCAAGATAACGTGGCGAAATAAAACATTCCGCTAATGCTTGAATAACAATGCCTGCAATCATCATCAATGTTATATTACTCATACCGGAAATAACATCATTTCCCAAAAGATTACCACATGCCATTAACAGAGCCGATATAGGTATCAGAAACATTCCAATGTTCATAGAAGTTATCGCATTACGTTTTGCCATCCAACGAGTAATAAAGCTAACGCAACATACAACCACAAAGGGATTGACATTCGCAATCCATCCAGGTTTTGCTGTTTCACCAGCCATACGAATCACATATTTAGGCATTGTAGCATACAACTGTTGCTGTACCATCCAAAATCCGGTAATTATAAGAATCAAAATCAATAACCGCCAATTGGTAATAATTCTCAGAAATCCTTGTCCGATCTCTTTCATACTTTTCCCTTCGCCAGCTGTATGGGTAGACTTATAAAGCAATATTACAGATAAAAGAGCTATTAAAGTCATAGTACCGGAAAAATAATTGATGTATATATAAGCCTGTTCACCAACAATATTTCGTAAAGGGTCAATAATTGTCTTACCAGTGAAAGCGCCAATATTTACCATCATGTAAAAGATGGAATACCCTCGTGCCCGGGTAGCTTCTGTCGTTTCTTTGGCCACTGATGCAGAAATGACGGATTTAATAAAACTGCCTCCAATCATGATGATGAACAAAACAGGCACCACAATCCATCGTGTATTACTTTGCGGCAAGCCCAAAAATAAAGTCACCGAACCATATCTAACCAACCCTGCAGACTCTAATAAAGTCGGTAATACCCCCAATCCAAGATAACCAATAGAAAGAAGGGAGAATGCAATAATCATTGAATGCCGGAAACCAATTTTATCTGCATAAGCCCCGGAAAAAATAGGAAGCAAATATAACCCTCCGGAAAATAAACCGGAAATCATACTTGCTTCAAAATCATTAAATCCTAAAATAGAGGATAAATAAATGGTAAGAACGATAAACATGGCATAATAAGCCATGCGTTCAAACAGTTCGACTGAATTGCTGACCCAGAAAGCTTTGGTAAACCCTTTGGTAGCATTTTGAGGGGAATTGTTCATGTAAATGTTATGTTTTTATTATTAATTCAACGCAAAGATACGTTTTTCACATAATGTGCAACAATGGCATCATCTATAACATTTTACTATAAAATTTAAAAAAAACACAAATCCACCGTATTTTACATTTCCCTATATAGTTTGCGAATGATAATTTTAGGACAATTCCTTATTGACTTCTAATCGATAGTTAAATCTTCGATAACTTCTTTAGACTGTTGATTTACATCTTTTTCTATTCTGGGAGAAGATAATATCCAATATCCTATAAGCAATACAGCTATAATAATGGCAAAAATAACCCATATTCTGTTTTTCTCTTTCATACACATCAGTTTTTATTATTTCACATGTGCATAAAACAATCAATTTGATAGTTTGTTCAGTATTCATTTATGAATAAATAAATCCATAAACTGAATATATGAAAATAATCAATTTTATTATAGCCAAGAATACCTATTTAACTGTACGTTAAGCAGGTATTTATTTATTACAAAAGAACGTATTTTTATTTCCTAAAAGTACATTTATGGATGAATGAACACCACATCTTTTAAACCATTAATACTGTTAATAACATGATTCAAGCTGTTTCAGCCGTTCTTAGTATCAAAGTAGTGGCTCCAATTGTAATAATCATTCCATCTTCTAAACGAATACGATCTTTTTCTCCAAGGATTTCATTCATAAGAAATGTCCCTGTTAGACTAGGAGCGTCTCGTAAAGTGTAGATTAGTTTACCTTGCTTGTTATGTTTTACGTTAATTATACAGTGCCTGCGATCCATACTCATATCAGCAGTCTCTATTGGAGTATCTATCACTGTCCCTATACATCGCCTTCCAATAACATTATCTCCTTCATGTAAAGGTAAGATCTGTTTAAAGCCAAAGACATTTTCTATCACAACAATACAACCAAATTCTTTTTTATAGACTTGTTCATCCAGTATTTCCTCTTTTCTGGTTTCTTTTACCTTACTTTTTCCTAAACGGATACTAAATTGCTTTCCACAATTCTCACATACAAACACCAGAGATTGTCCTTCACTATATTTAGTTTCATCAAAAGACAAGTAATTCTCACACTTGGGACAACGAACTCGTTTCATTTTTATAATCTTTATAAGAGGAGTTTATTATTTGGTAAGCAGCCAAGCATTTTTATAGGCAGCATTTTCTCTGAATTTCAGCAACTGCTTATTGGCTTCCTCACGTGTGGAGCAAGACAGGATGCTTACGCGGATTTTTCCATCATAATCTAACACTTTTGCGTCAGTAAATCCTTTAGAGTTCAATTGTTGTGCCATTTTTTCTGCATCTTTCATCGCTATGCCTCCGGCTACAATAATATAAAAATGATTTTCAGTTTTCTTTATCTGATTAGTTTCTTTAACTTGAACTTGTAAATTCTCTTTTTTTAATTCTGTTACAACCGGTTTGGACACTTTTACCTCCTTAACAGCAATAGGCTTTGCAACAACAGCTGCTTTTGCATTATGCTTTTTAATTGTCCGCTTTACTTTTTGCTGAAACTCATTAGTGAGTTTTACAGGTGTAAACGCCACGGATCTATTCTCTATTGTTTCAAATAAATCTAATGACAATAATTGGGCATAATTATTTCTTTCAATATATGTGTTTTCTATTGGTGTTGAAAGCAAGAAAAACAGTGCTACTGCAGCTACTGCAGCTACGGCATTACGTAAAAATGCACGATTTACTCTTATTTCATATGATTTTTTTCTTTTCTGAATAATTGGTTCCAAAACCTTAGTGTCTACCGAACGCGAAACGGATAGTTTTCTCATCTCAAAAGAACCAAGCCCATACAAATAAGGTGTAGTAATTCTATCTTCATATGGAATAAATTCGTATGTATCATGAATTGTATACCGAAGCTCACCGATATTCTGTAAATCTGCCTTCCCTTCATTATGGAGAAGAGCTACTAATTCCTCCACTTTTTCTTCAACAATTTTAGTAGCGTCTGAAAAATCAGTATCATATACAGCCATGTAAGATTGCACCAATAGACCATCATTCAGTCTCAGCTGTGGGTTAAAACCAATTGTACGAATAGGAGGAATAAATACGTTACCTTCTTCCACACTCACCGCTGGTGTGAGATGAGCAACAAATCCTCCAAATCCAGGGATGATTACACAATCATTCTCCAATAATAACGCCTCTATATGCTGTGCTAATTCAATCATAATGCAAATTTAATTGATAAATTGGAGATTTGCTAGAAAAAAGGAGATTTCTTTTCATCACATTTTATAAACTTCAAGTTTTCAGATATAATAAATCAATAAGTCCTCCGTTTTTATTAAAGTGCAATAGAATTATACAACAGACATTAACGCATTAGCAATATTCGAAAAAGCAACCATGAAAATATATATATTAGCTGCAAATTTAATAAAGTTTTGTTGCCTCTTATTCCTCTATTTTTTTGTATTTAGTAGTTGCAAAGATCCCATAATTGAAAATACACCTATTCCACCAAACAACGAAGATTCTATACCAGTAAAAGTATCAAAAATGGATTGGTGGAACGATGCTCGTTATGGAATGTTTATCCATTATGGCATATACTCTGTTTTAGGAGGTGAATATATAGGAAAAAACATAGATGGTATATCGATACATTTCCAAAGTGCTGGGAATAACAACAGTAATATTGATACGCTTAAATTAGGTATGGGGGCAGGAGCAGAGTGGATTCTTTATGAAGCATCCATTCCGCGAGAAGCTTATCGTAAATATGCATCATGTTTTACTGCAAAAAAATACGATCCTCAAGCTATAGTTAACCTCGCACAAAAAGCAGGGATGAAGTATATTATAATTACTACAAAACATCATGATGGTTTTTGTCTATGGAATAGCAGTGCCACAGAATGGAATATATCCCAGACCCCGGCAGGCACTCTTTGGAATTATGATTTGATCGAACCTCTTGCCCGAGCAACTCGTGATGCAGGTCTCAAATTTGGAATCTACTTTTCACATACCCGTGACTGGATGCATTCTGGAGGACTCGGTCCTATTCCGGAACTGAATATGAAAAAATATTCTTATGCGGAAAACCAATTATACATGGAAACTTATACATATCCTATGATAATTGATTTATTGCAGCGCTATCACCCCGACATATTCTGGTGGGATTCTGAAAATCCGTATGAAGAGTTTGCTATACGCTGTAATGCATTAATTACCAATTCAAGCACCTCCATCATACAAAATAATCGTCTTTCTACGTTATCCGCTTACCAAGGAGACTTTGCAACCCCCGAACAAGCAATGGATGAAAATACTGAATATGAAAACATGGAACTTTGTATGACAGTAAACAGCTCATGGGGATACAATAAATTTGATTCTGGATGGAAAAGGCCTGAATATATTTTATGGTGCTTATTACGGGCTAATAAATTGGGAGGTAATTTGTTGCTTAATATAGGTCCAGATGGCGAAGGGCTAATACCAAATGAATGCCAACACATATTAGAAACAGTAGGCCAATGGATAAGAACAAATAGTGATGGAGTATATGAAACACGTAAAAGTCCATTCAGCTTTAATTTGCCTTATGGACCGGCCACGTGGAAAGAAAAGAATAATTCACAACAACTTTATTACCATATTTTTTATTGGGATGGAAGTGGTGAAGTTTGGTTGCCTGGTATAATGAATTCTGCAGATGAAGTAGAGATTTCGTTTTTGGCTAATCCTTCCTTACCTTTTAAAGTAGAGTCCGTGGAGGGGATTGGCCTCCGTTTAACCGGGCTGCCAAGTAATAAGCCCTCAGAATTATGCACTTCCATGAAGATAAAGTTCAAGAAAGAACCTAAGCTCATAGAAGGGGCTAGAGAAATAAATAAGGCCATTCGTTTAGATGCTCTTGGAGCCCAAATAGGGAATGTAAGAATGGATGACTTTGATTCTAAACCATGTATCAATTGGTATAATGGGAGACAAATAAAATACAAAATATTAATAACTCATAGTGGACTATATAAAATTAGTGCTTTGCTCGCAGGAGAATATCCGGGAACCATTACGTTTGATTTTGGAAATGGAACAAAAGTAAATGGTAATAACCAAGCGACACGCGGATATGCCAATTTTGAATGGCAACATATGGGAAATATTTACTTGGAACCAGGTGAATACCAATTGATGATATCAAACAAGCAGACTAATAGTTGGCTAAAAATAAGAGAATTTAAATTAGAACTTCAATAGGTCTTGGTATTAATTATTTCACAAAAAGAAGCGCCTAAACCATAATAAACTTTGTTCTTTTACGTTATTATCCAAAACTAATGATTTCTAAATATTTTTTAATTCATAATAATGCTAATAATGAAAATAAAACTTGTCACTGTAATTCTTGCTACTATTCTGTTGACTTCGTGTAAAACAAGTAATGAGATTACATATTTTCAAGACATTGACAAATACAGTTCGGAACAACTGACAAAGCAGAACGTTAACTATGAAGCTAAAATTTCCCCGGATGATCAACTTTCCATCTTTGTTTCAAGCGTTGATCCTAATGCAGTAGCAATCTTTAATTTACCATTAACAAGCTATTTGGCACCAGGTGAAGCCAACGTAGTCGCTACACCAACTATACATACTTATTTAGTTGATAATAAAGGAAACATTGATTTTCCTATATTAGGTAGTTTACATGTTGCGGGTATGACACGTGGCGAACTTTCAGATATGTTAAAAGAAAAGATTTCAGTATATGCTAAATCCCCCTTAGTAACCGTGCAAATTCAAAATTTCAAAGTATCTGTTTTAGGAGAAGTCAATAAACCTGGTACAATCACTATCCCGAACGAGAGGGTATCCATACTTGATGCGATAGGATTAGCTGGAGATCTGACAATATATGGAGAACGACGTAATGTAGTTGTTATTCGGGATATTAACGGTAAAAAAGAATTTCATCGTTTTGATTTGACTTCTTCTCAAATGCTTAATTCCCCTTATTATTATTTGCAACAAAATGACATCGTATATGTAGAACCCAATAAAGCACGAAGAGGTAATTCACAATACAGCCAGAACAATCAATTTAATGTTTCAGTCGCATCAACAATAGTTAGCGCCATCTCTGTATTGGCCTCATTAACCATAGCATTATTAGTAAAGTAAAATAAGGTAATATGAGCAAACAAGAAGAATCAAGAAATGAATTTATAGATATCAAACCTGCATTAAAAAAAGGATTAAAGTATTGGTATATATTTGTTATTTCAGCAGTATTTTGTGTCGGAATTGGTTTTGTATATTGCAAATTAGCTAAACCGACATTTCAGATTTTAGCAAATATATTAATCAAAGAGAATGACAGTGGAGGAATGGCAGGAATGCAAGCCATGATGATGAAAAACAGCGCATTTGGTAGCCTATTAGGAGGTAGTACTAGCATAAATGATGAAATACAATTGCTGAGTTCTTTTACCGTGTGTAGGGAAGTAGCCAAAGAATTATTTTTAAATGAGTCTTATGAAATTAAGAAGTTTCCTTTTGATCAGCAATGTTATCATGATTCACCTATTAGATTAGTGCCGGAAACGGAAATAGCTGACACTCTTGGTGCAGTTATTAAGTTTAATATAAAAATTAATGCATCTGGCAGTGGTAAAGCGAAGGCGAGCATTGGAATGTGGAAAACGATTGCAAAAACTTCATTTGACAAACTTCCTGCTATATTGCATACCTCTTATGGAGATTTTCAAATTAACCCTACACCCTATTTTAAGGCAGGGGAAGATTATAATATTAAGGCTACTTTTTGCGGATACAACCTCTCAGCCGAAAGGCTTCAAGAACTTGTGTCCATTGATTTAGTTTCAAAGAAAGCAAATGTGATTAATCTTTCCGCTATAGAACAAAACCGTAACAAAGGAAAAGAATTATTAAATACCATAATACAAGTTTATAATAAAACAGGGCTACAACAAAAAAAGACATTGGCTTCAAGTACAATTTCTTTTTTAGATGAACGTATTGATATTATTTCAAAAGACTTAGATAATATTGAAAAAGAAATAGAGTCCTATAAAAAGGAAAATAGTTTGACAGATATTGAAACTGAGGCCAAAATAATCTTGGAAAAAAGTGGTGATTTTAAAGAACGCTTGATAGAAGCTGAAACACAATACACCGTAATTGAATTAATAGAAAATTTCTTATTAAAACCAGAAAACCGCTATTCATTGGTCCCATTAAATATTGGTTTAAACGACCGAACAGTATTGGAAGGTCTTCAAAAATACAATGAGGCTCTACTAGAACGATTAAAATTAATGAAAAATACCTATAAAAACAATCCCACTATAGCAACTATCAATGAGCAGATTGACGCAATGCGTGACAATATGTTAGCAACAATACGTAGCTTGAAATCCGGTTTTATGTATGCACGAGAAGATCTAAAAAAACAAGAAGAATATTTTATATCACGTATTAAAGGTATGCCCACTCAAGAACGTGAATTCGTCAATATAAAACGCCAACAAGCCATTAAACAAGAACTCTTCCTATTCCTTTTACAAAAAAAAGAAGAAAATGACCTAACTCTATCTATTACAACTCCTAATGCTCAAATAGTCGATGCAGCCTATAGTAAAGCAAAACCCGTAGCTCCAAATCCTAATATTGTATATTTTATTAGCTTTTTTATTAGCATTATTTTAAGCAGTGGATACATTTCACTGTTTGAATTACGTAAAAATAAACAGTAATGATAAAAAAGAAAAGACTGATTAATAATTCAATAAGCGGTTTATTTCAACTTATCATTACCGCTATATTAACATTCTTGTGTATACCAATATTTATCAAAGGATTGGGTACTGATCAATATGGAGTATTTGCATTAGTATCCGTTATTGGAAATTTAAATCTATTCACAAATTTAGGATTAAATTCTTCACTTACTAAATTTCTGGCAGAGCAAGGTCAATGCGCAGACTCAAATAAAGATATAATCACAACTCTTCTAATTTCTGTATTAATAATTATACCTATTAGTTTTATTGCATATATCTTTCGATCTTATTTATTAATTAGACTATTACATATCCCTATTTTATATTATCAAGAAGCTGAAAGATTATTTTTTTGGCTTTTAATTGCAAATTCTGCACTGCTTATAGGACAAACATTTACAGCTATTTTGAATGCATTACAAAGAATCTACTTAACTAATATCATACAGTTGATCTATAGTGTTATTTATTGGCTAGGTATTATTATAGTGGTTATGCTAGGGTATCATATAGATGTAGTTGGAGAAGTAATTTTCATAGCTTCTTTTATATGGATATTTTTAAGTTTATGTTTTGCTTTTCATTATTGGGGAAATTGTTCTCCAAAAGGCAGCAAACAAAGTTATCTTAAACACGCAAAAAAGCAAATTAAGTATGGCATAAAGCTATATAGTTCTGGTATCATAGCTTTTTTCAATGAACCGTTATTTAAAATCATAATATCTAATTTTTTCGGAATGAGTGCAGTTGCATATTATGAGATTGCTCTCAAAATACGAATGCAATTAAGTGGTTTATTTCAGAAACTAATGCTACCCTTATTTCCATATATATCTCAACTTACTGATCGACAATTCATATCTACACTTGTTGCTGATTTAACTAAGAAAACATTTCTTCTAGTATTACCAATATGCGCATTATTAAGCTTGGGATGCCGAGACATTGTAACTTTATGGCTACAAACTGATATAAATCAATATACTCTTTTTATTGTAGGAATAGTTATTCCATATTTAATTTTTTCACCGCTAACATTGCCTATTTATCTATATTTAATGGCCAAAGGTCATCCTGGTAATACAATTGTAATTCAATTATCAACGGTTATTGCAAATATAATTTCATTCTATTTATTCTATAATTTATGTGATCTATATACTATAATTATATCTAATGGTATAGGTTATTTTGTTAGCTTCTGTTTGGGGATTTACTATCAAAAGAAATATTTAAATATCAGATACCATTTTAACGCACAAATATTATTTAAATATTTTTCACTAATATCAATATATATCATAATCAGTATATTTCAATTTTTAATTTCCGATGCGATTTGTTCAATAATCTTTGTTGCAGTTATGATAACTGGAGTAACCGTATTGGGCTATAAACATCTTCACATTATATCTATGGATGATGTATTGCGCTATTTTTCAGAAAACAAGTTTATCGTATCATTGTATAATAAATTATGAGTCTGCTATTTATCATTCTTTTGTTATCAGGATTGCTTTTATACGTGACTGGAAAGTATATTGCTTCAGCCTTTATTTTCTTTTTCTTCTTGTTAAAGGGGTTTCAAATTATCCCAGAAAGCTACTTTGTACTGAAGCCTATTGATTATGCTGTAGTATATATTTTTGCATTGTTTATTTGGGGATGTATTAAATATGATAATTTTATTCCTAAAAATAGAATAACACTGTTTATATCCATTTACTTAACTTTCATTCTATTTGAAATGTCACTGAGTCATTTTTATTATCATATACCATGGAGTGAAATTATACGCACTGGACGTCAACATCTATTTGTACTATCATATTTCATTTTTCGCAGATTAAATAAGTCTGAAATTGACTATTTGATAAAATTATTATTTTATGTGGTCTTAATACAGTGTTGCTTATTTATTATTCAGGTACCCACCGGTTTACCTATGTTGACAGGCTATGAAGGTAATTTTAAATATGGCTATATATATCGATGTTACAATATTCCTATTTTATTATGTTTTTATGTGTTTTATGGAGTATTTTGTAATCCTTTTAAAAACCCAAAATTGGTAATAACTTCCATTATTCTATTAACAGCAACTGTATTTCTACCCCTACATCGTTCATGGAGTATTATTTTTATTGCGATTTTAATATTCGGCTTTCTATTAAAGTTTGGTATGTTAAAATCATTGAGAAATATTTTAATAACAGGTGGAATTGCTATTATGTTGTTGTCTGTGTGTAGTGTTTATATAAGCAGTCGAACAATGAATGATATTGATAA
Source organism: Jilunia laotingensis (assembly GCF_014385165.1). Taxonomy (NCBI): domain Bacteria; kingdom Pseudomonadati; phylum Bacteroidota; class Bacteroidia; order Bacteroidales; family Bacteroidaceae; genus Jilunia; species Jilunia laotingensis. The sequence goes on along the minus strand of NZ_JACRTF010000001.1, from coordinate 3,791,664 downwards.
AGTATCAAAAGGAGAGTATATGGACACAGAAGACATAGAACTTGATCAGGAATCAACTTTACTCTTTAGATTTGCTCATTTTTACGAAAGATTTATTGAGACAACTGAAACATCCATTGGATCGGTATTTGGAGTTGGATTTATGTCAGAAGGTTCAAAATATACTTATAATAATTTCAATTTTATTGTTGGATTGTCAGATGAAAAAACCAATGAAATTGTACAATTAGATACATCAGATATTGCTTGGTCGTTATTGATACTTCGGTATGGCATCGTAGGAAGTATTATTTTTCTTTCTTTTTATGTGTATTTTATTGTTTTCTATGGTAGAAGGTATAATAATCCAATGGCTTTATCAATTATGCTTTATTTAATTTTTATAATTGGACTTTCTATTACATCGGACCAACTCTACTATGTCAGTTTCTTTGTTTTTCCTTTAATGTACAATGATATTTTATATGAAAAATCCTAAAATTACAGTAATAACATCATTATTTAATTGCGCTCAATATTTAGAAGGATATTTTAAGTGCATCGCTTCTTTAAAATATAAAGATGAGCTAGAAATATTATTATTACACAATGCTCCAACAGATGACGAGATTCGAATTATACAATCGCATTTGGCATTATATCCATTTCTCAAACATCATATTATAAAGAATCGTGAAGGACTTTATGCAACATGGAACCGAGGTATTATGCTCGCTAAAGGAGATTTTATTGCTATTTGGAACGTAGATGATATACGTTTACCACTCTCTTTCCATTTGCAACTTGAAGCTCTAAATAAAAATCCAGAAGCAGTTCTTGCATATGGCGATTTTTATTATATGTACCAATATGGAATTCCTTCTAAAGATTTAGTGTGCAACATTGATTTTAAAAAATCATCAAAACAGTTTTTACGAACATTCCACATTGGATGTTTTCCCATGTGGAGAAAAGGTATTCATAAACAAATGGGTTATTTCGATGAACAGTTTAAATTAGTAGCAGACTATGATTTTCAAATAAGAGTAGCAATTAATGGTTGTTTAGTAAAAAGTGATGGAATATTAGGATACTATTTAGAGCATGTTCCTGGAAAACTTAGTGCGAATTCATTTTTACAAAAAAAAGAGCAAAATGTAGTTTATCTTAGATATGGAATCTATGACTTAATTAATTGGGTTTATTGGAGAGTCGTATTTAAATATAAAATAAACGAAGTTTTCTTCAATAATAAGATGCATCCTCTTTCTGTTTTTCAGGAGCATAGAACAAAATTTCTTATTATGAGGACTCCATTATTCTTTTTATCAATTCTGAAGCAACCACGTAATGTTCTTTCTTTTTTCAAACATTCAATATTAAAGAAATAATAAAAAACTATTCATGAAATTGTCTATAATTACCCCAGTATATAATCGAGCAGATTGCATAATTAGGTGTCTAAAAAGTGTTGCTCAACAAAATTCTTCCAATGAAATTGAACATTGGATAGTAGATGATGGCTCAACAGATGAAAGTTATAAATTGGCAAAAGAATTCTCTGAAAAACATAATAACATACATCTACTTAAGTTTGATATAAATAGAGGAGTAAATGCTGCCCGGAATTATGCAATTTCTTGTTGTACCGGTGATTACATTCTATTTCTAGATAGCGATGATGAATTAACCGAAGATGCGATTCAGATAATTCAACAAACATTAGTTCAATATGATGGCTATGAACATTATTTGTTTGCCGTAGATTCGAGAGAAAATTATTATCAGGCACAACCTTTGCTGCAAGGTACATGTTCCGTAATAAACTACAAAGATTGGATTCAAGGAAAAATAGACGGAGATTTTGCTCATGTAGTAAGCCGAAAAATTATGAAAAAATATTCTTTTAATGAGCAAATACGCATTTACGAGAAAATTACATTTTTTAAATACTACAAAGATTCTAAACAACAATTTTTCACTCACAAAACTATAAAAAAAGTCGAAAATGGGAGAAATGATTCTGTCTCCTTTGATTATTTTTTGAACAATCGTAATAGCATACATAATCAAGGAATTGCATTACAAGAAATAATATATACTTTTCATGATGATTATATTAAATATGGAGAAAATGAAAAACTAATGAAAATGATAACAAAAAGTATGTTTCTCCTCATAGCCGATGAAGATTATCTTGGATATGATAGCATGCTCAATTCTTTTAAAAAGAGAATCTTATTTATACAAATAATAAGATTTCTACATTTAGGCAAATTATTACGATGGTTTATTATCTCATATTCAAAAATAAAAAATAATAATTAGAATGCGATTGCTACACTGTATTTTTTCATTTAATGTAGGTGGTGCTGAGACCATGCTTATAGATATAATAAACCAACAAGTACAGATTCATGAGGTTGGTTTATGTATAATTAATAATGCATATGATATAAATTTAATAAATAAAATAAACAAAAAGTGCAAAGTAATATTACTTAACAGAAAAGAAAGTAGTAAAAATTTATGGAATGTAGTAAAATTGAATAAAATAATATATTCTTTTCACCCCAATATTATTCATTGTCATAATTCACATATAATCAAATATATATTCCTACACAAGTTCTATAAAACATTTCTTACAGTCCATGATACAAGACTTCCACTAATTTGTGCTAAATATTACGACCATATCATAGCTATTTCTCAAGCAGTAAAAGACGACTTATGCAAGCATAATATAAAAAATGTATCTATTGTTCATAATGGCATAGAGACACATAAAATCTTACATAAAAATTCTTCATCATTAGATAAGATACAATGCAAAATAGTACAGGTTAGCAGATTAGAACATCTAAAAAAGGGGCAGCATTTTCTTATTGAAGCCTTAAATTTACTAGTAAAGGAAAAAAAAACAATTCCCATCAAAATTTCAATAGATTTTATAGGAATCGGTAGCTCAGAAACATATCTCAAAAAGTTAATGTCTAAATACAATCTGAACGATTCTATACACTTTTTGGGGTTAAAAGATAGAGAATATATATATTCACATTTGAAAAATTACGACATGCTAGTACAACCATCCCTAAATGAAGGTTTTGGCTTAACAGTTGCTGAAGGTATGGTAGCGGGAATACCTGTCTTAGTATCTGATATTGAAGGTCCTATGGAAGTTATAGAAAGTGGGAAATATGGTTTTACATTCGAATGTGGAAATGTTTTTTCGTTAGCTCAACAAATAAAATATATTATAGAACATCCCAACGAGGCGAATAATATCGCAATTCAAGCTCAGAAATTTGCAACAAGAAATTATGACATATCAAATATGGTCGAAAATTATGACCAAATATATATATTGTAGACATGAATTGTTAAATAATAGTATTGATCCCAATTGTTATTAAAATAAAATTTGTCATTCCATGAAAAATGTGATAAAATTTATAAGAGAGACAAGTATATTAAAGACATTGTATATAAATTTAAAATATTGTTCTTTTATGTCTGCAATAAAATTACCTATCTTAATCCGTAGACACACAAAATTATTAAAAACTAATGGGAAAATTATATTTGATTGTCCTATTAAAACTGGTCTAATAAGATATGGAAGCTCTTTATTAGGGTCTCGTGATATTAAATATTCTAGGGCTATTTGGGAAGTAAATGGAACACTAATCGTAAAAGGTGCTATAACTATAGGTCAAGGGAGTAAAATATGCATAGGCGAAAATGCAATTTTAACTATTGGTGATAATCTTACTATAACTGGAGAAACGACAATAATTTGTTATAAACAAATTATCATTGGTAATGACTGCACTATATCGTGGGACGTCTTAATTATGGATACGGATTTTCATCATATTATGGATTATGAAGGAAATATTATTAATTCTCCCAAACCCATAATTATTGGTAACCATGTTTGGATAGGATGCAGAAATACTATATTGAAAAATGTGAAAATATCAGACAATGTAATAGTTGCAGCTAATTCTGTTATTACAAAATCTATTAATGAAAGTAACGTTGTGGTTGGCGGCTCAGGAAGAAAGCAAGAAATTGTAAAAAGAAATGTTTTTTGGAAATCATAATTGCATTAAAATTAATTCCTAAATGCGATTTAGAAAATGTTCTTTACAACAACAGAATTTAACCTTGTTGATTACTTCATTGGCACAAAAATCACGAACTTTTAAACTGCTACTCTCGCAATGGGAATAAATTAATTCAATAGATTTCAGATTCCACATAACTTTTGCACCAAAGGTAGCACCAGAGGCAAGAAGCTAAAAGGCGAAGTTCACCGAATGCTTACTTTTAAACTTGAATACTTAGGGATATTCAGTAAATCCTATAAAATTAGCCAACTAATTCATACTAAAAGTATTGCGAATTAGTTGGCTTTTTTGTATCTTTATGTATTCCCCCTAAAATACGGTTTGACGGCCAAAACGGGGGAAATATCCACACTAAGATATGGCGAAGATACAAAATATTTCAGAAATTCACCCTACTTTAGGGTTTCCAGAATTCGATATTCTGGAAAAATATCGTAAGAGTTTTCATGCGAGTGAACTTGGCAGTCTTCATTCCGTGTTTCCATTCGAGAGTATAGCCAAAGAGACAGGCCTTTCACAATCCCGCTTGGGTCGCAGGAACTGTTTCAGTCCTTCCGCGAAGATAGCCCTTATGGTACTGAAGTCTTATACCGGATTCTCTGACAGGTTATTGGTAGAACATCTTAACGGAAACATACACTATCAGTTGTTCTGTGGTATCATGATAGACCCGTCCTGCCCTATAACGAACTACAAGATAATCAGTGCTGTCCGTAATGAGATAGCATCCCGTCTTGACATCGACTCCCTTCAGAAAATCCTTGCCTCACACTGGAAGCCTTATCTTGAGAACCTTCACGTATGTATGACCGATGCCACATGCTATGAAAGTCATATGCGTTTCCCTACGGACATGAAGCTCCTTTGGGAAAGCGTCGAATGGCTCTACCGGCATGTCTGCATACATTGTGGGCAACTCGGCATAAGGCGTCCCCGTAACAAATATGCGGATGTTGCGGTATCCTATCTATCCTATTGCAAGAAAAGAAAGAGGAAGGCTTCGAGGACAAGAATGCTGAAGCATCGCATGATCAGACTCCTGGAAAAACTCATCATACAACGGGATGACATTCACAGAGAACACGGCTCTTCACTCACATATACACAGGATTATCAGAAACGGCTTTCCATCATCAGAAAGGTCCTTGTACAGGAAAAGGAACTCTTTGAAGGCAGGAAGGTCAGTGACCGTATTGTCAGTATTGACCGTCATTACGTACGCCCTATCGTAAGGGGCAAGGAGACAAAATCTGTCGAGTTCGGTGCAAAGGCTAATAACATACAGATAGACGGAATCTCGTTCATCGAGCACATCTCTTTCAAGGCATTCAATGAGGGCATACGTCTGAAAGACTGTATCCGTATGCATCAGAAGTTGATGAATGTAAGGGTCAGGTGTGTGGCCGCCGATTCCATATACGCCAATAATGCCAACAGGAAGTTCTGTACAAAATATGGGATATCAACCTCCTTTGTACGCAAGGGAAGGGCTGCAAAGGACGAGGCGGTGAGGAAGGTTCTCAGGAGTGAACTCTCGAGGGAAAGAGCCACCAGGCTTGAAGGCAGTTTCGGTACGCAAAAACAGCATTACTCGCTATCGAAAGTCAAAGCACGGAACAGGAAAACAGAAATCCTGTGGATTTTCTTTGGGATACATACGGCAAACGCCATATTGATGATTGATAAAATCAAAAACGGACAGAAGAAAGCTGCATAGCATAAGTATAAAGAATCTGTTAGAAGAAGTCTCAGGCTTCTTCCGGAACATCGTGCCCAAAAGGAGAAGATTTTAGGTCAGAGAGAAAAAATAGACAATAAAAATGGCATATGAGATGATATTAGTAAGTCATCTTCATATGCCATATTACTTTTAAAGACATTTACTGAATGTCCCTACTTAATACATAGTCATACACCAAATGATTATATGCTAATTTGATACGATCATACGTTTTGTATCGATTATACGACCATCAACAACCAAAGAATATATATATAGTCCGCTAGTCCAATTAGAAGTATTTATATCAATACGATTTTCACCAATTGAAATAACAGGAATTTCTTGTACTAACACTCCCATCAGATTATATAAATGAATATATGCATTTCTCATCCCTTCAGGTATAATACAAGGAATGGTAGTTATTGAACGAGCAGGACTAGGATAATTCTGATATAACTTTGGTAAGTCTTTATCTAAGCCTAAGCCCATGTCATTTCCAATACCCTCCTCTCCATCTATTATAGACCTTATCTGTATTTTTGGTGCGAAACCATTATATATTCTTAGAGTACTTCCTTGTTCTGCAGTAAAACCTGGGACTATTCGAATTGACTCATAGCCATTCATAATTACATTAGCACCACTTTTTATAATGACATCTTCAACAAATAAGGTTGAATGATTATAAGTTTTATTAGAAGTTATAGTGACATTTTTTATATTACCATCAAATGGAGGTGGAGCTGGCGTCTCTCTCTTAATTGTTACTGTTCTAGTATTACCTAATACATCTCCATACCCAATAGGAGTAACTGAAATCTTTTGCCCATTTCCTGTAGTAGCATCGTAGTTGATTTTCACAGTTCTTTGACCTGTAAATGTACCTCTACCCCACGATTCTGGAGTATCCCATCTATAACCATAAATTTTAAGATGCGTAATAGGATATTCTAAATCATTTACACTACATTCAATAACGCCAGACTGCCCCAAAGGAAGACTAATTACATCATTAGTAACTATATTTCCGTTACATCTAAAATCGGTTATGTGCATATCTTTAACACTATTTATGTCCACCTCCAAACGTACTGTATGCATGCCAGCAACCGTTGCAGTTATTATTCCTTTTTCTGGAGAATCATCCCAAATAATTACAACAATATTTTCACCGACTGTTTGTGTAACAGAAGTTGGGCCTAATGGATTATTAAAACGTCCGTGAGTAACTTTCCATACTACTTTCGTAGAAAAATCTATTATGCCACTAAAATCCCCTGTATAACCTGTCAAAGATCCTCCATCTACTTTAACGGGGCCATTGATACCAAATGAAGAAAGAATTTTAATGTTACTGCATAATAGCAAAAATAAAATAATTCTAATTTTACTCATATTAATCATTTATTTTTAATTTCTTCTTTCAATTCATTAATTTCTTCCTGTTGTTTAATGACATACAAAGTTAATTCTTCTATTTTTTGGAGTAACAGAGCATTAGTCTCACCTAAACCAACACCATTTGCTTTCACATCTGCATCACTTGGAATACCTGGTAAAGTGCCCTTTTCTTCAATATGTTTTTTAACTTCACATAGCGTTGGAAGTTTATAATCTTTCTTGAAAACAAAGTCAGCCCAATCTGGCTTAACTATTATTTCTGCCGCACCAATAATGCCATTAACAGCCAATTTATATCCCTCAGTATTTGCAGTGCCAATTGAAATATTACCATTCGTTATTATAAAACTATTAGCTCTGATAGTACCATTTACATCAAGTTCCTTAAGTGGATTAGTAGTACCAATTCCAACTCTACCAAAAGAATCAATATGCATCCTTGGTCGTAATGATACTGTAGTTGTATCATGACTAGTAAGAAATTGTAAATAGGTTCCATACCATCCATTTCTGTATGCCCTTACTGCACTCATACCAGCATCTTTGAATTTAAAAACGATATCACGTTTACCTGATTCAAAATATGGTTTATTAGCTCCTTGTATTACCAATGCGGAATAAGTATTATTGGTGGTAGAGCCAATCGATAAACCATTTACACCTGTTCCACCTTCTTGAGCGCATATCGGATTTATAATACTCAACAACAGACATAATACTAAACCTAATAAAAAACGATCTTTCTTCTCATAACAGTAAATTAAAAAAATAAATATTAAATTTGAATATAGTAGGTAGGAATTACATTTTCAATCCACAATACTTATTATAATGTTATATTGGCATTTGATAAAATAAGTCTATATCTTTTGAAATATCAAAAATTTGTTCACTACAAGTTTATTTTTAGATATATAATTATACTAATTTCGATATTCACTACATCAAAAGTAGAATCAAGAAAAGTTCATCCTCTTCTTCCTCCTCAATTAGATATTATCATTCTTTTCGTATCACTGATGCTACCATCAATTATTAATGTATATAGATAAATACCTGCTGACCATTCTGATGCATCAACACAAATATTCCCCTTTCCAACAAAATCAATACTTTTCTTGAATATTACAATGCCAGATGAATTATAAATGTATATTTGAGCATCATTTGATTTTTCTGAAATATTACAAGACAAGGTTACTCTTTTTTCTGATAGAGTTGAAGTTAAACTATAAAATTCAGTATCTTTTTCATCATCTATATATCCTAAAGAGTTATCCAAATTACGAGTTTCAGATAATGAATAAACCCAAAATGGATCATTACATATTCTAACTTTACAACCTCGCTCAGTTTCAAAACCCGGGAGAATATGAACGGATTTATAGCCGTTAAAAGTAATGTTTGCCCTACTTCCAATAGCAAGATTCTTTAAAGCCAGATAAGTTCCTTCAAAATATTGATCATGCGATGCATTAAAAAAAACATCATTAATAACTACATCTCCAGATTGAATATATACATCCATAAAGGCATTATTTACTATCTCAATAGAACCTAAAGCATCGTTATCATCTTCATCCCATATCACATATATTTTATCACCAACATGCAAAGAAGGTTGAGTTAATGAATGTAAAGTAAAATCACCATTTGAGTCTCTTATTTTCCCATTAGTAACTTTCCATGTTACAGTGCCATAACTTCTCTGAATGCCTGTCGGTATATCATAACGATATATATATACTCTACCTGGATAAGGATATGCTTCCCCAGTTAAATTATAACCATCACCATAAGAACATACAAATGGGGAAAGCATCAAAAATACAATTATCAAATATTTGATATTCCTCATCATTTCTAATCTTTAATCTTTTGTTTCAATTCATCTATCTCTCTTTGCTGCTTAATAACATATAAAGTCAATTCTTCTATTTTCTGAAGTAAAAGTGCATTTACTTCTCCGACTTTTATACCATTAACCTTGACTTCTTCCTCCGATGGAACACCAGGGAGTGTCCCTTTCTCATTGATATGCTGTTCTACTTCATTCAATGTTGGAAGTTTATACTCTTTCTTGAAAACAAAATCTGCCCAATCAGGTTTAACTATTATTTCTGCTGCACCAATAATGCCATTAACGGCCAATTTATAGCCTTCAGTATTGACAGTACCGATCGCTACATTGCCATTCACTGATAAAGCATTTAAATCAGTAGCCGTATAATAATATGGATATCCAATATTTAATCCACCTTTAGGACCTATGATTACAGCAGAATATGATGCTTGATCTCTACATGTTTGTATAACAAAACGACGTTTACAACAATCATCATTGCTATTTACCAATGCAGGATATTCCCATATTTCATAACCATTAGATTTAACACCATAACCACCGGCATACGAGGCTGTAGAAATTTTCCAACGATGTGGTCCACCATTAACACCTTTATTACTTAAAATAAGAGATACATATGACTCATCATTTTGAGATTTTGCAGAGCCTATCAATTCTACATTTCCTTCGGAATCAGCCAACATTACTCTGTTCCAATTATTCCATAAATTAGTAGAAACATTTCCATTTCTATAAAATATTCCTTTATCATTGAAATTTAATTGATGATTCAGTCCAGCCGATCCATCATTCCAAGGAGCTATTGATAAATTAGTGGAAAATGTACCGTAATTTTCTAATCCAACCACAGACGTTTTTTTTAAATTAGCTCTGATTTCCCTTTTAAAAGAACTAGGAAGCTCATTGACATCTCTAGTATCATTCACAAAAAGACTTGTAGCTTGCTGTGAAGTTTGGGAAAATCCGTAAAAACAATAAAGAAAACACCAAAAGAAAACACAAATAAGCTTTTTCATAACAATGAATTTTTAAAAGTAAATATTAAGATTAATTACAGCGCAAGATAACTATTAATTTCATAATTAGCCCTGTTTTTATAATATTATTTTAATGATTAACAAAATTGTTTTATAACATTGTTATAGGGCAAACTTTTATTCTTAATTTTTCTGCGCTTACATACGACTAAATTAATTATAAACAATAAAGAATTACTATGAGGTAAATCTACAACCACATAACACAAGTCTTAAAGTTTACCATTGAATCAATTATTTTCAACTGAATATGGAATTTGAATACAATCACAAAAAGGCACATATTGAGCTATCTTTAACAATTAGTTACATACACATTGCCACCCCATTAAACTCTAAAAGAGTTCTTTGAAATAAATACCACAAAACTAGTGCATTCTTAGTAAGGGATAAGTTCTACTAAATTGTCCACAAGTGTGATCACTGTTATAATAACTTCAAAATGTAATATAAGATTCATCAGATAAGATACTAGTTACTTGTCAGAACAAAAAAGAATTTTTAATACTGCCCCTCAAATGGACACTTAGACTATCTAAGAATGCGATTTCAGACATAAATGCTCTTTTGATAATGTTTTACCCTAAACAATACTATCTCCAAAAAATCAGAATGATTAGATACTGCGGTGAAGAACAAGAATGGGAATTCACATGTATAATTAATGCAATGCATATTTCCACACTTTAAGTTGCCGAATTTTATAAAAAACGCCAGCAAGCCAAATTGCTTTTCAAAAACTTCCAAAAACATCTTAAAATCTAAAGATTAGATGATATTCAAAAAAATACAGTTCGAATACAAATATGTGCTACATATACACTTACTGCCTAATGACAACGTTTAACACGATATATAACTCAATAGCAATTTTCTAAGGATTAGTAACAAACAATTTCCAATTGATACAAACAAGTTTATGTTTTTTCATTAGTTCGTTTCCTAAATTTATTTCATTCATCTAAAATGTTGTGTCCTTCTTGAACTTCGATTTGTTATGCAAATCATTCATTTTCAACCCCTTCACATAATTTTCCTTTTTCAACCTGAAAATAGGCTACTTAACACACATGATAATCAAAAGGGTAAATAACCAAAGAATAAAGCCAACACGGGTAACTAATAATACCCAAATTATAATACAATCGAAAAAGAATTCAAATCTTTATAATTGAAGAAGCAGTTAGAAATTATACAAATCGCAAAAGGCCTAAACATCCTGTATTGCGCTAATTCATAAACATTCTCAAAAATTATCTAACACTATTTGCACTTAATTGTTCCATAAATCAACATACCTTCTTTATACAAAGAGAGAGATTTAGAAAATAGAGGGGAAATGGGTCTTTTATCATAGACTTATCACAAATAATATAAGTTTATTTGTCAGTCTTATAATATTTCCTTAGTTTTGTCAACTGAATAAATTGAATAGTAAAATTGTGATAAACAAAAAGATTTCATCTAAGATATTAACTGTCGCTCCCCATTATATAAAAACATTAGGCGGGATGTCTCATGTTATAAAAATGTACTCAGAAATATATGAAGATTTTCATTTTGTAGCAAGTACTCGTGATGGTAGCTTATTAGTTCGAATATTACAAACTATTTATGGATTAAGTTCTTATCTTTGGTTTATGCCCCAAAAAGATATAAAGATAGTGCATATCCACGGTGCTTCTAAAGGAAGTTTTTGGAGAAAAGCTATATTTATATATTTGGCAAAAATATTTAATAAGAAAGTAATATATCATATTCATGGCGGTGGTTTTAAAAATTTCTATAAAAAACATCCTTATTGTGTAAGACATACACTAAATAAATGCGATCTCATTATTGCTCTTTCTGAAAATTGGATGACTTTTTTTAAATCAATAATCACAAATCCTGAAAATGTCAAAATTATTGATAACATTATACCTAAACCTATAATTATCAACAACAAAAGGGCTCAAGAATATTGTTCTTTTTTATTTATGGGCCAAATTAATAAAGCAAAAGGTATTTATGACATATTGGAAGTTTTACGAGACAATAAGGCTGAATACAGCGGAAAGCTAAAATGCTTATTGGGGGGGATTGGAGAAATAGAAGAAGTACAAAAACAAATTAAAAAATTCGAACTAGAAGATTTAGTGTTTTGTTTAGGTTGGGTTAGCGGAGAAAAAAAACAAATGCTACTGGCTCAATCAGATGTTTATCTTTTACCATCATATTTTGAAGGATTGCCGATATCCATCCTTGAAGCAATGTCATATAAATTACCCATCATTGCAACAAATGTTGGAGGTATACCCGAAATCGTTTTAAATTCTCAAAATGGGTTGTTAATTACACCAGGAGATCAACAAGCATTAAAAGAAAGTATTGACAAAATGCTATTATCAGATTTACGACGAAAAGAAATGGGAGAGATCTCTTATCAATTGAGCAAGAAACACTTTCCAAATGAAATCGAAAAAAGACTAATCTTAATTTATGAAAATTTACTAAACAAATAATGCTTTTACAAATAACATGTTAGATAAATTACGATATTATTTAATCAGAGGAGGGGAAAAAATAAAAATTTTGAATCCTTATATTCTCTCCAAATTGATGTATTTTTTTAAATTTCACAAGTTTGCTGATATGAATCATCCACACGATTTAAATGAGAAATTGATGTGGTTAACTTTTCACACTGATATTCAAAAATGGACAAGATTAGCAGATAAATATTTAGTAAGAGAATATGTCATAAAGAAAAAACTGGAACATTTATTAGTAAAGTTGTATGGAGTCTATAGACATCCTTCTGAAATAGATTTTGATAAACTTCCAGAACAATTTGTTTTAAAAACAAATAATGGCTTTGGCTCTGTAATATTAGTAAACAATAAGCAAGATATCAAAAAAGAAGATATAATTTCATTATTGAATAAATGGATGAGACATCCTTTTGGGATCACATCTGCAGAACCGCATTATAGAGAAATAAAACAATGTGTTATAGCAGAAGAACTATTAACAAATAATCATAGAACTATTTCTTCTTCTATTATAGATTATAAATTTTGGTGCTTTAAAGGAAAAGCCAAATATTGCTTGACAGTATGTAATCGAAATTTTCAAAATCATAAAGTAGATTTAAATTTATATGAGTTACCAAATTGGACATCTCTGCATGAAGAAATTACATCTAAATATAAAAACAGCAGTAGAGTTCCTAAACCTGACTGTTTGGAGGAAATGATAAGGTATGCAGAAATTTTATCTGAAGATTTTGAAGTAGTAAGAGTAGATTTATATGTATCTAATTCAAAAGTTTATTTTGGAGAACTTACATTTACATCAAATGGATGCAGAATGGCGTATTTCTCACAAAAGATGTTAAATGAAATGGGAGACCAAATTACAGAATGTTGTAAATAATGGAAAGAAAGAAAAAAATAATGGCAGTATCATCTATTGGCGGACATTGGATACAACTTTTGAGAATAACAAAACCGTTGGAAAAAAAAATAAACGTTGTTTATGTATCTACAAATACCGGATGTGAAGCAATGGTCGAAAAAAGCAAATTCTACTGTATAAAAGATTTTAGTCGGTGGAATGCTTATTTATTATTACCAGTTTTCTTTTCTGCTATGAAATTAATCATAAAAGAATCGCCTGATGTAGTAATAAGCACAGGGGCAGCTCCAGGATTAATATTTTTATTTGCTGCAAAAATTTGTGGAAAAAAAACAGTTTGGATCGATAGCATTGCAAATATTCAGAAATTATCAATGAGTGGATACATTGCTTCCAAATTTTCATCATGCATTTACACACAATGGAACCATTTGTCTGATAAACATATAATTTACGCAGGAAACATTTTGGAGTAATTTTAATAAAATAATTATGATTTTAGTAACAATTGGTACACAAGCCCCATTTGATAGATTGATTAAAATAATTGATGATTTAGCTATAGATATTAATGAACCTGTCATTGCTCAAGTATATGGAGGTCAATATCAACCTCATAATATAAATACTGTTGATTTTTTATCTCCAAAAGAATTTGAAGAATTATTTGAAAAAGCTAGAATCATAATATCCCATGCTGGAATGGGAACCATTATATCTGCATTATTTAAAGAAAAGCCCATAATTATTTTTCCACGCCTTGCTTCTTTTCAAGAACATAGGAATGATCACCAACTACATACAGCAATGAAAATGAACGAATTAGGATATGCTTATGTCGCCTATGACCAAAAGCAATTAAAGGATCTATTACTAAATAACGATTTGAAAGTATTGCATCGTATAGGGGAAACCGCATCTACATCTCTTATTCAATCTATCGAACACTATATTGAAACAATATGAAAAAATATTATCAAACAAATAGATTTTTATTCAATTTCTATTCGGTGAAGGCAATTAATACAATTCTTTTGCGTTTAATAAATGGTAATGGATATTAAAATATAAAATGCTCATATCCTAATTTGATATTATTTGGAAGTTTTTTATTCATGCTGTTTTTGGAAATATGGAAAGTATAATTCAACAAGCCAGTGATATTTGTGATTCTTTGATCACAAGAAACAATATAACGGAATCAAATTCGTTATATAACGAAATGAATGTACATATTTTATTAAAAGATGCGCATCTAATGCGCCCTGCTTGTAAAATGGTTAAACGTGTATTTGATATCATAACTGCTCTAATAATTTTAGTGTTTGTTTTTCCGTGGGTTTATTTAATTATAGCATGTTGCATAAAAGTATGTATGCCGGGTCCTGTTATGTTTAAACAGAAACGAACTGGAAAAGATGGGAAAATCTTTATTTGTTATAAATTTAGGACTATGGATGCCAAAAATAGAGCGGACGAATACGTGGATCCACAAATGAACAAATATTCGTTAGGAAATTTTTTACGAACTACTAGTCTTGATGAACTACCTCAATTTTGGAATGTATTGAAAGGAGACATGTCTATTATAGGGCCTAGACCACATATGCTAGTGCATGATGAAGAATATATTAGCAAAATTGACATATATCCTCTGCGATATGCTGTAAAACCAGGTATAACTGGTTGGGCACAAGTAAATGGATTGCGTGGAGAAAGAGATATCAAAAGAGTAAAAATGCGTGTTGAATACGATTTGTGGTATATCCAACACTGGTCTGTATTATTGGATCTAAAAATTATGTTCCGCACAGTAGGAGTAATGATAAAAAAATAATCAATGCACACTTTTGCCAAATTACACAAACTATTTTTTATATGTCTTTTGTTGATTACAGAAAATGTTTGTACACAAAACCTACATACGTTTGTGGAATATGGAGCAACTGTACATACGGGAAATAATTCTCCTTTATGGTTAGTAAGTAATCAACATGGATTATCTTCAATAAAAGATAATACTTATTTACGTGGAAATGTATCTTATAACGATACATTACATTCATGGAAAATAGGAGGCCGGCTTGACATGGCTGTAGCAGCTGGCTTCACTTCAACATTTATACTTCACCAAGCATACGCAGATGTTCGCTATAAATGGATTGGTTTATGGGCAGGAAGTCGAGAAATAGACTCTCCCTTGTTAAATCAACAATTGAGCAGTGGTGGCCTCACTTGGTCAGGAAATGCTCGCCCCATACCTCAAGTTGCTATCGGAATATTTGATTACGTACATTTATCGCCTGGAATACAAGTGAAAGCTGAACTTTCTTTTGGCTGGTTTACAGATAATAAATACCAAGAAAAAAATGTCAGTAGTACACAATCTTATACTAAAAATATAAAATACCATCATAAGAGCTTTTTCTTTAGATTTGGAAAACCTTTAAGTCATTGGCAGATGGACATAGGCATGAGTTTAGATGACCAATTTGGAGGGTATAAGATTAGAGGTTTAGATGAAGGAAATTTAGGAAACGGATTGAAAGATTACTTTCATGCACTTATTCCTCGTAATGGAGGAGGAGAAGCTTGGTATCAAGGAAATTATATGGGTAGCGAACATTTAAAAATAACATATAAGCATAAAAACTTTTCTATAAGCGCATATTTAGAGAACTATTACGATGATTTTTCTGGTATGGGAAAGCAAAATGGACTAGATGGATTATGGGGCATAGAATATAAAACAAAACGTACCCAAGGAATTAATAATATTGTTCTAGAATATTATCAGACAACCAATCAAAGTGGCCCGATGCATGGACCTGAAAATTCTATTGTGAATAAAACAGGAGGAGCCGATGATTATTATAATAATACTTGGTATCCAGGCTGGGTACATTGGGGAATGGGAATAGGAAATCCTTTAATCGCGTCACCAATTTACAATAAAGACGGAATTTTATCATTCAAATACAATCGAGTTAAAGCTGTTCATTTGGGGTGGAGTGGCTATCTATGCAAAGAATGGACTTACCGCGCTAAATTATCTTTTAATAGAACATGGGGTACTCCTTTTAAACCAATTCCCGAAATATTAGAAAATTTCTCTACTTTTGCAGAGTTTAAATATATTCCTCAAAAATTGCAAGGGTGGTGTTTTACTGCATCGGCTGCATTTGATATAGGAGGTATTTATGGGGACAATTTAGGTTTCCAATTAAAAATTCGTAAAAATATCTGAAAATGAACTATATACAGACCGAAATTGATGGTGTTTGGCTCATAGAACCAGAAGTCTTTTCTGATAATAGAGGTTATTTCATGGAAGCTTTTAAAAAGCAGGAGTTTGAAACACATATCGGAAAAGTAAATTTTATCCAAGACAATGAATCAAAATCTTCTTTTGGGGTATTACGGGGATTACACTATCAAAGAGGAGAATATAGTCAAGCCAAATTAGTAAGAGTGATTATGGGGGAAGTATTAGATGTTGCAGTGGATTTGCGTCAAACATCACCAACCTTTGGTAAACACGTAAGTGTAGTACTTTCTGATAAAAACAAAAAGCAATTTTTTATTCCGAGAGGATTCGCTCATGGTTTTTTAGTATTGAGCAATGAAGCGATTTTCACTTACAAAGTAGATAATATATATAAACCTGATTCTGAATCAACTATATTATATTCTGACGATTTCTTAAAGATAGATTGGTCAATTGCAGAGAATCTATTAATTTTATCTGAAAAAGATAAGCATGCTAAATCCTTTAATGAAGCAGAATATTATATATAATCTTTTCCTATTAAATATATTAAAATCATGAAAATAGCAATTGTTGGTACTGGATATGTAGGTTTAGTTACAGGAACTTGTTTCGCTGAAATAGGAGTAGATGTTACTTGTGTTGATACAAATATCAATAAAATAGAGGCATTAAAAAAAGGTATTATTCCCATTTACGAACCAGGATTGGAAGAAATGGTTCTTCGAAATGCAAAATCTGACCGTTTAAAATTTACCACTTCTTTGGAGAGTTGTCTGAATGACGTTGAAGTTATTTTTAGTGCTGTAGGTACCCCTCCTGACGAAGACGGAAGTGCAGATTTGAGTTATGTACTTGAAGTAGCTCGTACCATTGGACGCTATATGAACAAATATAAACTGGTAGTAACCAAGAGTACTGTGCCGGTAGGAACTGCCCAAAAAGTACGCAAAGCAATTCAAGACGAACTGGATAAAAGGAAAGTTAATATTGAATTCGATGTGGCCTCCAATCCGGAATTCTTGAAAGAAGGAAATGCCATCAGTGATTTTATGAGTCCGGATCGTGTAGTTGTAGGGGTTGAATCCGTACGCGCTGAAAAGATCATGTCAAAGCTTTACAAACCTTTCTTATTGAACAATTTTCGAGTAATTTTCATGGATATTCCATCTGCTGAAATGACTAAATATGCAGCCAATTCAATGCTGGCAACTCGGATTAGTTTCATGAACGACATAGCCAATCTTTGCGAATTAGTAGGGGCAGATGTAAACATGGTTCGTAGTGGAATAGGCTCAGATACACGTATTGGACGTAAATTTCTTTATCCAGGTATAGGATACGGTGGTTCTTGCTTTCCAAAGGACGTAAAGGCTCTAATAAAAACAGCCGAACAAAACGGATATAAAATGCGTGTTTTGAAAGCCGTAGAAGAGGTAAATGAGATACAAAAAAGTATTTTATTTGAGAAACTCTTAAAACAGTTTGACGGAAATTTAAAAGGTAAAACAATAGCTCTTTGGGGGCTTGCCTTCAAACCAGAAACTGATGATATGCGAGAAGCTCCATCTTTGGTATTGATAGATAAACTTATAAAAGCAGGTTGTAGTATACGAGCATATGATCCAGCAGCTATGGAAGAATGTAAAAGAAGAGTAGGGGATAATACTATCTATTTTGCACGAGATATGTACGATGCTGTACTTGATGCGGATGCTTTATTGTTAGTAACAGAATGGAAAGAATTCCGTTTGCCTTCATGGGCAGTAATCAAAAAAACAATGTTACAGAAGATAGTTTTGGATGGTAGAAATATCTATGATAGAAAAGAAATGGAAGAACAAGGATTCATATATCATTATATTGGTAAATGAGAAGATTTTGTGTAATTTTGCACAAAACTAAATGAATGATCAGATATATCACAATTGTATTATTGATATTTTTGCTTGCAGCGTGTAACAATGCTCAAAAGCAAAATATTTCCGGACAGAGCGAAGACCTTACAGCAAAAGAGTTATTGCAAGGAATTTGGTTGGATGATGAAAGTGACAATCCCTTAATGCTCATAAAAGGAGATACCATATATTATACTGATACACAAAGTGCCCCGGTTTATTTTAAAATATTGAAAGATACTTTTTATACATATGGTAATGAATTGACACGATATTTGATAGACCGACAAACAGAATATTCTTTTTCATTTCATTCTATTTCCGATAATATCGTAAAACTTCATAAATCAGAAGATCCGAATGATTCATTGGCTTTTTCAGTAAAATCTGCTGAAGTAATTCCCATCTATACTGATGTTACTAAAAAGGATAGTGTAATAACACATAATGGAAACCGCTATAGGGCATATGTATATATAAACCCGTCCAAAATAAAGGTGATAAAAACAACCTATTCAGAAGACGGAATGAGTATGGACAATATCTATTATGATAATATTATGCATATTTGTATATATGAAGGGCGTACTTGCTTGTATGCAAGTGATATAACGAGACAAAATTTTGAGAAAATAATTTCTCCTGATTTTCTTCAACAATCTATTTTATCTGATATGGATTTCAAAGAGATTGACAACCAAGGATTCCATTATCAGGCTACAATATGCATTCCAGAAAGTTCTGTATGTAATATTATAAATCTCTTGGTTACATTTGATGGAAAACTGATTATTGATCCAATGAAATAATAATCAGTATACCATCTGTTATCACTATTTTTGTTTTGAGTTCCGGCTGTTATTTGATGAATGTTTACGAGATCCCCAGGACTTCTTATTATTACCATTACCTCTTACCCGAGGATTATATACAGGAGATTCACCTAGCTCAGAAGGAACCGGTATCTTATAAATACTTCTTTCTAAGAATTTTTCTATATTCTTGAAATTCGTTTGATCTTTTTCACTGACAAAGGTAATAGCTACCCCATCATTATTAGCTCTTGCAGTACGTCCAATACGATGAACATAATCTTCACTATCATGTGGCACATCAAAATTAATAACCAACCGAATATCATCAATATCAATTCCCCGAGATACAATATCGGTTGCTACCAATATATTAATTCTCCCGGATTTAAATTCATGCATGATAAATTCCCGCTGTGCCTGATCAAGATCCGAATGCATTTCACCCACGTTAAGTTTCATCATTTTCAGAGCTTTAGCAACTTCTTTGACTTTAATTTTAGATGAAGCGAAAATGATTACTCGTTCAGGAACTTCCTCAGCAAATAAACTACGTACAATTCCCAATTTCTGATTTTCATAACACATATATGCAGCCTGAATAATTTTTTCAGCAGGTTTAGAAACGGCTAATTTTACTTCAGCTGGATCATTCAGAATCGTTTTGGCTAGTTGTTGTATTTTTGCAGGCATCGTTGCAGAGAACATGATAGTCTGACGTTCTTTAGGAAGGTATTTCACAATTTGCATAATATCATCGTAAAATCCCATATCAAGCATACGGTCTGCTTCATCCAAAATAAAATATGAAACTTTGGAAAGATCAACATATCCCAAGCTAAGATGAGCTATTAAACGGCCAGGCGTAGCAATTACCACATCCGCTCCAAGTGTGAGACCTTTTTTTTGTTGCTCAAAAAGTATTCCATCATTTCCTCCATATACTGCTACGTTTGATATCGGCATAAAATAAGAAAAGCCTTCCATCTGCTGATCTATTTGTTGAGCTAATTCTCGGGTAGGAGACATAATCACACAATTGATAGAATCTTCCGGATGGTTTCCCTCTGAGAGTTTATTCAATATAGGTAATAAAAATGCCGCAGTCTTTCCAGTCCCGGTTTGGGCTACGGCAATTAAATCCCTGCCCTCAAGTATGACAGGAATAGCTTGCTCCTGTATTGGCGTACATTCATCAAACCGCATTGCATCAAGTGCTTCAAGTACACGGTCGTTTAATTTCAATTCGGAAAACTTCATTTCAATTAATTACTAATTACTAATAATAAAATTCTTTCAGTACCTAGAGTACTACATATTCAAATAGGAATCTTTAAAACCAAGAAAATAAAGTACACCATCTAAGCCTATGGTATTTATCGATTGTTTGGCATTGGCCACGACTTTTGGTTTGGCATGAAATGCAATTCCCAAACCTGCGATACCCAACATCGGGAGATCATTGGCACCATCACCTACAGCAATGGTTTGTGCGATATCTACTTTCTCAACTTGTGCTATCAAACGTAAAAGTTCAGCTTTCCGTTTACCGTCAACCACATCCCCCAAATAACGTCCGGTTAACTTTCCATCCACAATCTCCAATTCATTCGCATATACATAATCTATGCCATACTTCTGCTGAAGGTATTTTCCGAAATAGGTAAAGCCCCCACTTAAAATGGCTATTTTGTAACCGTACTTTTTCAATACATACATTAAACGATCCACTCCTTCAGTAATAGGAAGATTTTCCGCGATTTCTTGCATTACAGATTCATCTAGTCCCTTAAGTAAAGCAACTCGTTCTTTAAAACTCTCTGTAAAATCAATTTCACCCCGCATAGCGCGTTCTGTAATTTCTTTCACCTGATCGCCCACACCTGCACGTATAGCCAGTTCATCGATAACTTCGGTTTCAATTAATGTTGAATCCATGTCGAAACAGATCAATCGACGCATTCGGCGATACATATTATCAAGTTGGAAAGAGAAATCCATTTCAAGTTCACTCGCCAACTTCATCAAATGCTCTTGCATAATAATGCGGTCTTTTGGAGTGCCACGTACTGAAAACTCAATACAAGCACGTGTACGAGCTTCACATTCATTTAATGGAATCCGCCCCGTCAAACGTTTAATTGCATCAATATTCATACCCTGTTCAGCAAGGATACCTGTTGTTGCGGCAATTTGCTTTGCAGAAAGCTTACGGCCTAACAAAGTAAGAATATAGCGATTCTTACCTTGCATCTTAACCCAACTTTCATATTCTTCGGCCGTTATGGGATAAAAGCGAATAGTAACTCCTAAAGATGAAGCCTTGAATAGTAACTCTTTCATTATAAATCCGGAATGTTGCTCTTCGGTCATGCAAAGGATTCCAAGTGATAATGTATTATGAATATCCGCTTGCCCGATATCTAAAATAGTAGCGTCATATTTAGCCAATATCTCAGTTACAGATGCCGTTAATCCCGGACGATCTTCGCCCGTTATACGTATAAGTATGAGTTCAGTATTCGATAGTTGCATAATCAGTATAATTAATCCTGCAAAAATAGAGAAAAAAGCTGGTTTCTATGCTAAAGAACATAAAAAAATACGCCCAAAAAGTAAGATTTTTACTTGTTTATTTGGAAGATAATTTGATAAATACTTACCTTTGCACCCGATTTCTGAATTAAAGGCATTGACAATCAGTGGATTCCTCTCCATTTAATGCCGGAAAAGACGATGTTCTGGGGTGAAATCACTGTTTAAAAACAGTCCCGGATAGTATTAACCAAAACCGTATTACATGAAACATGTAAAGTGGATTTTTGTTGTATTACTAATTTGTTCTTTGACAGCCTTCGTTGAAAAAGATAAACCGACTGGAGGCTTGAGTGTGGGAGATGTAGCTCCTGATTTTAAAATCGAATCTACATCAGGGGTACAACACCCTCTTAAGTTGGCTGATTTCAAAGGCCGATATGTGTTGTTAAGTTTTTGGGCAAGTTATGATGCGCAGTCTCGAATGCAAAATGTTAGTTTAAATAACATACTCCGCGGTGCCCAAAATTTGGAAATGGTTTCCATATCGTTTGATGAATATCATTCGATTTTTGAAGAAACTATTCGTAAGGATCAAATAGTTACGCCTACATGTTTCGTGGAAACCAAAGGCGAAGATTCCGGTTTATTTAAGAAATACCGTTTGAACCGTGGATTCACTAACTATTTATTAGATGGAAATGGTGTTATTATTGCCAAAAACATCTCTGCTGCAGATCTTTCTGCCTATGTAAATGAAATCGGATAACATACTGATGAATCTTTAAGCATAGGATGAAAGTGGAAATTTCCGGATACACAGAGTTTGAATCTATGCATATCCGTAAATAGACAAAAGAGGAAATTAATACAACAAAAAGAAGTCCCGCAAATGCTTAATAGAAGCAAGCGGGACTTTTTTATTTTTTCGATATAAACCCTTACTTTGGGGCTTTTTTGTATAAATAGAATGCTATAAATGTATACAATATGTTAGGTATCCAAACCGCTATCATCGGTGGCACATTTCCGTTTACAGCGAAGGTAGAAGTTATAGTCTGGAACAGAATATACGAAAAGCTAAGTCCCAATCCGATACCTAGATGAAGTCCCATGCCACCTTTCGTTTTTCTGGATGAAAGCGATAGTCCTATTACAGTCAATATGAATGAAGCAAAAGACATAGCTATACGTTTATGATATTCTATCTCAAATTCTTTAATATTTGCAAATCCACGTCGCCTCTGTTTATCAATATATTCACTTAGCTCCGGACTAGTAAGCATTTCCTGCTGATTCTTCATTATAAGAAAATCTGAGGGATCCATGTTTATAATAGAATCTATCCGTTCTCCTTTAATAATTCTCTCTTTCAATCCGTCCAATTCACGTATCATATAATCATGAATAGTCCATTTATTAACAGTAGTAGTATCATACACTATTTTCCGTGCAGTAAGATGAGAGACCAATTTCTTATCGACAAATTTATCTAAAGAAAAACGATTCCCGGTTTTATCATAATCCCGATAGTTATCAATATAAGCAATAACTCCACTGTCGACCTCAAGCTGCACATTACGTACACTAGTTTTCTTTTTGGGCTTCACATATCTATCTTCAAAATTAAGACGAGTAACGCTACCTTTTGGAATAACATAGGATCCTAATGTATACGTAGTTATAGCAATTACGGCAGCTGAAATCATATAGGGACGCATCAAGCGTTTAAAACTCATCCCCGTAGAGAACATTGCAATAATCTCCGAATTTTCAGCCAACTTTGATGTAAAAAAGATAACAGCAATAAAAACGAATAATGGACTGAATAAATTCGCAAAATAGGGAATGAAATTCATATAATAATCAAAGACGATGGCAGACCATGGGGCTTCACGCTCCATAAACTTATCCATTTTCTCATTGAAGTCAAATACCACCGCAATTGAGATAATCAGTGCGATAGCAAAGACGTAAGTACCCAAGAATTTCTTAATGATATACCAGTCGAGCAGTTTGATAAATCGGTTACTTCTCATTGCTTATAGTCTTGTTGACACTCTTTTTACCATTTGCGGTTTCCAAATAGAAAAATCACCGGCAATAATATGTTTACGTGCTTCTCCTACCAACCATAAATAAAATGCCAAGTTATGGATAGATGCAATCTGCATAGCTAAGAGTTCTTGGGCATGGAATAAATGACGTAAATATGCTTTGCTATAAAGCGTATCTACCACTGAAGCACCATCAACTTCAATAGGAGAGAAGTCCATTTCCCATTTCTTATTACGCATATTTATAATGCCATCTTTAGTAAAAAGCATACCATTCCGTCCATTACGAGTTGGCATCACACAATCAAACATATCAACACCGCGTTCGATGCCTTCCAAAATGTTAACAGGTGTACCGACCCCCATCAAATAACGAGGTTTATCTTGAGGTAGTATTTCATTAACAACTTCAATCATTTCATACATTTTATCGACAGGTTCACCTACAGCCAAACCACCAATGGCGTTCCCATCCGCTTCTTTTGAAGCTACAAATTCAGCAGATTGTTTACGAAGATCCGTATAGACGCATCCTTGAACAATTGGAAAAAGAGATTGCTGATAGCCATATTTGGGTTCAGTTTCATTGAAACGCTTAATACATCTATCCAGCCATCGGTGTGTCAGTCCTAATGACTTTTTGGCATAGTCATAATCTGAATCTCCAGGCGGGCATTCATCAAAAGCCATCATAATGTCAGCTCCGATGGTACGTTCGATATCCATCACTTTTTCCGGAGTAAATATATGTTTGCTTCCATCGATATGTGAACGAAATTCAGCCCCTTCTTCCCTCAGTTTACGTATTCCAGCCAAAGAAAAGACTTGAAAGCCACCACTATCAGTCAACATCGGACGATCAAATCCATTAAATTTATGCAACCCTCCGGCTTTTTCAATAACATCCAGACCTGGACGAAGATATAAATGATATGTATTACCAAGTATGATCTGAGCCTCAATATCCTCTTTCAATTCAGTAAGATGTACCCCCTTTACAGTTCCAAGTGTTCCTACCGGCATAAAAATCGGTGTCTGTATCTGCCCGTGGCCTGTAAAGATCAGACCGGCACGGGCATTACTTTTAGCATCTGTATATTGTAAATCGAATGTCATTCCTGGCTATTTTTCTTTACGGATAAATCTATTGCATCGGCTACTTTTTCATCTGTCAGAGCGATAGCAAATACTTCTTTCACATCAGACACATAATGAAATGTCAATCCTTTTAAATAAATATCCTGAATTTCATCTATATTCTTTTTATTTTCTACACTCAAAATGATTTCCTTGATACCAGCTCGTTTAGCCGCCAATATCTTTTCTTTAATTCCACCGACTGGTAGTACTTTTCCACGTAATGTAATCTCACCAGTCATGGCAAGATTTGCCTTCACTTTTCGTTGTGTCAAAGCAGAAGCTAAAGAAGTCGCCATAGTAATTCCAGCAGAAGGGCCATCTTTCGGAATAGCACCTTCGGGTACATGAACATGAATATTCCAGTTATCAAAGATTTCTTCATCCAATTTTAATAACGAAACATGTGCTTTAATATACTCAAGCGCCAACATGGCAGATTCTTTCATTACATCACCCAAGTTACCTGTCAGAGTCAATCGACCACCTTTCCCACGGCTCAAGCTAGTTTCGACAAATAAAATTTCACCTCCAACTGCAGTCCATGCCAATCCTGTAACAACTCCGGCATATTCATTTCCCTGATATTTATCACGGGTATATTCCGGGGCACCCAAGAAGTCATAAAGATCGGTAGGCTTGATCTCTGTTTTTAAGAAATAACCATCCGTAGCATATTGACGCGCAGATTTACGAAGTATTTTATCTATTTTCTTTTCCAGTTCACGTACTCCGCTTTCACGAGTATACGATTCGATTATAGCTTCTATTGTCTCTTTTGGAATCTTAATATCGGTCTTCTTCATACCGTTTGCTTCCAGTTCTTTAGGAACTAAATGTTTACGGGCTATTTCTATTTTTTCTTCAGTAATGTATCCACTAACTTCAATTAGCTCCATACGATCCAATAATGGTTCTGGAATCGTATTAAGATTATTGGCCGTAGCAATGAACATTATTTTAGAAAGATCATAATCAACATCCAAGAAATTATCATGAAATGTTGTATTCTGTTCGGGATCAAGAACTTCTAGAAGAGCAGACGAAGGATCTCCCTGACGATCAGCACTAACTTTATCAATCTCATCCAGTATAAATACCGGATTAGAAGAGCCAGCTTTAATCAAACTCTTGATAATACGTCCGGGCATTGCACCAATGTAAGTTTTACGATGTCCACGTATTTCCGCTTCATCGTGAACGCCACCTAAAGACATACGCATATATTTTCTTTTCAAAGCGGCTGCTATCGATTTCCCTAAAGAAGTTTTACCCACCCCGGGGGGGCCGTACAAACATATAATCGGAGATTTCATATCGCCTTTCAGCTTCAACACCGCCAAATGTTCCAAAATGCGCTCTTTAACCTTCTCTAGACCATAATGATCTTTATTCAATGTCTTTTCTGCGCTTTTTAAATTCAGATTATCTGTGGTGTAAACTCCCCATGGCAAACTCAACATAGTTTGCAGATAGTTCAACTGAACGCTATAGTCAGGAGATTGCGGATGGGTACGCTCTAATTTAGCCAATTCTTTAAGGAAAAGTTCCTGTACTTCTTCTCCCCATTTCATTTTTAATGATTTATTGCGCATCTCCTCTATTTCCTGCTCCTGGCCGCCACCACCTAATTCATCCTGAATGGTTTTTATCTGTTGTTGCAAAAAATATTCCCGCTGTTGTTGATCGATATCTTCTCGAGCCCGCATTTGAATGGATGCTTTTATTTCCGCAAGTTGAACCTCCCTATTAAGAATCTCAAGTAAACGATAAGCACGTTCCCTCAAAGAATCAAAACGCAACAATTCTATTTTTTCATCCTTCTTCAATGGAATATTAGTACACATAAAATCAACAAGAAACATATGGTTGTTGATGTTCTTGATTGCAAATGCAGAATCTTGATGCAGAGAGTCGGATGATTTTATAAAACGTATTGTTAAATCTTTGCAAGATTCAACTAATGCTTGAAACTCTTTATCATCTTTAGCAGGAATATCTTCGTTTTTCACCTCTACTTCTCCCTTTAAATAAGGGGAAGTTTCTATGATATTCTTTAATTCAATACGTTTAAATCCCTGAAGAATAACTGTGGTGGTCTGATCCGGCATCTCCAATACACGTACTATTTTCGCAATTGTACCTATTGTATGCAAATCTTCAAATGTCGGTTCGTCCGTCTGCGCTATTTTTTGGCAGACAACAGCGATATTCTTCTTTTTCTTTTCAGCTTCCCGAATTAATTTTAGAGATGATTTTCTTCCTACTGATACCGGCATGAACACTCCCGGAAATAGTACCATATTACGAAGAGGTAGAACTGGAAGAATATCTCCTGATTGGGTCTTTACTTCTAGCATCTCTTCATCATTTCCTTCAAAATCAGTAATCAGAGAGAATGCGTTATCATCAGAATCTTCCATTAAATATTTTTCTTTCATCATTTCATTTAAATTAGTTTATGTCATTGCAGATGGGCATAAATTGTTTGCAAAGTTAATTGATTATTCATTAAAAATGAAGCCCATGTTCAATAAAAACACAAAAACAATGCCAAATATTAGTTTTTAAAAAAGGCAGTCTCATAATTATTATTTATTTTTGGCAATTCTTACAAGAAATAAATAGAAATGTCAAATCCATTCTTTCAATTTAAGAAGTTTACAGTATGGCATGATAAATGTGCCATGAAAGTAGGTACAGATGGAGTCTTGTTAGGCGCGTGGACTAATATCGATAGGGCAGATAGAATTCTTGATGTCGGCACTGGTACTGGTTTAGTAGCACTGATGCTCGCACAGCGCAGCGATGCATTTATTGTTGCATTAGAAATAGATCCAAATGCCGCTAAACAAGCTACAGAGAATATAGAACAATCTCCATGGAAAGACAGAATGCAAGTCATAGAAGGTGATTTCAAAGAATATAAGCCCTCCGTACATTTTGATGTTATTGTTTCTAATCCACCTTATTTTACCGATTCTCTAAAATGCCCGGATTCTCAGCGTAAAACAGCCAGACACAATGATAATTTCACTTATATTGATTTGTTAAAAGGCGTATCTGAAATGCTTTCGGAAAATGGAAGATTTACAGTTATTATACCATCGGACATTGTAAATAAAGTAAAGGAAACAGCTAATAACTTTTCTCTTTATCCATCTCAACAATTGAATATAATTACTACTCCCGGACAAGCTCCTAAAAGGAATTTGCTTACCTTTACTTTTGAAAGACAAGAATGCCAAACAGAGGAATTACTGATTGAATTGTCTCGGCATAAATACAGCAATGAATACATTAAACTGACTAAAGATTATTATTTAAATATGTAAAAAGAGAAAGCAGCTACATAAAAATATGTAACTGCTTTCTCTTTTCGTCGGGGTAGCGGGATTCGAACCCACGACCCCCTGCTCCCAAAGCAGGTGCGCTAACCGGACTGCGCTACACCCCGAGAACTTTTCACTAAAACGACCTTTTTTCCTTTAGTTGTCGGGGTAGCGGGATTCGAACCCACGACCCCCTGCTCCCAAAGCAGGTGCGCTAACCGGACTGCGCTACACCCCGAAGATGGAGGCGTTCTATCGAAAAGCGGTGCAAAGATAGGGAGTATTTTCAAATTAGCAATACTAAAGCCTAATATTTTTGCTATTAATTTATTAAACATTTGACCTTCATTTGTTTATGATTTATCATTTGTTATTAAGAAAAAACTAAGAGTTTTCATACTAAGGATTGAACTAAAACCGGGTGCCAAATGTAATATTCATAATAATATAGAAAATAGACCTATGCTTACACATTTTCTAAACTTTTTGGCCACTATAATAAGCGTAATCAGCCTTCTCATTGTTACATATGGGGCACTGATCGCTTTTATTTCTTTTCTAATTAATGAACTTATGAGGTTCAATGGTAAATATTCCCCAATAAATATCCGTAAACTACGAGCCACATTCGGAACTTATTTGCTGCTTGGTTTGGAATTCCTCATTGCTTCTGATATTCTAAAAACAGTACTCGAACCAACCCTTAATGAACTTGCTATTCTTGGGGGTGTAGTTGTGTTACGTACAGTCCTTTCGGTTTTCTTAAACAAAGAAATAAAAGAGTTGGAAGTAGAAAGCAAGGCATCGAATGAACCATAAAGAAACATTTCTGTTACACAATCAATACTAACCTAAACTGAAAGATATGGATACGAAGAAAAAGAATGCCTCTAAAAAGAGAAAAGAACAATTAAAGCTAGAGAGTAAAAACCCGGAAGTATTGCCCGGACAGCAAATCGCTGTTTATAGTAAAGTAACCAAAAAGGAAGTTCAAAAAGTAGTTGAAGAGTTGAACCCGGATCTAGAGAGTTTAGGATCAAGAGGCTAAAATTTGAATTCCTATATAATGAAAACCTACCATTTCCTCTGTTATGATAACCGAGAATGGTAGGCTTTCTTTAATTGACCGTTTCTTTGGAAACAGCCCTTGTCTTTTAAAGGATTTCCAATTCCTTAAAGCATTTCAATAATTTCTCTACAGCGATATCAATCTGTTCTTTAGTATGCGTAGCCATTAACGCAACACGCACCAGCGTATCTTGTGGGGCACAAGCTGGTGGAATAACCGGATTAATAAAAACTCCTTCATCAAAAGCCAACTTAGTGACCATGAAAGTTTTTTCCGTATCACGAACATATAGAGGAATAATAGGAGATTCAGTTGCACCTATTTCAAATCCCGCATCACGGAAACGCTTCAGAGCATAATTTGTAGCTTCCCAAAGGGCAGCCAGTCTTTCCGGTTCTTCTTGAATGATGTGAAGAGCCTTCAGAGCAGAAGCCGTAGCTGCCGGAGTATTGGATGCACTGAAAATATAAGTACGAGCCGTATGACGCAACCAATTAATGATTGATTCATCAGCAGCAATAAATCCCCCAATAGATGCCAATGACTTACTAAAAGTACCCATAATTAAGTCTACTTCATCAGTCAAGCCAAAATGATCGCAAACTCCACGTCCTTGCTTTCCAAAAACACCTAATCCGTGAGCTTCATCCACCATAATGGTTGCATTATATTTATGTTTTAGACGGACAATCTCAGGCAAATTCGCCAAATCACCTTCCATAGAAAACACACCGTCCACTATAATTAATTTCACCGATTCAGGATTACATTTCTGAAGTTGCTTTTCCAGATCGGCCATATCATTATGCTTGTATTTAAGATTCTGAGAGAATGACAAACGACGCCCGTCCACTATCGAAGCATGATCGCGATCATCACAAATAATATAATCATTACGATCCGTCAGACAAGCTATAACTCCAGAGTTAACAGTAAAACCAGTCGAAAAACAAAGGGCATCTTCCTTACCTACAAAAGCTGCTAGTTCCTTTTCCAATTTCACATGCAAGTCAAGCGTACCGTTCAAAAAACGTGAGCCGGCACAACCTGAACCGTATTTTTTCATAGCCTCAATTCCGGCCTCAATAACTCTTTCATCTCCAGTAAGACCCGTGTATGCATTTGAACCGAACATCAACACTTTGTGTCCGCCCATGTTGACTTCTGTACCCTGTTTTCCTTCGATTTCACGAAAATAAGGGTATACGCCCATTGCCATATATTGCTGTGGCAAGTCGTATTTAGCTAACTTCTCTTGTAATAATCCCATGAATTGTTGTTTAATATTCACTTGTTTAGTTGCTGGCTGAACAGCAGCCTAAAATCTTTTTCCTTAATAACTGTTTAAAACAGGGTGCAAAGATAACAAAAATTGCTTTTGGATGTTCTTTTTAAATGAAAAAAACTACTCTTTCCGCTTTTGACTTGGTAGAAAGAATTAAAATTAAGAATTTTATATTACTTTTGTCGACCACAATCGATAAGAATTAGCATGAACGAAAAGATGAAGAAAATAACATTCATTGTCAATCCAATTTCAGGTACACAGGGAAAAGAACTGATTCTTAATCTATTAAACGAAAAGATAGATAAGGAAAAATATATTTGGAATGTGGTAAATACTGAAAGAGCCGGTCATGCAATAGAAATAGCCGCACAAGCAGCCCGAGAAAATGTAGACATTGTAGTTGCAATTGGTGGAGACGGCACTATTAATGAAATAGGGCGTTCTCTCGTACATACGAAAACCGCACTCGGAATTATCCCTTGTGGCTCAGGAAATGGACTTGCCAGACATCTGCACATTCCCATGGAACCTAAAAAAGCATTGGAAATAATCAATGATGGAGTCATGGATTCCATTGATTATGGCAAAATCAATGGAGTAGATTTCTTTTGTACCTGCGGAGTCGGTTTTGACGCTTTTGTGAGTCTGAAATTCGCTAATGCCGGCAAACGAGGCCCTTTGACTTACCTTGAAAAAACATTGCAAGAAAGTCTTACTTATCAGCCGGAGACCTATGAACTTGAGACGGAGGATGGTATTTGTAAATACAAAGCGTTCCTTATTGCTTGTGGAAACGCCTCACAATATGGAAACAATGCGTATATCGCACCGCAAGCCACTCTCAATGACGGTCTTTTGGATGTCACAATTCTAGAACCGTTTACTGTACTTGATGTACCGGCACTCGCTTTTCAGTTATTTAATAAAACACTCGACCAAAATAGCCGCATAAAAACCTTCCGCTGTAGAAAGCTACGTATTCACCGTGACAACCCGGGAGTCGTACATTTTGACGGCGATCCGATGCAAGCCGACGAGGACATAAACATCGAAATCATACAAAGAGGATTATATGTGGTCGTCCCAAGAAATACGGTAGAGAGCAATAATGTACTTCAGAAAGCGCAAGAATACGTCAATGGCATTAAAATGATCAATGAAGCAATCGTAGACAATATCACTCACAAAAATCAGAAAATTATTAAGAAATTGACTCGGAAGGATTAATAAATTGTGTACTTTTGCAGGCTACTTAAACAAAGATTATTATAAAATACGAAATATATGTTTAGAACACACACTTGTGGAGAACTGAGACTCTCCGATGTAAATAAGCAAGTCACGCTGGCGGGTTGGGTACAGCGCAGCCGTAAAATGGGAGGTATGACTTTTATTGACCTTCGCGACCGTTACGGAATCACCCAATTGGTGTTTAATGAAGAAGTAAACGCAGAACTGTGCGAACAGGCTAACAAATTGGGACGTGAATTTGTAATACAAATCAAAGGTACCGTAAATGAACGTTTCAATAAAAATGCCAATATTCCTACCGGAGATATCGAAATCATTGTATCGGAACTGAATATTCTTAATACATCTGCAACTCCTCCTTTTACAATTGAAGATAATACAGATGGAGGTGATGATATTCGAATGAAATACCGTTACCTTGACTTACGTCGGAATGCAGTTCGTTCCAACCTTGAACTACGCCATAAAATGACCATCGAAGTACGCAAATATTTGGATCAGTTGGGATTTCTTGAAGTAGAAACTCCTATATTGATCGGATCTACACCGGAAGGTGCGCGTGACTTTGTAGTTCCTTCACGCATGAATCCGGGACAGTTTTATGCATTGCCGCAGTCACCTCAGACCTTGAAACAATTGCTGATGGTTTCCGGCTTCGACCGTTATTTCCAGATTGCAAAATGTTTCCGCGATGAAGATTTACGTGCGGATCGTCAACCGGAATTTACACAGATCGACTGTGAAATGAGCTTCGTTGAACAAGACGACATAATTAACACATTCGAAGGTATGGCTAAGCATCTATTTAAAACAATGCGCGGTATCGAATTGACGGAACCCTTCCAACGCATGACGTGGGCAGATGCCATGAAATATTATGGTAGTGATAAACCTGACTTACGTTTCGGTATGCCATTTGTCGAACTGATGGACGTAATGAAAGGACACGGTTTCTCCGTATTCGATAACGCTACATACATTGGTGGCATTTGTGCCGAAGGTGCTGCAACTTATACCCGCAAGCAATTGGATGCCTTGACCGAGTTTGTAAAGAAACCACAGATTGGTGCCAAGGGTATGGTTTATGCCCGTATCGAGGCTGACGGAACCGTAAAATCAAGCGTAGACAAATTCTATAGCCAGGAAGTTCTGCAACAGATGAAAGAAGCATTTGGAGCTAAACCAGGTGATTTGATCTTGATACTGAGTGGCGATGATGTTATGAAAACCCGTAAGCAGTTGAATGAACTCCGTTTGGAGGTGGGTTCTCAACTTGGGTTGCGCGATAAAAATAAGTTTGCCTGCCTGTGGGTGGTAGATTTCCCAATGTTTGAATGGAGTGAAGAAGAAGGTCGACTGATGGCCATGCACCATCCGTTCACTCATCCGAAAAACGAAGACATACCTTTACTGGACACCGATCCGGCAGCAGTACGTGCCGATGCTTACGATATGGTAATCAATGGTGTGGAAGTTGGTGGCGGTTCCATCCGTATCCATGACTCCCAGTTACAAGCCAGAATGTTCGAAATTTTGGGCTTTACCCCCGAAAAGGCACAAGAACAATTCGGATTCCTAATGAATGCATTCAAGTTCGGTGCACCTCCACACGGTGGTCTTGCATATGGCTTAGATCGTTGGGTCTCTCTCTTTGCCGGACTGGATTCAATTCGCGACTGTATCGCATTCCCCAAAAACAATTCTGGTCGTGACGTAATGCTGGATGCTCCGGCAGCACTTGATCCATCCCAATTAGACGAATTGAATCTGGTAGTTGATATCAAGGAGTAAGTGAAGGAGTCGGTACGCATCTTTCGTTTTGCCCTAATAGGTACGCTTAATGCGTTGATTACTGCTTTCGTCATTTGGTTGATGATGGACGAAATGTCATATGATTATATTCCAGCGAATATAACTGCGTACGTTGTGGCTCAGATTCATAATTTCATTTGGAGCAAATATTGGATATTTCCCACTGAAAACAAAAAGAACAACATCTGGCAGCAGATGTTGTTCTTCAGTATAGCTTTCGGAATAGCTTACAGTGCCCAGTTCCTGTTCCTTATATTGTTAGTGGAAGCTTGGAATGTAAATGAGTACCTGGCACAATTCTTCGGTCTATTCATATACGGATCGGTCAATTTCATTACCAATAAGAAACTCACTTTCCGTTAATCCCCAATTCCATCGGACGGAAGGAGATAATTCTCCATTCCTTCTTTTTATTCCTCAACCGGAGGAATTTCAGATATACTTCCATAACGATGATATTCAAATGAAATACTTTGTTCCTTGATATAATGGATCAGTTCTATCCGCCCATCCTTAACAGGCGGTACTGTTGCAATGTATTTGTCAATTGCTGCGGCTTCTTTATATATTTCCATCGGAATATCCGGTCCGCAGGTACGGACACGTTCATAGTTTTTCATCGAACGTATAAATTCATTCTGCGTCTCCTTTCGAAGCTGACAACCGGTCGAAGATAATTCTGCAGTACGGTCATTATCCGGTGCAAAACTAATAGTCAAGGGAGTACGACAAATTTTTGCCGCATAGGCAATCATTTTGGCACTCTCAATGCTGTCACCTGGAAATAAACGGAGTACCATATTTTTCAAAGGTAGATATCGGAAAACATTTTGTTCACCGTAGAGGTTATTAACATCACGTGCATGTGCAAATTCCATCTCATAAGCTTGGCGGTAACTCTGTTTATAATCTGTTTTACTGTCCGGTTTATCCGTGATATTTACAAAACAAGTGCAATAGTTGGGACCTCCTGCCTTTATACCTCCCCCAAAAGCAGAAAGTTTCATACCACCAAAAGGTTGGCGATTGACAATAGCCCCTGTAATTCCACGATTGATGTATAAGTTACCAGCCAAAACCGAATTTTTCCAAAGTTTCTGCTCATTTTCATCAAGACTTTGCAAACCGGAAGTCAACCCGTAATCAAGACTATTCACCAAGTCAATCCCATGTTGCAGGTCGTCTATGCAGGCTACACTCAGCATCGGACCAAACAATTCTGTCCCGAATGAATAGTTTCTCGGTTTGACACCCCATTTTACGGTAGGAGCAAGGATATACCTTTTTTCATCGATAAAACGAGGCGGCACCAACCACGATTCACCCGGTTCGAGTTCCAACGCCTTCAGCAATTTATCATTTTGGTTGGTAATCATCGGTCCGACTATATTCCCAGCTTCCCATACACTGCCCACTTTCAGACTTGTTGCAGCATCTTTCAGCTTATCTTGGAAATTCTTATCCTCGTACACCGAACGTTCTACCAAAAGCAATGAACATGCAGAACATTTCTGTCCAGCATTTCCGAAGGCGGAAGCCACGATATTCATAATCGCATGATCCCTGTCACCCGACGCAGTCAGTATGATTACATTTTTACCACCTGTCTCTGCTGATAGAGGAGTGGCGGGATTGCTGCGTGCAATGTTTTGGGCCGTATCAGTTCCTCCTGTCAATATTATATGTTTGATAGCAGGGGCGGTTGTCAATACTTTTAAAGCTTCGCGGTCAGTAATGAGTACCTGCAGGGTCTCTTTAGGAACACCTGCATCCCAGAATGCCTTGGCAAACATCCAAGCAACAGGTGCAGCAACTGTTGCCGGTTTCAGAATAACGGTATTCCCTCCTGCAAGTGCCGCCACAATGCCTCCAATGGGAATGGCGCACGGGAAGTTCCAGGGAGAGATAACTAATACGGTTCCCTTCGGAGAAATATCCACGTCAGCCAAATCCATAAATTTTTTCATTTCAGTAGTATAAAAGCGTGCATAATCAATGCCCTCCGAAACCTCAACATCTCCTTCTACAACAGTCTTACCCGTGACAGCACACATGCAACCGATCAGATCACCACGCATTTCTGCCAATCGATTGGCTGCTTCATACATGATGCGATGGCGTTCTTCCAAAGTCGTGCCTTGCCATCCAGCAGGATCTTTTTCCGCAATATCTATAATTCGGTTGACCTGCTCGGTGTTCGCCTGAGACATTTCACAAACACAGACCTCGTCATTTTGACAACGATCCATATATCGGTGACGTCTATCGCAAACCACAGTTTCATTGCCGATCTGCAATGGAATAATCTCCGGATGATCTGGAAGCGACTTTTTCCAACGGGTAAATATCCGTCTTACCCATTCTTGATTCGGCAACAGATCAAAATCAGTGTCAGGCTCATTCCGCATGGCATCTGCAGGTGGCAAGGGTATGTAAGCCTCCAGTCGATTTTGTACCCGGGTAGGAGTGTGATCCAAAGAATCTTTCAGACGGTAAGCATCTTCAAACTGTTTTTGGAGGAACCGCCAAGTGTCCGTATCCGGTTTCAAATTAAATGAGTGAGTCAAGAAGTTGTCCGGTGCCGTATTTTCATCCATCCGACGCACCAAATAGGAGACAGCGTTCAAGAAATGCTCATCTTTAACCACCGGAGCATATAAAATGACCTGATTACCCAACTGAGATTGCGCGCGCCAAACATGGTCTGCCATACCTTCCAACATTTCAAAAGTCATAAATTCTGAACTTCCCAGTTTCTGACTCAGCAGGTAGGCGTAAGCAATGGTAAATAAATTATGAGAGGCTACTCCCAAATGTAACGCTTTGGCATTTTCAGGCAATAAAGCGCGTTCCAACAGATGCAGGTAGTTGGCATCGACATCTGTTTTACTCGGTCGAATCGGATTCGGCCAACCACGTAAAGATGAGATGACTGTCTCCATTTCCAAGTTGCAACCTTTCACTATGCGCATCTTCAGAGGAGCGCCTCCTTCGGCAAAACGTCCTTTGGCAAACTCGAGCAATTCCGTTTGTAAGTCGTAAGCATCCGGCAAATAAGCCTGTACGACAATACCGGCTGAATAATTCTTAAACTCCGGTCTACTGAGTACGGTTTTAAAAAGACGCATCGTGAAATGTGCATCTTTATATTCTTCCATATCCAAATTGACAAACTTGGCATGTTTCACACCATGCTCATCTACATACGGGAAGTCGATAGCTTTCTGATAAAGCGCAGACATGCGTTTTACCAATTCCGGAAAACTTTCCTCATAATTCAATGCATGTGTCTGGGCATATATTCCGGAGATTTTTACCGAGATATAGTTTATATCCGGTGCTTCCAGAGCTTCCAAATAATGATTATAACGGTGATCGGCTTCTCCGTTGCCTAAAACAACTTCCCCTAAGAGATTTACATTTTGCCCGATATGCTGTCTAGCCCGGGTAGCCAGATGCTCAGTCAGCTTAGGGCGCGCTTCGTCCAAAATCACTTTGGAGGTATCCATACGCAAACGCTTCTTAATAATGGGGATGGCAATAAAATCGAAATGGTATCCGAAAAGCTGGTATATTTTGAAAAGGAAAGCATCGCGTTGATTCAAGAATTCAGGTATCCCGTAACGGTCGATCAACGTCTTAATACGTGCGGCCAGTTTCTTACGATCGCGAATTTGAGAGGATTCATCCAACATTTTCACCAGGAATTTTTTATCCTGAGGACGTTGGACCATAACAGCATACTTGTGCTGTTCTTTGCGTTCTTCATT
Source organism: Jilunia laotingensis (assembly GCF_014385165.1). Lineage (NCBI taxonomy): Bacteria > Pseudomonadati > Bacteroidota > Bacteroidia > Bacteroidales > Bacteroidaceae > Jilunia > Jilunia laotingensis. The sequence continues at coordinate 3,753,887 of NZ_JACRTF010000001.1, read as the reverse complement.
GGTGATGGTTTGCTCACATGCGTTATACAGCTTCAGTACCCATTCTTGTACTTCTGCTATGGTAGGTCTATTGTCCATAATCTACTTCTGTTTAGCGGGTAAATGACTTAAGATTAAAAAAACATTCGCCAATCTAAGAGTTCATTTAAATTTTACTCAGCCTTATTTTGAGGAAAGGAAAGTTAAACGGGCTCTACGAACAGAAGATAAAGGTGGGACTGAACATAACGGCACGATACCGGTGCAAGGTCTGGAGAGCTTGCTGTGAAAACCGGTCAAAAGGAAGTTTTCTGCCCATAAATCTATTTACTTTGAAAGTGTAACCGAATAGATGCAAATATACTCTAATTCTTTTATTTTCAAAGTAAATAGTGGGAATTTATTTCATTTCGAAGTTTAATCCAAAAAACGCTTTGTCAGTCCTTCATATTCGTCGATCCTTCGATCCCGCAGGAATGGCCACCAACGGCGCACATTCTCCGACCGTTCCATATCGATTTCAACAACTATATTTTCCGGATATTCATTACTTGCCTGTGCCAAGAACTCTCCTTGCGGCCCCACCACGAAACTGTTGCCCCAGAAAAGGATTCCGTTTGTCTGCATCGACGGATCGGGTTCATAACCGACACGGTTGACGGAGATCACAGGAAGTCCGTTAGCTACGGCATGGCCGCGCTGAGAGATAATCCATGCGTTCAACTGCCTTGCTTTTTCCTCTTCGGTATCCGAACTTTCCCAACCGATAGCTGTCGGATAAATCAATATTTCGGCTCCTTTTAATGCCATCAGACGTGCTGCTTCCGGATACCATTGATCCCAACAAACAAGAACCCCCAGTTTTCCTAGGGAAGTCTGAACCGGTTCAAAACCGATATCACCGGGCGTAAAATAGAATTTTTCATAATAAGCCGGATCATCGGGGATATGCATTTTGCGATATTTCCCGGCAATGCTTCCGTCACGGTCGAAGACGACAGCCGTATTGTGATATAATCCCGGAGCGCGCTTCTCAAAAAGGGAAGTCACCAGCACAACCTGATTCGCAGCTGCTAATTCCGAATAGAATCCGGTAGAAGGACCGGGAATCGGTTCCGCCAGGTCAAAAAGCTCCGTACTTTCCGTTTGGCAGAAATACAAGGAATTATGCAGTTCTTGCAAAACAATAAGTTGTGCGCCTTGGGCAGCGCATGTCTCTATGCTTTTTGCCAGATTCATCAGATTCGTCTTGACATCTTCCGTATTGGCCTGTTGTATCAGACCGGCTTTTATTGTTCTCATTATTATATATACAGTTAAAAGTGATTGAAACGATTCATAAAACTACCGGATCACACCCGCAGGATATTGCATAGTCACGCAATGCAGAGATCCGTGTTGCCTAATCAATGCACGGCAGTCGATACCTATTATTTCGTAACGGGGGAATGCCTCCTGCAATACCTTTCCTGCATAGCGGTCCTTCACCGGCTGATTGTAAGTAGGATAAAGTACTGCATCGTTCAGAATCAAAAAATTAGCATATGTTGCGGGCAAACGTTCTCCATCTGTTATAATTTCATCCGCCATTGGCAAAGCTAACAGACGATAGGGCTGCCCTTTTAATGTACGGAAAGTCTTGAGTTGTTCCTCCATAGCTTGAAGTGCTTCGTAATGTTCATCTCCTATATCCCTACATTGCACATAAACGATGGTATCATCCGGACATAGCCGCGCCAACGTATCGATATGACTGTCCGTGTCGTCTCCTGCCAAATAGCCGTGATCCAGCCAAAGCACTTGCTGAAGTCTGAAGACCCGTTTCAAGTAGTCTTCTATTTCCGCTTTGTTCATTTGCCCGTTCCGGTTGGGCGAAAGCAAACATTCGGTAGTTGTCAGCAACGTACCCATCCCGTCACTTTCAATGGAGCCACCCTCAAGCACAAATCCCAAACGGTTCACGTATTCACCTTGAATGGCACCTTGCTCCACGGCACAGCGAGTAATTTGGTTGTCTTTATCAGAAGCAAATTTCAATCCCCAGCCGTTAAATGTAAAATCGAGAAGGAGAGGGGTTGCTTCGTCAAGCATCGTAATAGCCCCGTGATCGCGTGCCCAGGTATCATTGGTTTCGCACATAAGAAAACGGACATTGTCCATGTTTACGGTAGACATAATTTGTCGTTCCACCGCATCCGGATCGGGTGAAACGATTAGCAGTTTCTGCCTTCGGGCGATTTCGCGGGCTATATCTAAAAAGCATGCCTGCACTTCTTCCAACATATAATTCCAATCGGTAGCGGCATGAGGCCATGTAAGTTGTATGCCACTCTGCGGATACCATTCGGCAGGTAAAAAAGATGATCCGGTAATTGTTCCCATTCGTTTATTCACAATTAAAGCCTTTATAATATAATATATTCAAAACAGCCGGATTACTCTTTCGGTTTCCGGTCGAAAAAAGGATTTTTTGAAGAAGCACTCACAGGGATGGCATATACTTGTCCGCACCCTTCCAGCCAGTTAAGCCGTTGCGCAGCCAACCCGGCAGAGAACATAACGCGGGTATCCACCCGCAAGTCTGCCGCCATCGCACAAGCAGAGCCAATGGCAATCCCGACATCCGTACAATTGATGGCACAAGGCACTCCCGCGGGACGTGCCGTACATGTGGCATATCCACAATGCCCGCAATTCAACCCTTGGGCTTGTTCACGGGTTCCTATCAGTATCACACATTCAGCCTGAAGAATGTTGGCCGCATCGCGCAGGAAGAATTTCATTCCATGCTCGTCGACCATTGCAATCATCTTATTCGAAAGAGTTTTGAGATGCTCGCCCTCGATCAGGACGATTTCAATAATATCTATTCCCTTTCCTTTAGGAGCAGTACGGGCGGCTGTCATCATTTGTTTTGCCACTTCGATTGCATGCTCATGGCGAATATTCCGTTCATTCAGTATCATGATTCTTACACTTATTTAAAACCAAGGAACAAAGATAAAAACATTCCCGGGGTTATCATATTAAAATAGTATCAATTTTGCATACTACCCGACTATACACCTCTTGAAAAAGTAGAGTTTGCCTCATTCATAATAATGCAGACTGGTACACAATAACGAGGCGGATATCGTTACATGCAGACATATCCCATGTTTAGTTATAAGCTTCACTATTTATCTCACCGGGATCCGTTGTTAAACATGGGGGTGTTTCACTGTCAAACATGGGGATGTTTAACAGTAATACATGGGGGTGTTTCGCAGTGAAACATCCCCATGTTTGACATAGTATCTTTAAACCTTTACACCAGAAGGTTTATAACTTATGACATGAAAGGTTTAAACCTATACTATAGATGTCATGTTTAAGACAGTTGATGGCGAATTTAAAGCTATGTGCAATGTAACAGTAAATGATCCATCTGGAATCAATTCACCAATAACAAGTGGGGTTGAAGTCTTTGTTAACAGAAATACGATCACAATTAGTGGAGTAGAAAAAGATGTCCCGGTATTTATCTATTCAATGTCAGGTGTACTCATTTCGACAATAACCCCGAGTTAAGATATACTCGAACCTCCGGTGCTTCCGTGGAAACATCGGAGGTTTATATTTTATAAGTCCTCTTATATCTTAAAATCACTATTTTCCCTGTCGATCGTATCGAAACTGCTCCATTTTAATTAACTTTGCCGAAAGATAGATTTACGTAATAAAATGCTGCAAATTGACAACGCATGCATCGCTTTCGGGGAAGAAGTATTATTCTCCGGATTCTGTATGCAATTAAACAAAGGTGAAACAGCCTGTATATCAGGTGAATCGGGACGAGGGAAAAGTTCTCTCCTTAATGCAATTATGGGGTTTGTCCCCCTTAAGGAAGGGACGATCACTGTAAGTGGCCTGCAACTAAACAAAAATACGATTGATACTATCCGAAAACAAATAGCTTGGATCCCTCAGGAACTTGCCTTACCTACCGAATGGGTGAAGGATATGGTACGATTACCTTTTGAACTAAAGGCTAACAGATCCGTTTCATTTTCGGAAGTAAAACTTTTCGGATGTTTCGAGACATTGGGATTAGACAAAGAATTATATAACAAGCGAGTAGTAGAAGTGTCCGGTGGGCAACGGCAACGTATTATGATTGCGGTAGCGGCTCTATTAAAAAAGCCATTGATCATCGTCGATGAACCGACATCCGCACTGGATTCAGGTTCAACAGATAAAGTGCTTTCATTTTTTCGCCATCAAGCAGAAACAGGGACTGCTGTATTGGCTGTCTCACACGATAAAGTCTTTGCCCACGGTTGTAACCAACTGATAGAGTTGTAAAATGATCACATAATAATAATGAATTGTAAATAAACATATGGGGACAATCGATATATCCTATTTCAGTCTGTTAACAGGATTGCTACTATTAGCAATACCAGTATTTTATCTTTGGAAATTCAAAACCGGATTGGTAAAAGCAACCCTCATAGGTACAGCCCGTATGATTGTACAACTTTTCCTTATTGGAATGTATCTGAAATATTTATTCCTGTGGAATAATCCATGGATCAACTTCTTATGGGTGATAGTAATGATATTCGTAGCTGGACAAACCGCTTTGGTGCGTACCGGTTTAAAACGGCAAATCCTGCTGATTCCTATCAGTACAGGTTTTCTATGCAGCGTTGTACTTGTCGGCATGTATTTCATCGGTATAGTGTTGCGACTGGACAATGTATTCAGTGCGCAATATTTCATTCCTATTTTCGGTATCCTTATGGGAAATATGCTTTCAAGTAATGTAATTGCCCTGAACACTTACTATAGCGGATTGAAGCGGGAAGAACAACTCTATCGCTATCTTTTGGGAAACGGAGCTACCCGTCAGGAAGCACAAGCGCCATTTATAAAACAGGCTATCATAAAATCTTTCAGCCCGTTAATTGCCAATATTGCCGTTATGGGCCTAGTAGCCCTTCCCGGCACAATGATTGGGCAAATATTAGGTGGCAGTAGTCCGAACGTGGCAATCAAATACCAAATGATGATTATGGTTATCACCTTCACGGCCTCCATGCTTTCCTTGATGATCACCATTTCACTAGCATCCCGCAAATCGTTCGATTCGTACGGCAAGCTCCTGCAAGTTATGGTCGAAAAGAAAGAGAAAAAATGATAGAGCAGATTTTAGATTTGGTCAGTAGACTACCATCTCCCGGATTTTTTATTACGTCAGAGGTAACACGAGAAGGAGATTCATTACCTTTAGGAATAGAAATCTTTATTCAAGAAAAGTTAGAACAAATTCGCCAAGGATCAGCTGTGCGGAAATTTGCCTACCAAGAGAAAGAATGGAGAATTATTTTCACTTTCTTTCCTACAGATAGGGTAGTGGATGAAAGATATGCCCTGAAAAATAAAGTTGCCCTCAGAATAAGGAAGAATATCCGACAGTAGAGCCAACACACTATCTTAATGATAACTATATACCCATTTTGCAATCCGGAGTATACAAACATATCTAAAAAGAGCGCAAATTCCCTCCCATTTTACTTTCTTTTTAATATTTCGCATAAAATCTTTCTTTATAAGAAACCGAATCGCTATATTTGCTTCGAACTTATATTTAGTACGAATGAAAATACTTTCAATCCACGATCTTGAAAAGATCAGAAAGAGTGCTGAAACAGCACTCCTTCTACGTGAAGAGAGCAACGAGAAAGTAGCTGAACAAAGCTGTGGCTTAGCTCTTGGTTCACAACATTTACAGATTTTGATCTGCGGTGGTACAGGATGTAAAGCATCATCAAGCCATGACATCGCAGACAATCTGAACAGACTCCTCGAAGAAAATGGGATAGCAGACAAAGTAGAGGTTATCACCACCGGATGCTTTGGCTTCTGCGAAAAAGGTCCTATCGTAAAAATCATCCCCGATAACACTTTCTATATACAAGTGACTCCGGAAGATGCCGAAGAGATAGTGAAAGTACACATTATAGGAGGGAAAAGAATCGAACGATTGCTTTACATCGACCCAAAAAGCGAGAAAGAGGTCAGCGATTCAAAGCACATGGATTTCTACCGGAAACAAATGCGCATTGCACTACGTAATTGCGGATTCATTGATCCTGAAAATATAGAAGAATACATAGCAAGAAACGGATACTCGGCTTTAGCGGACTATCTGTTAAACCATACTCCGGCAGATGTCATTGACGTGATAAAACGTGCCGGTTTGCGTGGACGAGGGGGCGGTGGTTTCCCTACCGGCTTGAAGTGGGAGTTGGCAAGTAAACAAAAGTCCGATATAAAATATGTAGTTTGTAATGCGGATGAAGGTGACCCCGGAGCATTTATGGATCGTTCTATCATGGAAGGTGACCCTCACTCTATTATAGAAGCTATGGCTTTATGCGGATATTCCATCGGAGCGTCAAAAGGATTGGTGTATATACGTGCAGAATACCCTTTGGCAATACACCGACTGAAAACAGCCATCGCCCAAGCCCGAGAGTACGGTTTGCTAGGTGGTCATATCTTAGGCACTGACTTTAGTTTTGATATTGAGATAAGATATGGCGCAGGAGCGTTTGTGTGCGGTGAAGAGACCGCGCTAATCCATTCAATGGAAGGAAAGAGGGGAGAACCCACTTTAAAACCACCGTTCCCTGCCGAAGCCGGTTATCAGGGCAAGCCTACCAATGTAAACAATGTGGAAACATTGGCCAATGTACCTATTATATTGACGAAAGGTGCGGAATGGTTCTCTGCCATCGGAACCGAACGTTCTAAAGGAACAAAAGTTTTCGCCTTGGCTGGAAAAATCAATAATGTAGGATTAATCGAGGTTCCTATGGGAACTACGTTACGTGAGGTTATCTACGAAATTGGCGGAGGCATTAAAGGAGGAAAGAAATTCAAAGCTGTACAAACCGGAGGACCTTCCGGAGGTTGCCTTACGGAAAAGCATCTTGATACACCCATTGACTTTGATAACCTGCTTGCAGTAGGTTCCATGATGGGATCAGGAGGTATGATTGTCATGGACGAGGACGACTGTATGGTTTCCGTGGCTCGTTTCTTCCTCGACTTTACAGTAGAAGAATCTTGTGGAAAATGTACACCTTGCCGTATTGGAAATAAGCGATTGCTAGAATTGTTGAACAAGATAACAGAAGGAAAAGCCACCGAAAAAGATCTGCAAACCCTACAAACATTAGGCAAGGTGATAAAAGATACAGCTCTTTGCGGACTCGGACAAACTTCTCCTAATCCGGTATTATCGACACTCGATAACTTCTATGACGAGTACGTGGAACATGTACATGACAAAACATGCCGCGCAAAACAGTGTAAATCACTATTGACCTATTATATTAATCCTGATCTATGCATAGGATGTCATTTGTGCGCAAAGAATTGTCCGGCAGATGCCATCACAGGCTTGCCACGTAAACCTCATACCATTCTTCCGGAAAAATGTATTAAATGTGGAATGTGTATGGCACGTTGTAAATTTAAAGCAATCTCTGTTTGTTAATCATCAAGACTATGGAAACAAAAAAAGTAACACTGCAAATAGATGGGCATTCAATCACAGTTCCTCAAGGTACAACCATACTGGAGGCTGCAACAGAAATAGGTATATCTATACCTACACTTTGCCACATTGATCTCAAAGGAACCTGTATAAAAAATAATCCTGCTTCCTGCCGAATCTGTGTAGTCGAAGTAGAAGGAAGAAAAAACTTAGCACCTTCGTGTGCTACTCGTTGCACAGAAGGGATGGTAGTTCGTACCAGTACTTTAAGAGTTATGAATGCCCGAAAAGTAGTAGCCGAACTCATTTTATCCGACCATCCGAACGACTGCCTTACTTGCCCGAAATCCGGTAATTGTGAATTACAGAATCTAGCACTACGCTTCAATGTACGCGAAATGCCATTTAATGGAGGAGAACTCTCGTTAAGAAAACGCGAAGTGACAACCTCTATCGTACGTAATATGGATAAATGTATCTTCTGTAGGCGCTGTGAAAGTGTATGTAATGATGTACAAACCGTTGGTGCCCTTGGAGCGGTAAGAAGAGGATTCAACACGACCATCGCACCTGCTTTTGATAAGAAAATGGGTGAAAGTGAATGTACTTATTGTGGGCAGTGTGTAGCGGTTTGTCCGGTTGGAGCCTTGACCGAACACGACCATACCAACCGTTTATTGGAAGATTTGGAAAATCCGGATAAAATAGTAATTGTGCAGACTGCCCCTGCTGTCAGAGTGGCTCTAGGGGAGGAATTCGGGATGCCGGCCGGAACATCTGTTACGGGAAAGATGGTTTATGCTTTACGCGAATTGGGATTTAATTATGTATTTGACACCGACTTCGCGGCTGATCTCACCATTATGGAAGAAGGAGCGGAAGTATTAGAAAGACTAACTCGTTTCCTTGATGGAGATAAAGAAGTTTGCCTCCCCATATTGACATCTTGCTGTCCGGCATGGGTAAACTTTTTTGAACATCATTTCCCGGATATGTTGAATATTCCTTCAACAGCCCGTTCTCCCCAACAGATGTTCGGTTCAATAGCTAAATCATACTGGGCTGAAAAAATGGGAATCCCTCGCGAAAAGTTAATTGTAGTATCTATCATGCCCTGTTTGGCTAAGAAGTACGAATGTGACCGGGATGAATTCAAAACAAACGGTAATCCTGATGTGGATTATTCTATCAGTACACGCGAGTTGGCAAGACTAATAAAACGTGCCAATATCGGTTTCCAATTGTTGCCGGACAGCGAGTTCGACCAACCTATGGGAGAATCAACAGGGGCGAGTGTTATATTCGGAACTACTGGTGGAGTAATGGAAGCTGCCTTACGATCTGTTTATGAAATCTACACCGGGCAGACTTTAGAGAATGTAAACTTCGAAAATGTCAGAGGTATGGACGGTGTACGCCGGGCAGTTATCAATCTGAATGGTTTTGAACTGAAAGTAGGCATCGCACATGGTTTGGGAAATGCCAGACATCTTCTAGAAGACATCCGGAATGGCAATAATGAATATCATGCTATTGAAATTATGGCTTGTCCCGGTGGATGTATCGGTGGAGGAGGACAACCACTTCATCATGGACAGACTGATATTTTATACGCACGCTCTAAAGCTTTATACGAAGAAGATGCAAATAAGCCCATACGCAAATCACATGAGAATCCCTATATTCAAAAATTGTATGAAGAATATCTAGGGAAACCTCTAAGCGAAAAAGCACATATGCTTTTGCATACTCATTATTTCAATAAGGCGATTGATTAACAAATTAAGGATAGAACTATGTCAGATATAAAATTAGCATGTATGGTAGCTGAAGAAGTAAAAGCTATCTGCGATAAACATGGAAACGATCCGGGAGAACTTATCAATATTCTCCACGAAGCACAACACCTTCAAGGTTATCTGCCTGAAGAGATGCAGCGTATTATTGCCCATAAACTTAATATTCCCGTATCGAAAGTTTACGGAGTTGTAACCTTCTATACTTTTTTTACGATGACTCCCAAAGGCAAACACCCTATCTCCGTATGTATGGGAACAGCTTGTTATGTAAGAGGATCCGAAAAATTACTGGAAGAGTTTAAACGTGTACTTGGTATTGAAGTAGGAGAAACAACACCTGACGGCAAATTTTCACTAGATTGTTTACGCTGTGTAGGAGCCTGCGGACTTGCACCGGTAGTCATGATTGGAGAGAAAGTATATGGCCGGCTTCAACCGGTTGATATAAAGAAAATACTGGATGAACTTGAATAAAGAATAAAATCTGATTAAAAAAGCAGAGAGCCGTATCCTATTGATTGAAAAACATCTAAGGATACGGCTCGCTTGTATATTTACCAATGCATCACAACCTTAAATTGACATGTACCGGGCTTGTTTTCTGTAAAAAAATCACTATAGGTTACATAAAAGGCCAGTGACCCTACACTGTAATCGTATGAAAAAGTTTCCGTCCATAAATTGTCACCATCAGCATAATGCATTATGTAGGGCAACGGAGTTTGCACAGGAGTATTTCCGTCATATTGTATCAAATAGACCATCACACTACCGTTATCAAAAATATTCTGATCCAGATACCGATCATCCACAATACATCTATAGAAAGAATTATCCCCGTTTACATCTCCTACTAATTGCCAATCTTTAGCATTAATTGTAATAGTATACACTTCCCAATTTTGATTATCCTCCCAACCCGGACGATTGTTCCAGTTTGAATCAGAATCGTTATCGCAAGCACTCAAGAGAGTAGCTAATAATAAAAATAATAAAATCTTTCTCATTCGTTATTAGTTAATATATTGATAATAAAAACAATTACTTTTCCCACTTCATTACATATTCTCTTTCTCCGGTTTCTATGTCCAACTGTTCTTCAATGATATCATATCCCAATTTCTCATAAAACAGAACAGCATGTTCATTTTTAACGTATACCCTCAATGTTATTTCTCCATGTAATGCTTTGACATACTCCATCAACGATCTGCCGATGCCTCTTCCTTGTACTTCCGGTATCACAAACAGTGCAGCCAGATAGTTGTTCACCATTGCAACAAAACCTTGCACAACTTTACTTTCTTCCTCCTCGAATACATATATTTGGCTAAGTGGCAGATATTGATTACGCATATCCTCTTCTTTTCCAATCCAGTACAAAGCGGGAACAAAATGATGAGCAAGGATTGAAGCTTCCAGCCAAATACGCACCACTCTGTCAGTATCCTGAGAACTATAACATCTTATCATATTTTGACTTTAATCAATTGGTTCATTCTGAACTTTACTTATCTTTGCAAAGATACAATCATTTAATGATTAACCATAATAATTAAACGAAACATCTATGCACATTCATCACATTGCCCTATGGACAGCCCAGCTGGAAGAACTGAAGAATTTCTATATCCGTTACTTCAATGGTATTAGTAATGAAAAATATGTAAATTCACTAAAAGGTTTTGAATCTTATCTTATTAGTTTCAAATCAGGAGGGGCTCAAATAGAAATTATGCGCAGAAAGGATATCACAACACATCAACACACTGTCCCAAGTATAGGATTAGCTCACTTTTCTTTTTCGACAGGAAGTAAGGAAACTGTACTTAAACTTACCGAACAACTGCGTAAAGACGGTTTTACAATCGCCAGTGAGCCACGCATTACAGGTGATGGATTTTTTGAGAGTGCCATACTAGACCCAGATGGGAATATCGTCGAAATCACTATTTAGCACTACTTAATGATCTCCTTCAAAAGTTTCCACATAAATACAAGTTCCGACTAGTATGTACTAAAAAACGATAAAAGTAATACATACCTTCTATTTTTTCCTTATATTTGCATCCAAATTTTCTGCAAATAATGAAAATTAAGGAAATAGTAAGCGCCCTTGAACGATTCGCGCCTCTGCCATTGCAAGACGGATTTGATAATGCCGGCCTGCAAATCGGACTGACAGATGCGGAAGCAACAGGGGCTTTGTTGTGTCTTGACGTTACTGAAGCCGTACTGGATGAAGCGATAGTATCCGGATTGAACCTTGTTATATCGCATCACCCTCTTATCTTTAAAGGATATAAATCAATTACAGGAAAAGATTATATAGAGCGCTGTATCTTTAAAGCAATAAAAAACGATATTGTTATTTATTCGGCTCATACGAACTTAGATAATGTATCTGAAGGAGTGAACTTCAAAATAGCTGAAAAGATAGGACTTAAAAATGTCCGTATCCTCGAGCCTAAAGAAAACTGCTTGGTAAAATTGGTAACATTTGTACCACTAGCACAAGCTGAAATGGTTCGTAATGCTCTGTTCTCTGTTGGATGCGGTCATATAGGGAACTATGACTCGTGCAGTTACAACATTGAAGGAGAGGGGACATTCCGTGCCCAAGAAGGAGCAAATCCTTTTTCCGGAACCATTGGAGAACTACATAATGAAAAGGAAGTGCGAATTGAAACCATTTTTCCCGTATATAAAAGAGGAGAAGTCATACGTGCTTTGATTTCAGCTCATCCTTATGAAGAACCGGCATTTGATATTTATCCGTTACAGAATTCTTGGATACAGGTCGGTGCCGGAATAATAGGTGAGTTAGAAGCTCCTGAAAGTGAATTGGAATTTTTGAAACGCATCAAGAAAATATTCGAAGTCGGATGCTTGAAACATAATAAATTGACCGGCCGAGAAATTCAAACCGTTGCTTTATGTGGTGGAGCAGGTGCCTTCTTATTACCATTAGCTATTCGTAATAGAGCAGATGTTTTTATTACTGGAGAAATTAAATATCATGATTATTTCGGTCATGAATCTGATATTCTGATAGCAGAGATCGGACACTACGAAAGTGAACAGTATACAAAAGAAATTTTTTATTCCATAATCCGGGGTTTATTTCCTAATTTTACACTCCAATTGAGTAAAGTGAACACGAATCCCATAAAATATTTATAAAGTAATATGGCTAAAGAAGCAAAAAAAGATCCAAATGAGTTGACCGTGGAGCAAAAGTTAAAAACTTTATTCCAATTACAAACCATGCTATCTGAAATTGATAAAATCAAGACTTTAAGAGGTGAACTTCCTTTGGAAGTACAGGATCTTGAAGACGAAATCGCTGGTTTAAGCACTCGTATTGATAAGATCAAAGCTGAAGTAGATGAATTAAAATCAGCTATTGCGGGTAAAAGAGTAGAGATCGAAACCGCCAAAGCTTCGGTCGAGAAATATAAGTCACAACAGGACAATGTGCGTAACAATCGCGAATATGATTTTCTTACGAAAGAAATTGAATTCCAGACACTGGAAATAGAACTCTGTGAAAAAAGAATCAAGGAATTTACTGCTGAAGAACAAGAAAAATCAGAAGAAGTAGCAAAAAGCAATCTTGCATTGGAAGAGAGGCAGAAAGATCTTGACCAGAAGAAAAACGAGTTGGATGAAATTATCTCTGAGACTAAGCAGGAAGAAGAAAAATTGAGAGATAAAGCAAAAGACCTAGAAACAAAAATAGAACCACGCCTATTGCAATCTTTCAAACGTATACGTAAGAACTCACGCAACGGTTTGGGTATCGTATATGTGCAACGTGATGCCTGTGGTGGATGCTTCAACAAGATTCCACCTCAGAGACAGTTGGATATACGCTCACGCAAAAAGGTGATAGTTTGCGAATACTGTGGACGCATTATGATAGACCCGGAATTAGCAGGAGTAGAAATTGCCCCAAAATTAGAAGAAGTTCCAGCTCCAACCACCAAAAGAGCTATTCGCAGAAAGAGCGCTGAATAATAGATATATCTAAAATACTTTTATACATCACAACAAAAAGAGGGTCTATACACCCTCTTTTTTATTATCTGCCTACTATAAGTACTATAGCCTCACAAACCCAACCTTTTCATAAACAAACTCATAATTTAGTTGTTTCCTTTTCATTTCTTAATAGCCTAAGCTTATGAATATACGTATGTGGAGCTTACTGCTCTTTATGTTTCTTTATGCTGTAGCATCAGCACAGACAACGAATCGTTATTTGGATACCCCTTTACCTTCATCGTGGGAGGAGGGGGGAGAAGTGTTTCAACAAATGCTTCCTGTAAATGATCAATGGTGGAAATCATTTGGAGATCAGACTTTAGATTCGCTAATTGCCATTGCTATAGACCAAAATTACTCCGTTCTAACCGCTATTGATCGAATGAATATGGCAAAAGCCAATTTACGAATGGAACGAAGCAGTTTCTTCCCTTCACTAGGTATAAATGCAGGATGGACTAAACAACAAACAAGCGGTACTATCAGCGAACTACCTCAATCAACACAACATTATTATGATGCTACTTTAAACATGAACTGGGAACTGGATCTTTTTGGGAGTATCCGGCAACGCGTAAAGGCGCAAAAAGAAACTTTTGCCGCCAGCAAAGAAGAGTATACTGCTGTAATGGTCTCTTTGTCAGCACAAGTTGCTTCAGCATACATCAACTTGAGAGAGCTGCAACAAGAATTACAAGTGGTAGAAAAGAATTGTGCTTCGCAAGCCGCTGTACTAAAAATCACGGAAGTAAGATTTAATACAGGCCTCGTCTCAAAACTTGATGTAGCACAAGCAAAATCTGTATATTATAGTACTAAAGCATCCATTCCGCAACTGGAATCAGGTATTAACCAATATGTCAATACATTAGCTGTATTACTGGGAATGTATCCACAAGAAATACGTCCTTCACTTGAGCGGATAGGGGATTTACCCGATTACATGGAACCAATAAGCATTGGTTTACCAGCTGACCTGCTAATGAGAAGGCCTGATATACGGAGTGCCGAACGGCAAGTTAACGCTCAGGCTGCACTAGTAGGGGCATCTAAATCAGATTGGTTGCCACAGGTCTTTCTTAAAGGAGCTATTGGATTTTCATCAAAGGATTTTAAAGACATGTCTAACCATAAAAGTTTCACATATGAAATAGCCCCTTCTTTGACTTGGACTATATTCAGTGGAGGGAAATTGATGAATGCCACTAAATTGGCCAAAGCACAATTGGATGAATCTATCAATCAATTCAATCAGACTGTTTTAACTGCTATTCAGGAAACAGAAAATGCAATGACTTCATACAGCAATTCCATAAAGGAAATCGTTGCCTTGCGTGAAGTACGTAATCAAGGACAAGAAACATTAACCTTGTCTCTGGATCTTTATAAACAAGGTCTCACTCCTTTCCAAAATGTGTTGGACGCACAACGTTCATTATTAAGTTATGAGAATCAACTTGTACAAGCGCGAGGGAATTCTTTGTTACAGTTGATTGCCCTTTATCAAGCATTAGGTGGAGGGTGGAATAATTGATTTTATGAATTAAGAATAATAAATTACGGATTATGAAAAAACTAATGTATATCCTCCTCGTTTTGCCACTTCTTACAGGTTGTGGAAATAAAAAAGAAGCTACCGGAAGGACGATGCCTATACCTGAAATAAGCGTAGCCAAACCCATTATCAAAGATATCGTACTCACCCAAGATTATCCGGGTTATTTAACTGCAGAACAAACTGTAGATCTGGTCGCCCGTGTAAACGGTACATTGCAAGCGACTTCCTTTTCTCCAGGAAGCAAAGTAAAAAAGGGACAACTTTTGTTTATCATCGAACCGACCATCTACAAAGATAATGTAACACAAGCAGAAGCTGCGCTTAAAACAGCACAAGCCCAACTGACTTATGCACGAAATAACTATACCCGAATGCGAGAAGCTTTAAAAAGTGATGCGGTCAGCAGAATACAAGTGTTACAAGCCGAATCGGCAGTCGCAGAAGAAACTGCTGCAGTAAGTAATGCTGAAGCAGCTTTAAACACGGCTCGTACGAATTTGGGATATTGTTATATCCGGGCTCCTTTTGACGGAACCGTCAGCCGGAATACAGTCGATATCGGTAGCTATATCAGTGCTGCCATACAACCTGTTACGTTAGCTACTCTTTATAAAGATAACAAGATGTATACTTAC
This sequence comes from Jilunia laotingensis, assembly GCF_014385165.1. NCBI lineage: Bacteria > Pseudomonadati > Bacteroidota > Bacteroidia > Bacteroidales > Bacteroidaceae > Jilunia > Jilunia laotingensis. The sequence continues at coordinate 3,738,320 of NZ_JACRTF010000001.1, read as the reverse complement.
TTCAATGTTGCAGACAATCAATGGCTTGCAATGTTAATGAGTAACAATCTCAGAACAGGAGTTAATAACGAAATGTCACAGCTTCCTAAAAATGTAACCGTAAAGTTGGGTAAAGACGGAAGCCAGACTTATCCGGGTACACTTGACTATTTATCACCTAATGTTGATATCAATACAGGAACACTTACGATCCGGGCCAACCTTGAAAATCCGGATGGATTGCTCAAAAGCGGATTATATGTCAGCATTACTCTTCCTTATGGTGAACAAAAACAGGCTCTATTAGTCAACTCCGCTTCAATCGGTACAGATCAATTAGGAAGATATCTCTATGTCGTAAATGACTCAGATATTGTAAATTACCGTCATGTTACCGTTGGACAGCTTATAGAAGATACTTTACAACAAATTACCAGTGGCTTATCCCCACAAGAACGATATGTTACAAAAGCATTGATGAAAGTAAGAGATGGAATGAAGATACATCCTTCTTCCAAATAAGGTCAGAAGTATCTGTCCTCATTAATAACTCTATTCAACAACCTTTTTAATTATTGACTTATGTTTTCAAAATTCTTCATCAACCGACCTATTTTTGCTACTGTTCTGGCACTTATTATTGTGGTAGCAGGTCTGGTGACACTAAATATATTGCCTGTTGCGCAATTTCCAGACATAACACCACCCACTGTACAGGTCTCTGCTTTCTACCCTGGAGCAAATGCCGAGACTGTAGCTCAAACAGTAGGTATCCCCATTGAACAACAAGTTAACGGTGTCGATGGAATGCTTTATATGTCATCCACTTCATCATCATCAGGTGCATATTCATTAACTATTACTTTTGCAGTAGGTACGGATGTGGATATGGCAACAGTACAAGTACAGAATCGGGTAAGTGTCGCTCAATCCTCGCTTCCCGAGCCTGTAATAGTACAGGGGGTCACAGTACAAAAGCAATCGTCAAATATCGTTATGTTCCTTACAATGTCTGCCCAAGATTCTATTTATAATGGACTTTATTTAACTAATTATGCTAAACTGAACTTAGTAGATCAATTAACACGAGTCCCTGGAGTTGGTGCCGTCAACGTAATGGGTGCAGGAGATTATTCCATGCGTATTTGGTTAGATCCTGAGGCAATGCGCATTCGTGGTATTTCTCCGGCAGAAGTCTATCAGGCTATTCAGGCTCAAAATATGGAAGTTAGTGCTGGAACTGTTGGTCAACCTATTGGGAAAAATAATACGAATGCATTTCAGTATAGTTTAAGTGTGAAGGGACGACTTTCTTCTCCCAATGAATTCGGGAATATCATTCTTCGAAGTGAGGAAGGAGGGAGGATGCTCCGATTAAAAGATGTAGCACGTATAGATCTCGGTTCAGGATCTTACAATGTTGTTTCCCAACTTCGTGGTAAGCCAACGGCTGCGATTGCTATTTATCAACAACCTGGTTCCAATTCATTGGATGTATCAAAAGGTGTAAAGGCCAAAATGCAAGAGCTTGCCACCAACTTTCCTTCAGGAGTTGAATATAGTGTTACATTAGATACAACAGATGTCATCAACGAATCTATCAACGAAGTATTAGTAACTTTTCTCGAAACAACTTTATTGGTAGTACTTGTCATATTTCTGTTCCTGCAAAACTGGCGTGCTGTCATTATTCCATGCCTTACCATTCCTGTATCTCTCATCGGTACACTTGCAGTAATGGCTGCTTTGGGATTCTCTATAAATACTTTGACATTATTCGGTTTAATATTAGCTGTAGCAATTGTAGTAGATGATGCCATAGTGGTAGTAGAAAATGCTTCACGGCTGTTGGAAACCGGTCAATATTCTCCACGTGAGGCTGTAACGAAAGCGATGGGAGAAATCACCGGTCCCATTGTTGGTGTGGTACTCGTACTTCTAGCTGTTTTTATTCCGACAACGCTGATCAGTGGTATTTCCGGACAATTGTATAAACAATTTGCCTTAACCATTGCTGCCTCTACAGTACTCAGTGGATTTAACTCATTAACTTTAACACCTGCACTTTGCGCTTTATTTCTAACCAAGAGTAAACCATCTAAATTTTTTATTTATAGAGGGTTTAATAAAGCATATGATAAAACGCAAGGACTATATGACCGTATAGTGAAATGGCTATTGGAACGACCGGTAACGGCTTTTATTTCATATGCTGTCTTCACTGCCATAGCAATCTTATTATTTACAAAATGGCCGTCTACTTTCGTTCCTGATGAAGACGACGGATACTTTATCGCTGTTGTACAACTGCCACCCGCATCTAGTTTGGAACGTACCCAAGCTGTTGGAAAACAGATTAATGCAATCCTTGATACTTATCCGGAAGTGAAAAACTATATCGGAATTTCCGGTTTCTCAATTATGGGTGGCGAACAGAGTAACTCAGGAACCTATTTTGTTGTTCTAAAACCATGGGGAGATAGAAAAGGCAAAGAACACACAGCTGCTGCAGTAGTTCAACGGTTCAATGAAATGGCATATGGTATACAAGAAGCTCAAATTTTTGCAATGGTGCCACCTGCTATACCTGGACTCGGAGCTACCGGAGGTTTGCAATTACAACTGGAAGATACCCGCAACCTAGGACCAACAGAAATGCAACAGGCTATTGGCACTTTACTAACTAATTATCGCTCCAAACCAGCATTAGCCTCTGTCAGTAGTCAATATCAGGCTAACGTCCCGCAATATTTTCTGAATATCGATCGAGACAAGGTACAATTTATGGGTATCCAATTGAACCAAGTTTTTTCTACATTAGGCTATTACATGGGGGCAGCCTATGTAAATGACTATGTACAATTCGGTCGGATCTATCAAGTAAAAATAGAAGCAAGTGATCAATCCCAAAAGGTAATTGACGATGTAATGAAACTCAGTGTTCCAAATGAAAAAGGAGAGATGGTGCCTTTCTCATCCTTCACTCAATTAGAAGAACAACTGGGACAGGATCAAATTAATCGTTATAATATGTACCAAACAGCCGCAGTAACATGTAATGTCGCTCCCGGACATTCTTCTGGAGAAGGTATCCAGCAAATGCAGGAATTAATTAGCGAGCAATTAGGAGGAGAGTTTGGTTATGAATGGACTTCTGTCGCTTACCAAGAAACACAGGCAGGAAGTACAACAACCATCGTTTTCCTTATGGCATTATTAGTAGCCTTCCTTGTATTAGCAGCTCAATATGAAAGTTGGACCAGCCCGATAGCTGCAATCATGGGATTACCAGTCGCTTTATTAGGTGCAATGATCGGTTGTTTCATTATGGGAACACCCGTAAGTATCTATACTCAAATCGGAATAATCTTACTTATTGCTCTTTCAGCAAAAAACGGTATTCTTATCGTAGAGTTTGCTCGAGATTTCAGAGCAGAAGGAAATTCGATCAGGGATGCAGCATATGAAGCAGGACATGTACGGTTAAGACCTATCTTAATGACATCCTTTGCCTTTGTATTAGGAGTAATGCCTTTGCTATTTGCAACCGGTGCAGGTGCAGAAAGCCGCATCGCCCTAGGAGCTGCAGTTGTATTCGGAATGGCAATGAATACCATTCTCGCCACAATTTATATTCCGAGCTTCTATGAATTAATGCAAAAGTGGCAGGAACGATTCTCACGCAAGAAAAAAAATACGCAAACTAACGAAACTGTAAAATAAAAAAAGAATTGGAATACAAATTACATTATCATATATCCATTATTTCGGTAATTTGTATTCCAATTCTTCTTGCTATAAATACTCATAATACTTTATAATCCGGAATATCATCAAGAAATGTATAACACTGATTATTATAATCCATCTTACAACAATAGTGATGCATACCATTACTTACTATCAAATAATCAACTCTCAATACCAAATTATAACGGGTTATCTGATCAAATACAGCTTGTGTTATATTGATATGTGGTGCTTTGTATTCTATAATCATCCTTGCTGTTAGATCCCTTCGGTATAATACGGTATCACAACGTTTCTTTGTACCATTTAAATTGAGTAATACCTCATTAGCCATTAACGCGCTCGGGTATTCTTTATAGTTAATAAGAAAATGAACAAAATGTTGCCGTACCCATTCTTCAGGTGTCAAGGCAACATATCGTTTACGAATCACATCGAAAATAACATTTTTTCCGTTTCGTGACACTATTTTTGTATCAAAGATAGGTAAGTTTAACGATAACATTTCGTATTTTTGTAAGTTAAATAATGGCTCTTTTAAAGAGCGCACAAATTTAATGAATCTTATGAAAACAAAAGAAGAAATCGTAACCAATTGGTTACCCCGGTATACAAAACGTAGTTTAGAGGATTTTGGAGAATATATTTTGTTGACAAACTTCAACAAGTATGTAGAAATATTTGCCGAAAAATTTAACGTACCTATATTAGGACGAGATGCAAACATGATATCCGCCAGTGCAGATGGCATTACCATCATCAATTTTGGTATGGGAAGCCCCAATGCGGCCATTATCATGGACCTATTAAGCGCCATTCATCCTAAAGCTTGTCTGTTTTTAGGTAAATGCGGTGGTATTGATAAAAAAAACAAAATAGGCGACCTTATTTTACCAATCGCTGCAATTCGTGGTGAAGGAACTTCGAACGATTATTTTCCCCCAGAAGTGCCTGCATTGCCAGCATTTATGCTCCAACGTGCCGTATCTTCTTCTATCCGTGACTACGCGCGTGATTATTGGACAGGAACTGTTTACACCACAAACCGCCGTATTTGGGAACACGATGATGCCTTTAAGGAATATCTGAAAAAGACCCGCGCCATGGCCGTTGATATGGAAACTGCAACTTTATTCAGTTGCGGTTTTGCCAACCACATACCGACAGGAGCATTGTTATTAGTTTCTGATCAACCTATGATTCCCGAAGGTGTAAAAACTGATAAAAGTGACAATATAGTTACCCAAAACTATGTAGAGGAACATGTAAAAATAGGAATTGATTCTCTACGTATGATTATTGATGAGAAAAAAACAGTAAAACACCTAAAGTTTGATTGGTAAACATAAAACAAACTAAAGTTTCTTGAAGGAAAATCTCAAGAAACTTTCAATTCATAAATTTTATATCAATGGCAAAACAAGAACTGAGTTGCGATGATATCCTCAAAGAATTGAGGGCAATGCAATATCGCCCTATTTATTACTTAATGGGGGAAGAATCATACTATATCGACTTGATCACTGATTACATCACAGAAAATGTATTGACTGAAACTGAAAAAGAATTTAATCTAACCATTCTATATGGTGCAGATGTTGATGTGGCTACTGTGATAAATGCTGCTAAACGCTATCCGATGATGTCAAAGTATCAAGTTGTAGTTGTAAAAGAAGCACAAGCCATTCGTAATATTGATGAATTATCTTTCTATTTACAGAAGCCACTACCTTCAACGATACTTGTCGTATGTCATAAGCACGGAGTTTTAGATAAAAGAAAAAAATTAGCTGCAGAAGTTGAAAAGACAGGTATTTTATTTGAATCGAAAAAGATAAAAGAATCACAGCTACCTGCTTTTACCAGTTCATATATGAAGAAAAAGGGGATTGATATGGATCCAAAGGCAACCGCTATGCTGGCTGATTTTGTAGGTACTGACCTGAGCCGTTTAACGGGAGAATTGGAGAAACTTATCATCACACTTCCTGTAGGACAGCACCGTATTACACCAGAACAAATAGAGCGGAACATAGGTATTAGTAAAGACTATAATAATTTCGAATTACGTAGCGCTTTAGTAGAAAAAGATATTCTCAAAGCAAATAAAATAATAAAATACTTTGAAGAAAATCCAAAAACCAATCCTATTCAAATGAGTCTCTCTTTGCTTTTTGGATTTTACTCTAATTTAATGCTAGCATATTATTCTCCTGAAAAAACAGAACAAGGAATAGCTAATTGGTTAGGATTAAGATCTCCTTGGGCTGCCCGAGATTATCTCATTGCTATGCGACGTTACAGTGGAGTAAAGGTCATGCAAATTATTGGGGAAATACGATATGCAGATGCAAAATCCAAAGGTATAAATAACAACTCTGCAAATGATGGAGATATTCTTCGCGAATTGGTGTTTAATATTCTCCACTAATTAAACCTAATACTACACATCTAAATTTTCACTATGTAAATTTTGAATTTGTCCGTAACCTTGATGCCTATTTGATCTTCACCCTAACCCTATCATCTTGCTTCATTATAGGGTGTATATAGGCATCAAAAAAGTGAACATATCATAATACATATCCTCATCTATTTCAAAAAATACCTTTCTATAAAAATCTGAATACATAATCTTTATTTCTCTTTTAAGTATATCTTAAATGAACAAATAATAAACTCTATAATTAAACGAAAATAGTTTATGATCTAATAATATATATATTGATTAAGTTCAATATATTTCCATACTTATTCTACACATCACAATCATTAATCATTTATTTTCAAATATATACAATATACCATTTAAAACTTAAACCTATATTACATTCTAAAATCATTACAATAAGTGATCACAATATTATGAATATCAATAGATTAATTATTTATTAACATCTATAGAATCAAAAAAAAGAAAGCATATGTAAGATTGTATATAAAAGTTACAGAGATTTTTAATTAAAAAGGAATATTTGATATATAAGTAAATAATTTTTATTTGTATAGCAGAGTTTTATTGATGATATTTAATTCATTACCTCTGACAATTATTTACTTATGTAAATAATTAAATTAACAACAATACTATTAACGATTGAAATATATCACAATCGAAATAATCACAACCGATTCACGTTTATAATATAGATGTATCGCAAAAAATAATCCTGATAAACATATGTAATAATAAGATGGTTAACATTTCTATCTATTGCAACTATAATACTATAAATCACTAAATTATAATATTATACTCAATAAAAGATACAATTATTTATGCATGAAAGCAGTAAACGAGTGTGATCATCATTAAATATGAAAATAAATAAATAGTAAACTACTTTATATTAAATGATTAATCATTTAATATAAACTTTCACTTTAATATAAAATATACTTTTCATATATACAACCATAAACGTAAATCACAATCGAAATATAATATTAACGATCGTAATATTTTAAATATTCACACTTTTAATTTGCTAATGTAAAATCATATATTTACCTTTGTAATCCCCTAGTACAAGGTACACATATGTAAATATACACAAATATAAGCCATTTGTAAAAATAGAAAAATATGGATATTAAAGATAGAATTAAAATGATTATGGAGCATGAACAAATGACAGCTGCGGCATTTGCTGAAAGCATCGGAGTGGCTCAAGCAACTATTTCTCACACTTTGGGAGATCGTAATAAATACCCCAGTACTGACTTTATCATGCGCCTACATGATAAATACAACCATATCAGTTTGGATTGGCTTTTAACAGGAAAAGGGACAATGACCGGTGAAGAAGAAGTCTCAATATCTCCAAAAAAGGAAAATTACCCACTTTTCGCTTCTGAGAATCCACTAAATTCTGGCAATGGGACAAATATTTCAGAAAATCGCAAGGAAATCCCCTTAGAAAAGCCATTAAACACCCCTAAAGATATTGTAAAACAAGAGATTATATACAAAGAAAGACCTGCACGAAAAATCACTGAAATAAGAATTTTTTTCGATGATAATACATATGAAACCTTTCGCCCTGAAAAATAAAAAGGATAACCGAGAGTTTACACATTTTCCCGTATCTTTGCAATCAAAATATAAATTTAAACTCAGTATATGAAAAAATTTATTTTAGACTTGACAGTAACTGAGAACCTCCAACTACATACAAATTATGTGTTGTTAAAGCTAACATCTCAGTCACTACTCCCCGAAATGTTACCGGGACAATTTGCAGAAATACGGATTGACGGCTCTCCATCAACTTTTTTACGCCGTCCAATCTCTATTAATTATGTAGACCGAAAAAGAAATGAAGTATGGTTTTTAATTCAACTTGTGGGTGATGGAACACACCAATTAGCAAAAGCCAAACAAGGAGACGTAATCAATGCTATAATGCCCTTAGGCAATTATTTTACAATACCGGAAAATCCTTCTAATAAACTTTTATTAGTAGGCGGTGGCGTAGGAATAGCCCCAATGCTTTATTTAGGTGAACAACTTGCTAAAAATGATTGTAAACCCACTTTTCTTTTAGGAGCACGCACGGATAAAGATCTCTTGCAGTTAAATGATTTTTCTGCATATGGAGAAGTTTATACTACAACGGAGGATGGAAGTTACGGTGAGAAAGGATACGTTACCCAACACTCCATCTTAAAAAAGATACAATTTGAACAAATTTATACTTGTGGTCCCAAACCGATGATGATGGCAATAGCTAAATATGCAAAGAGTAATAATATACCATGTGAAGTGTCATTAGAGAATATGATGGCATGCGGTATCGGTGCTTGCCTTTGTTGTGTAGAAAATACCGATGAAGGTAATCTGTGTGTCTGTAAAGAAGGACCTGTTTTTAATATAAATAAACTACTATGGCAAATTTAAAAGTAAACATAGGTGAATTACAAATGAAAAATCCGGTAATGACTGCTTCAGGCACATTCGGATACGGTGAAGAGTTTGCCGATTTCATTGATATTGCGCGAATAGGTGGTATTATTGTAAAGGGAACGACCCTTCACAATCGTGAAGGAAATCCATACCCGCGTATGGCAGAGACCCCTTCTGGTATGTTAAATGCTGTGGGACTGCAAAATAAGGGTGTACATTATTTCACTGAACATATATATCCACGTATTAAAGATGTTCAGACAAATATGATTGTAAATGTCTCCGGATCCGCTATAGAAGACTACATGGAAACGGCTCAAATTATTAATGAACTTGACAAAATTTCTGCCATAGAGTTAAACATTTCATGCCCTAATGTAAAACAAGGAGGTATGGCTTTTGGAGTTACTTCTAAAGGTGCCGAAGAAGTAGTAAAAGCAGTACGATCAGTTTACAAAAAAACACTCATCGTTAAATTATCACCAAACGTAACTAATATTACAGAAATAGCCCTTGCCGCAGAAGCAGGAGGTGCCGATAGTATTTCATTAATTAATACATTACTCGGTATGGCTATTGATGCCGAACGTAGACGACCTGTCTTATCAACAATAACAGGTGGATTGTCCGGAGCTGCGGTAAAACCCATTGCATTACGCATGGTTTGGCAAGTAGCAAGAGCGGTAAATATTCCTGTCATTGGATTGGGTGGCATAATGAATTGGAAAGACGCAGTAGAATTTTTACTAGCAGGAGCAACGGCTATTCAGATCGGTACTGCAAATTTTATAGATCCTGAAGTTACCATCAAAGTAATAGATGGTATAAATAATTACCTAGATAGACATAAATTCGAATCTGTCGATGAAATTATAGGTGCATTAGAGGTATAATTGAAAACATACAATAACCCTTCGCAGGGTTTAAGATAGAGAATTGCTATTTCCATTAAATGCAAGTATTTGAATTAAGAGTGTCAATAAGCAAACTTAGATAAGCCTTTTTTACACTACTGAAATAATTGATCCTTTACTTAAAATGCATAAATAAAAAAAGAGGAAGATAAACACATCATCATCTTCCTCTTTTTTATTTACACCTTAGATTATTCTTTTAATAAGTCCGGCCGTAGCATTTTGGTACGTTCCAATGACTGTTGCAATTCCCACTCTTTTATTTTTGCCTCATGACCTGATAAAAGAATCTCCGGCACCTTCCATCCATTATATTCTGCTGGTCGTGTATAAACTGGAGCTGCCAGCAAATTATCTTGAAAAGAATCGGAAAGAGCAGATTGCTCATCTGATATCACTCCTGGAATAATTCGAATAATGGCATCTGATATTACAGCCGCAGCTAATTCTCCACCCGTCAATACATAATCACCAATACTTATTTCCTTCGTTATAAAATGTTCTCGAATACGATAATCAATTCCCTTGAAATGTCCACAAAGAATTATAAGATTTTCCGCTAATGAGAGACTATTAGCCATTTTCTGATCAAATTGCCCACCATCCGGAGTCGTGAATATAATTTCATCATATTCACGCTCTGCTTTCAGAGCATTTATGCAACGTTCAATAGGCTCTATTTTCATCACCATACCTGCAAATCCCCCGAAAGGATAATCATCGACACGTCTATATTTATCCTCAGTATAATCGCGGAGATTATGAATATGAATTTCTGCCAAGCCTTTGTTTTGAGCACGTTTCATTATAGAGCAACTGAAGAAACCTTCAATCATCTCTGGAAGAACAGTTATTATATCAATGCGCATAATCTTTAATTTTCCGCAAAATTACAAATATTAAAAGATAAACCTGTATTTTTGCCTGAAACAATCTTGGAAATTATGACTGTAAAAGAAAAAATAGAAAATCTTCGTGCCGAACTTCACCGGCATAATTATAATTATTATATCCAAAATGCTCCTGAGATTTCAGACAAAGAGTTTGATGACATGATGCATGAACTGCAAAACTTGGAACAAGAACATCCCGAATACAAAGATGATACCTCGCCAACCATGCGTGTTGGCAGCGATCTGAATAAAAACTTCACTCAGTATTCACACAAATATCCGATGTTGTCACTAGGAAACACATATTCTGAAAACGAAGTTGCCGAATTCTATGAGCGGGCAAAGAAATCTTTGAATGAAGATTTCGAGATGTGTTGTGAAATGAAATATGACGGAACTTCCATTTCCTTGACTTATGAAGATGGCAAATTAGTCCGCGCAGTAACACGGGGTGACGGGGAAAAAGGAGACGATGTAACAGACAATGTAAAAACAATCCGATCAATCCCGCTTGTGTTACATGGAAATAATTATCCAAAATCGTTTGAGATCCGCGGAGAGATATTGATGCCTTGGGAAGTATTCGAAGAATTAAACCGCGAAAAAGAATCCCGCGAGGAATCTTTATTCGCTAATCCTAGAAACGCGGCATCTGGAACTTTGAAACTACAAAACTCTTCAATTGTAGCCTCTCGCAAACTCGATGCATATTTCTATTATTTACTGGGAGAAGAACTACCTTATGACGGTCATTACGAAAATCTACAAGCAGCATCCACTTGGGGATTCAAAATTTCAAAGGCTATGCGTAAATGTCATTCTCTGGAAGAAATTTTTGATTACATCAAATATTGGGATGTAGAAAGAAAAAATCTACCTGTAGCAACGGATGGTATCGTATTAAAAGTAAATAGCTTAAAACAGCAGAAAAATTTAGGATTTACGGCTAAATCTCCGCGATGGGCTATAGCATATAAATTTCAGGCAGAACGGGCACTTACCAGACTTAACTTAGTCACATACCAAGTGGGACGGACAGGTGCCGTTACCCCGGTTGCCAATCTCGATCCGGTACAATTATCAGGCACCATTGTTAAACGTGCATCTTTGCACAACGCTGATATTATTGATGGACTTGATCTTCATATCGGAGACATGGTATATGTTGAGAAAGGTGGCGAAATTATTCCCAAAATTACGGGAGTTGATACAGAAGCACGTTCTTTCATGCTTGGTGAGAAAGTTAAGTTTATTACGAACTGTCCAGAATGCGGAAGCAAACTAATCAGATATGAAGGAGAAGCTGCGCATTATTGCCCAAATGAGACAGCCTGTCCACCACAAATCAAAGGCAAAATAGAACATTTCATAAGTAGAAAAGCCATGAATATAGACGGTTTAGGGCCTGAAACAGTAGATATGTTTTATCGTATCGGGCTCATCAAAAACACCGCAGACCTCTATAAATTAACCGTTAATGACATAAAAGGGTTGGAACGAATGGGTGAAAAGTCAGCAGAAAATATTATTAACGGTATAGCGCAAAGCCGGGAAGTTCCATTTGAACGAGTTATTTTTGCATTAGGAATCCGTTTTGTGGGTGAGACAGTTGCAAAAAAAATAGCAAAAGCTTTCAAAAACATAGAAGCATTGGAGAAGGCAAATTCAGAATCACTAGTAAGTGTCGATGAAATCGGAGAAAGAATAGCTCAAAGTATACTAAGTTATTTCGCTAATGAATCAAACCGAGAATTGGTTAACCAATTAAAAGCAGCAGGTTTACAATTCCAACTCAGCGAAGAGGATTTAAGTAATCATACTGACAAACTTGCTGGACAATCCATTGTTATTAGTGGTGTATTCACTCATCATTCACGTGATGAATACAAAGATATTATTGAAAGAAATGGAGGCAAGAATGTGGGAAGTATTTCAACAAAGACCAGTTTTATATTAGCAGGTGAAAACATGGGGCCAGCAAAACTTGAAAAAGCCAATAAACTTGGTATAAAGCTAATGAACGAAGAGGAGTTTTTAGATCTTATTTCGTAACATTTTCATGCCAGATTCTTATTTTATATAATATTTTTGCCGGGAAAATTGAAATTATTAGTACTTTTGCAATCAAATTATTTAGAGATTATTATTAATACTCATGATACAAACTAAATTGAAAGGAATGGGGGTAGCACTGATTACTCCTTTCAAAGAAGATGAGAGCGTTGATTACGATGCATTGATGCGGATGGTGGACTACTTGTTACAGAACAATGCAGATTTTCTGTGTGTATTGGGTACGACGGCTGAAACACCTACATTGACAGAGGATGAAAAGAAGAAAATAAAAAAGATGGTAATTGACCGTGTTAATGGGAAGGTACCTATTTTACTTGGAGTAGGAGGAAATAATACTCGCGCAGTTGTAGAAACTTTAAAAAACGACGATTTCACCGGGGTAGATGCTATATTATCTGTAGTACCTTATTATAACAAACCTTCTCAAGAAGGCATATACCAACATTATAAAGCGATTGCAGAAGCAACAGAATTACCTATTGTTTTATACAATGTGCCAGGGCGTACAGGAGTAAACATGACAGCCGAAACAACCTTACGAATCGCCCGTGATTTCAAAAATGTAATTGCAATAAAAGAGGCATCTGGAAATATCACCCAAATGGATGACATCATCAAAAATAAGCCGATCAATTTTGATGTCATTTCAGGAGATGACGGTATAACCTTTCCTCTCATCACATTAGGAGCCGTTGGTGTAATATCGGTCATTGGAAATGCATTCCCACGTGAATTTAGCCGTATGACAAGGTTGGCACTACAAGGTGACTTTACAAATGCACTCACTATTCATCATAAATTCACCGAATTATTCAATCTATTATTTGTTGATGGTAACCCTGCTGGAGTAAAATCAATGTTGAATGCAATGGGAATGATCGAGAACAAGCTTCGGTTACCACTCGTTCCAACTAGAATAACAACTTTTGAAGCTATCCGGAATGTGTTGAATGAACTAAACATTAAATGTTAAATGACAGCAATATATCTTTATTAGAAAAAGAACATATATTCATGGAATTCCCTTAAGCTGAGAACATAAGGCAACTAATTCATTGTGATTTAGTTGCTTTTTTATTAAACCAAGAGAAAAGAGTTATGAAAAATCAAAAAGCCCCTACAACATAATGCAGGAGCTTTTTGTGATCGCGACAGGATTCAAACCTGTAACCGGCTGATCCGTAGTCAGCTACTCTATTCAGTTGAGCTACGCGACCTTACTTATGAAAGAATTTGTGACCGCGACAGGATTCAAACCTGTAACCGGCTGATCCGTAGTCAGCTACTCTATTCAGTTGAGCTACGCGGCCATTCACTGCTAAACCAGAAAAAAGTGATCGCGACAGGATTCAAACCTGTAACCGGCTGATCCGTAGTCAGCTACTCTATTCAGTTGAGCTACGCGACCCTCTGTTTTTGTTTAACGGGTGCAAAGATACTGACTTTTTTGAAAACAGCAAGCGTTTATCCCTCTTTTTCTTGAAAATTATTCAAAGAAACGATAGTTAAATAGTTGCCAACCGAGCGTTAATCCTACATTCCACTCCCTTTTAGGTGAACTATAATGATTTACATATGCAGAGATAGCACCAAATGGCAATTGACATACTATTGATAATTCCCCCAAATATTCAAAACGAGAGAACGCTTTGCCATAATATGCTTTATTAATGGAATTTCTTTCTATAGGAAAAATCGGCATAAATCCATAAAATTCTCCACGAACATGAAACATCTGACTCAAACGATATATAGGACGAATACCAACTCCAACATACTGATTAGCGCGAAAAGCCTCATTGTACATCAATTGGCCATGTGCCGTAGGAGCAAACTCTCCCGCCTGCATCATTGTAGCAGTATAATTTTCAGAAAAATTACGCGAGGAATACAACGCTTTCAAATACCACCCTAAAGTCCAATTTTTGGACATACGATGATACTTTTCCTTCATATATGAGAGTTGCAACCATGAATGCCGTTCCTCGTTCAACTTTTTATTATCCGTATTTTCACCAGGATAAAAACGTTCTTTACCAGTATAAATTTGCGCAACCAATTCCTCATGGCTGCCTTGAGTAGGAAACTGCCTTGTATTCAGAGTGCTTCCATTAAAACTAATAGAGCCACCAAAAAAAGTATATTCACTTTTATCATATTTATCTTTATCAAAGTCTATAACACTTTTCTGAAAATAACGATCTTGAATCTTTGCTATTCCTATACCAAACTCAGCCCTCTTACTTGATAAAAAGGGGAGTCCTGCTTTAAGCTTCACAAAACGTTCATCTTTCTGATTAAAAGCTGGTTTATCTTTCTTAGAGAACAGCTTCTCTTTCTTAAAATAATCAAACGTACTTATAGAAGCAATTAGACGATATGAAGTAGGAATAGTCGTAGCAAAATCAATTTTTCCCATTAACTGGATATTGTTATAAACTTTTCCCAACTGTCCGTCAAGCGTAAACTCTTTTGCATTGTAATTCAGATTCTGATAACTTACTCCCAGATATATCTGATTGGAACTCGTAGTTGAAACATTACCTCCGATACGGACAGAAAGGTTATCTTCCAATTTGACTTTCAAATGGAGATCATATGTATCATCCTCCGGATTGAATACAGCATGGGGGATAATTTCTGAAATCATATTTCCGGAAAGTAAACGGAAATAGCCGCGTTTCACATCTTCGTATGTAAATTCTTTCTCATCAGATGCATGAAATTCTTTCTTTATATAAGCTTGCTGTTGGGCATTGGCACCGCTTATTAATATATTTTTGAAACGAAGTTCGGGATAATTGCTTTTATAAACCAATCGCCGGAGACGTATGTTATCATAATTTACACGCCTATGAATACGACTTTTAATGGAATCCATCATACTCATTGTACGATTATAACCAATATCGTGTAATTCATCAATCCGTTGAAAGTCCATCAAATTTACATCATCATATTTAAACGTCATCAATATACCATCGGATTCAGGAACCGAATAATCCGTTTTTTGCATAACCATGTTCTCAATCTGGCTCATTAGATCATTTTCCTTAGGTTTTGTAGGATTAGCAGCAACCACACTACCAATAATGATATCCGGATGAAAATCATTGCGCATCACATCCGTGGGAAAATTATTGTATATTCCACCATCATATGCCAATACATTGTCTATTTCTATAGGCTTAAACATAAAAGGAAAGCTCATGGACGCCCGCACAGCATCTCCCAAATCACCCTTTCTCATGACCAACTGCTTTTTATTATACACATCCGAAGCAATACATCTAAAAGGTACAAATAGCTTATCAAAATCTCCACCACAGGATGCAGTAGCCCGAGCATAGAGGTCGATAAAAACCAGATTCATTTGTATTGGGTCAACTACGCTAGTCGGTAAAAATTGAGGTTTAATGTTTAATGAATCACGAAACGACAAACGGATATTCAGAAAATCAGGAGTCGGCAAATCTTTTTTGAAATAATACATATATTTTTCTTCAACCTCTCCTGAATACCAACGTTTGAAATCTTCAGACTTTAACAACGCTTCCATATCATCTGGAGAATACCCCATGGCATATAATGATCCCACAATAGCTCCCATTGAAGTACCGGTAATGTAATCAATAGGGATGTTGTTTTCTTCAAGCGCACGAATTATGCCAATATGTGTCAACCCTTTGGCACCACCTCCACTTAGCACAAGTCCAACTTTCTGAGCTTGTGCCATGACAGGTAGTAAAAGTAAAATAATGATAAGCGCCAAAACCTTTTTCATAATACAATATAAAAACGATTGATTTGTTCTGTTATTTACTGTTCAAATATATGCATTTGTTTCCAATGAATCGGAATTTTAGGAAATTTATAATCAAAAAAAGAGCATTGCTACATTTTCATATGCGCAATGCTCTTCTATGAATATTTAAATTAAAAAAGATGCAAATCAGATCAGTTCAATACTTCTCTTAACGAAGTTGTTCAATTCTTCCCCCTTCAGCATATTATTTTGCAACAGAGCCAAATCGATTAATTGACGAACTACTTTGTTCTTACCGGCAAAATCAGCGTATATAGCTTCCTTCTTACCTTTTAGTTCATCAAGTTTCTTATCCAAATCCCTTAACTCATCTTTTTCTGAAGTGGGGATGTCTTCATCCTTTTTGCCTTCTTGCTTCTTCGCCATTGCATCACGTTGTTTAGTCGTGTCGTCAATAGACAATTGCAATGGAACAATATCAGCGGCACAAGCAATTTCTTCTTCACCAAGTACTTTTTTGATTAATGGATGATCAGAATTCAATACGAGATTAAACATATCAGGCATTTCTCCATAGAAACTCATACCCGCTTGAATATTAGCCATTTCTTTCATACGACGCATATATTCGCTCTGTGTAATCACAACGGGAGCAATATTTTCTCCTAAGGCCTGTGCCATTACATTAAATTCCATCTTCTCGACTTTAGGCAACTGGCTTTTGAAAATATTCGACAAAGCTTCCTTTTCAGCGGGTTTTAATGCATCGTCTTTTCTTTCTTCTTTCACTATAAGATTGTCAACAACATCGCTGTCCACGCGAGTAAAACGAGATTTTTCAAATTTCTGTTCCAACATGCTAACCATGGCTACATCCAACTGCCCATCTAAAAGCAATACATTGTATCCTTTATTTTTAGCAGCTTCGATATAACTATATTGTTCACTCTTATCATTAGCATATATATAAATCAAAATTCCATCTTTATCTGTCTGATTATCTTTAATCAACAGGCGATATTCTTCATAGGTATAATGCTTGCCATCCGTATCGGTGAAAAGGGCAAATTTTGACGCTTTGTCATAAAAATCCTCTTGCGTCAACATTCCATAATTGATAAATATTTTCAAATCATTCCACTTCTCTTCAAACTGAGGACGGTCATTCTTGAAAATAGACTGCAAACGATCAGCAACTTTCTTCGTAATATACGAAGAGATCTTCTTCACATTTGAATCACTTTGCAGATAGGAGCGGGAAACGTTCAAAGGAATATCCGGAGAATCGATCACCCCATGTAATAAAGTCAAGAAGTCCGGCACAATGCCTTCTACAGAATCTGTTACATAGACTTGGTTACTATAAAGCTGGATTTTATTTCTATTCAGTTCAATATTGCTTTTAACTTTCGGAAAATAAAGAATTCCAGTCAAATGGAAAGGATAATCCACATTCAGGTGTATCCAAAACAAAGGTTCATCCGCCATTGGATATAATTCTCTATAGAATTTTTTATAATCTTCATCTGAGAGTTCACTGGGCTTACGCGTCCAAAGAGGCGTAGTGTCATTTATGATATTATCCTCGGTCGTTTCTACCTGCTTTCCGTCTTTCCATTCTTTCTTTTTACCAAAAGCAATAGGAACGGGAAGGAATCTGCAATATTTCTTCAATAAATCTGATATACGAGATTCTTCCAGAAATTCTTTGCAATCATCATCAATATACAGCACTATGTCAGTACCGCGGTCTTCTTTTTCAACATCTTCGAGTGTAAACTCCGGACTACCATCGCAAGTCCATTTTACAGCTTGCGCACCTTCTTTATAAGATTTTGTAATGATTTCAACCTTCTTTGCCACCATGAAAGCGGAATAGAAACCAAGTCCGAAATGTCCGATAATTGCATTTGCATCATTTTTATACTTTTCCAGAAAATCATTGGCACCGGAGAAAGCTATCTGATTGATGTATCTATCTATCTCATCGGCCGTCAGTCCGATACCATGATCAGAAATAGTGATAGTATCTTTTCCTAGAGAAACGTGGATAGTCAGATCACCTAATACACCTTTAAATTCGCTTATTGATGCCAGTGTATTTAATTTCTGAGTCGCATCAACAGCATTCGACACTAATTCGCGAAGAAAAATCTCATGATCGCTGTACAAGAACTTTTTGATAATAGGGAAAATGTTCTCGGTAGTAACCCCAATATTACCTTTTTGCATAATAATGTATATTTTTTAATTGATCCTATTTATACTATTTGCTAAGTTTAGAAACAAAAAAAATGCCAGACTAAAAGTCTGACATTTTGACGTATTTCGAAAAACATTTATTCTTTGGTTACCGTTTCCACTTTCATCTCCAGTTCACTTTTTTCTTCATTCAGAATCACTCTGATAGTATCCCCATCAGCTAAAGCAGATGAGACAATAAGTTCTGACAAACCATCTTCAAGATAAGTCTGAATGGCACGTTTCAATGGTCGGGCACCGTATTGAACATCATATCCCTTCCCGGCAATAAATTGCTTTGCCTTATCTTCAATAATCAATTTATAACCAATAGATTCAATACGATCATACAATCCTTTGAGTTCAATATCAATAATTTGAGTTATTGCCTCCAGGGAAAGCTGGTCGAAAGTTATAATCTCGTCAACACGATTAATAAACTCTGGTGCAAAAGATTTATTCAATGCTTTCTGAATGACACTCCGAGAAAATTCCTTATCATCCAAGCGGCTTTGAGTAGCAAAACCTACCCCTCGACCAAAGTCTTTCAATTGGCGCGTACCAATATTAGATGTCATGATGATAACCGTATTTTTAAAATCTACCACTCTGCCATAACTGTCAGTAAGCCGACCTTCATCCATTACTTGCAGTAACAAATTGAAAACATCCGGATGGGCTTTTTCTATTTCATCAAGCAATACAATGGAATAGGGCTTACGGCGCACTTTCTCAGTAAGCTGACCGCCTTCCTCATACCCCACATATCCCGGAGGCGCTCCAACAAGGCGAGAGACAGTAAATTTCTCCATATATTCACTCATGTCTATCCGAATCAAAGCATCGGAAGAGCCAAACATATATTTTGCCAATTCTTTGGCAAGATGTGTTTTACCAACTCCCGTAGGGCCCAAAAACATAAAGGTTCCGATTGGTTTATTAGGATCCTTGAGCCCGACGCGACTTCGCAAAATTGCTTTAACCAACTTTTCTATAGCCGGATTTTGGGCAACGACTTTCGACTGAAGGGATTCTTTCATTCCAGCCAGCTTCATTCCTTCGGCTTGTGCCATTCGTTGTACCGGTATACCAGACATCATAGAAACAACATTGGCTATTTCTTCAGCATCCACCGTTTCCCGATTATCTTTTAATCGTTCTTCCCATTCCTGCTTCATACGATCCAGAACTATAGTAAGTTCTTTTTCCTTGTCACGGAAGCTGGCGGCAAGTTCAAAATTCTGCGATTTCACTGCGTCATTCTTTTGATTCTTAGCCTCTTCTATCAATATTTCCTGTTCCTCGATTTCTTTAGGTACATTGATATTGGTCAGGTGTACGCGAGAACCTGCTTCATCAAGGGCATCTATCGCTTTATCCGGAAAATTACGATCGGTAATATAACGATCTGTCAACTTGACGCATGCTTCCAAGGCAGCATCCGTATAATTCACGTTATGATGATCTTCATATTTACTCTTAATATTCCGTAGAATCTGAAGCGTTTCTTCGGATGTAGTCGGTTCTACTATTACTTTTTGGAAACGGCGTTCCAAAGCACCGTCTTTCTCAATATTCTTCCGGTATTCATCAAGAGTCGTAGCACCAATACATTGTATCTCACCACGGGCCAATGCCGGTTTGAGCATATTGGCAGCATCCATTGAACCTGCAGCAGAACCTGCACCTACTATGGTGTGGATTTCATCAATAAACAAAATCACATTGGGATTCTTCTGCAACTCATTGAGGATAGAACGAATCCGTTCTTCAAATTGCCCACGATATTTCGTACCGGCCACAACCGAAGTCATGTCAAGAGCCACCACACGTTTATCAAATAAAATACGAGATACCTTCTTCTGAACAATACGCAATGCCAGCCCCTCGACTATAGCCGATTTACCCACACCAGGTTCACCAATCAGAATTGGATTATTCTTTTTACGCCGACTTAAAATCTGTGCCAGGCGTTCTATTTCACGTTCGCGCCCTACAACCGGATCCAAACGGCCTTCTTCTGCAGCTTTAGTCATATCCGTACCGAAATTATCCAGTACCGGAGTATCATTTGATGGCTTTTTCGAGGTCGTCTGCGCTTGTTGACGTTCATCGGCACCACGACCTCCACCGGAAGAACGGGATGAACCCATTTCCTCTTCGTCATCATCGTCTTCCGTAAATCCCATCCCGGAACTGATGTCAGGTTGCAAAGACAATTGTTCAAATACCTTTTTATAATCGATATTATTCGCTTCAAGTACAGAAGCCGCCACATTATTACGATCTTTCAGAATAGCTAATAGTACATGTTCCGTATCAGCGACATTACTTTTCAGCAGACGAGCTTCAAGGATACACATCTTAAGTACCTTTGCAGCACCATTGGACAATGGCACATCGGCATCCGGAAGCAAAAAGTCATCTGCCTCCGCTTTTAATATCACTTCAATCTGCTTTTTTATGTCGGTCAGATTCGTTTTGAGTTTGGACAATATCTCTATAGCTTTCCCTTCACCGTCACGAAGTATACCCAACAGCAGGTGTTCAGGCCCAATATATCTGCTTCTCAGACGATTGGCTTCTTCTTTACTAAAGACGATAATATCGGAAACTTTTTGTGAGAATTGATTATTCATACTTTTATTCCTTCCTTCTTAAGGGTTATTCACTTGCAAAGATACATATAAATCTGTTTATACGTAATATTTGCTTTATTTATTATGATAACAAATGTCGTGCCAAAAAAACACATATCACTATATACCTTTACAATAAATACATAAAAAATAGCCTTTTTAAATTCATTATATTAATCTCTTTAGAATTAATCAAGGGACAAAACAGCAAATACACCCCCATGTTTTAACACACAACATCCGGATGTTTTATACAATAACATCCCCATGTTTTTGATAAGAACATCCGGATGTTTTCAATATGGAGTTCACGTAAACATTCCATAAAACATTGATAAAAAAGACATTAAGGATAGCATTTTACCATCATAACCATACACTTTCCACGAACCATAAACAGCATACCGACAACTACAAAAAGTTTATGGCTGAAAACTTTTGTATATCTAGAAAAAGTAGTACTTTAGCGTGGTTTTTCATAAGCCACAAATGTATAATTAATAATCTTTTTAAATGCTTGAACAAGACAGAATTATAAAGATTAACATCGAGGAGGAAATGAAGTCATCGTACATTGACTACTCCATGTCGGTCATTGTTTCACGTGCCCTTCCAGATGTTAGAGATGGATTTAAGCCCGTTCACCGCAGAATTCTCTACGGAATGATGGAATTGGGTAATATGTCAGATAAACCTTATAAAAAATCAGCCAGAATCGTTGGTGAAGTATTGGGTAAATACCATCCCCACGGGGACTCTTCCGTATATTTTGCAATGGTTCGTATGGCTCAAGAATGGGCAATGCGCTATCCATTGGTAGATGGTCAAGGTAATTTTGGTTCCGTCGACGGTGACAGTCCCGCTGCCATGCGTTATACCGAAGCCCGTCTAAATAAGCTGGGCGAAGCCATGATGGAAGACCTGTACAAGGAAACCGTGAATTTTGAACCAAACTTTGATAATACACTGGTAGAACCGACAGTAATGCCAACACGTATCCCTAACTTGTTGGTAAACGGTGCGTCCGGTATTGCAGTAGGTATGGCAACAAACATGCCACCTCACAATTTGTCCGAAGTGATTGATGCATGCCATGCCTATATCGACAATCCGGAAGTTACTGTAGAAGAACTGATGAATTACGTCAAAGCGCCCGATTTCCCAACCGGAGGATATATATACGGTATAAGTGGGGTTCGTGAGGCTTATCTCACAGGTCGTGGCCGTGTCGTTATGCGTGCCAAAGCTGAAATAGAAGCCGGACAAACTCATGATAAAATTGTTGTTACCGAAATACCTTACAATGTTAATAAGGCAGAATTGATTAAATATATCGCTGACCTTGTTAATGACAAAAAGATTGAAGGCATATCGAATGCCAACGACGAATCAGACCGTGAAGGCATGCGCATCGTTATTGACATTAAACGTGATGCCAATGCCAGCGTAGTCTTAAATAAGCTGTATAAAATGACAGCATTGCAGACTTCTTTCGGTGTGAACAATGTAGCACTGGTGCATGGACGCCCCAAAACACTGAATCTAAAAGATCTTATTAAATACTTCGTTGAACATAGACATGAAGTAGTTATTCGTAGAACTCAATTTGATCTGCGCAAGGCGAAAGAACGTGCCCATATCCTTGAAGGTCTGATTATTGCATCAGATAACATTGATGAAGTGATCCGCATTATCCGTGCAGCAAAAACTCCAAACGATGCAATCACCGGTTTGACAGAACGTTTTGAACTGACAGAAATCCAGGCACGCGCCATTGTTGAAATGCGTTTACGTCAATTAACGGGCCTGATGCAAGACCAATTGCATGCTGAATACGAGGAGATTATGAATCAAATTTCCTACTTGGAAAGTATTTTGGCTGACGATGAAATATGTCGTAAAGTTATAAAAGACGAATTGCTTGAAGTAAAAGCAAAATATGGTGATGAACGCCGTTCGGAGATTGTTTATTCCTCTGAAGAATTCAATCCCGAAGATTTCTATGCTGATGATGAAATGATCATCACAATCTCACACATGGGATATATCAAACGTACACCTTTATCGGAATTCCGCGCGCAAAATCGCGGTGGGGTAGGTTCTAAGGGTACCGAAACACGTGATGAAGACTTCATCGAACACATATATCCTGCCACCATGCACAATACTATGATGTTCTTTACTCAAAAAGGTAAGTGTTATTGGTTAAAAGTATATGAAATTCCGGAAGGAACAAAGAATTCAAAAGGCCGTGCTATCCAAAATCTACTGAACATTGATTCTGATGACGCAGTAAACGCGTACCTGCGCGTGAAGAATCTTGATGACAAAGAATACATCAACAGTCATTATGTATTATTCTGTACCAAGAATGGTGTAATCAAGAAAACCTTGCTTGAGCAATATTCACGTCCACGTCAAAATGGCGTAAACGCCATTACAATCCGAGAGGACGATCGAGTGATTGAAGTCCGTATGACCAATGGAAATAATGAAATAATCATCGCTAACCGTAACGGTCGTGCCATCCGTTTTCACGAAGCAACAGTTCGTGTCATGGGTCGTACAGCAACAGGCGTACGTGGCATTACACTCGATAACGATGGTCAGGATGAAGTAGTAGGAATGATCTGCATTAAAGATTTGGAAACCGAGTCCGTAATGGTCGTTTCAGAACAAGGCTATGGCAAACGATCTGAAATCGAAGATTATCGTAAAACAAACCGTGGTGGTAAAGGTGTGAAGACAATGAATATCACTGAAAAAACGGGCAAACTGGTAACTATCAAATCTGTAACAGATGATAACGATTTGATGATCATCAATAAATCCGGTATCACCATACGTCTGAAAGTTGCAGATTTTCGAATTATGGGACGTGCCACACAAGGTGTACGCCTTATTAACCTTGAAAAACGTAACGATCAAATCGGCTCTGTATGTAAAGTAACGACAGAAAGTTTGGAAGATGAAATCCCCGTAGAAGAAGTAGAGGGCAAAATCCTGAGCGATCCGACAACAGATATGGATAGTTCAGAAGATGCAGATACTCCCGATACAGGAATCGAAGAAAATGAAGAAAAAGAATAGACGTAATATTAATAATTAATCAAACAACAATCATGAAAAGAGTATTATTTTCAATGGTTTTACTGATGGCTATCAGTTTTGCTTTTGCCCAACAAAAAAATGTAAAAGAAGCCAAGAGCATTGCTGGTGAGGTAAAACCGGACTTTAACAAAGCTGAACAACTAATTAATGAAGCGTTGACTAATCCGGAAACAAAAGATGAAGCAGCCACATGGGATGTAGCAGGCTACATCCAAAAAAGGATCAACGAAAAGGAAATGGAAAATGCCTATCTGAGAAAGCCGTATGATACAATTAAGGTATATAATAGTATTCTGAAAATGTATGATTATTACCTTAAATGTGATGAACTTGCAGAAGTACCCAACGAAAAAGGTAAAATTAAGAATAAATACAGAAAAGCTAATTCTACTGCAATGTTGGCAGAACGCCCTAATCTGATCAATGGTGGTATCCAGTTTTTCAATCTCAACAATAGCAAAGAAGCGTTGAAATTCTTCGGAACTTATGTAGAATCAGCCTCTTACCCTATGTTAGAAAAAGAAAATCTTGCTGTATCAGATACTTTATTGCCTCAAATTGCTTATTATGCTACATTGGCTGCCAATGGGGCAGAAGACAAAGATGCAATTCTGAAATATGCACCTATTGCAGTTAAAGATCAGGAAAATGGTGGAATAGCTATGCAGTTATGGGCAGATGCACTAAAAGCAAAAGGTGATACAGCCAAATGGGTAGAATCTTTACAAGAAGGAATTATCAAATTCCCTGAAAACCAATATTTCTTTGCTAATCTTGTTGATTACTATAGCAGTTCAAATCAGCCCGAAAAAGCAATGGAATTCGCGGATAACATGTTGGCTAAAGACCCTAATAATAAGCTTTATTTATATGTAAAAGGATACCTGTATCATAACATGAAAGAATATGATAAAGCAATTGATTTCTACAAAAAAACGATTGAATCTGATCCAAATTATGGAGAAGCTTATTCTAATCTAGGCTTAGTATTGCTAATGAAAGCACAAGATTATGCAGATCAGTCAACCACTGATGTAAATGATCCTAAATATGCAGCTGCACAAGCAGAAATTAAGAAGTTCTATGAAGAAGCTAAACCTTATTACGAAAAGGCCAGAGAACTGAAGCCAGACCAAAAGGAATTGTGGGCTCCAGGTCTTTATAGAGTATACTATAATTTAAACATGGGTCCTGAATTTGATGAAATTGAAAAGGTTATGAATAACTAATTCTCATTTTTAATATAATAATAGAAGGCTGGTATTATTTATCAGCCTTCTTTATTATAAATCCATGCCTTGAGAGGGGTGTTTTATCAGCACAAGATAAAAGTAAAGAGAGTGACTCCAAAAATAAAAGATATATTATGAGATAATAAAAGAAGGGCAATTTATTTTTGAAAAATAAATTGCCCTTCTTTTATTAAACATAATAGTGATTATTCCATTATCTTAAAGAGAATAATTTCAAGCGCCTGATCATCCTCATCCATTAATAACAAGAAGCGGTGTATCGGAATGGAAAATCATCTTTCGAGCAATACTCGGATTAAATAAACGAGCAAATATGTTCCGTTTATAAGATGTCAATGTAATTATATCAATCTGATTAGTTTTAATGTACTCATCAAAACTTTTCAGGAAATCATCATTCTTCACAACATCATATTGGATTTCAAGTTCCGGATATTGTTTTAGAAAATATTCCTTAATCCCCGCCAACTTAATTTCATTCCAAGTATCTTTTGAATCTTTCGCATCTGCAAGATAAATCAAAGAAACAATAAAGCTAAATGGTTTCCAAGCATTTATGAATGCATCAAATGCTATTAAATCACGTTGATCAAAATTTGTGATAAAAGCCACCTTTCTGACTGATCCGAATTCTTTAAACGGTGTATTCTCTGGAATCGCTAATACAGCGGTACGGCTACGATCAATAACCTCTGCCGTAACACTACCAATTAAATCGGCATCCTTTTGGTTCTTACCACGAGTACCCATTATGATAATACGTGGGCGTTGCTCTTTAGAATAACGCAATATCTCTTCTTCAGGAATTCCCTCACGCAATATACAAGTATATTTCACATCAGGAAATTCTCCAGTAACAACTTTTTCCTTAATTTTGTCAGATAAAGAATTAAGGTCGGCATGTACTTTCTGAAGAATCGTTTTCACGGTTTCTTCATCACTTATTTGATAGTTAAACACATCACCATAAGGTAATGATGACGCATAAATAGGTGTAAAATAGACATGTAGTAATAAAACTTCAGCACCATACGCTTTTGCCAAATTGAATCCTAATTCACAAGCTTTCATTGAATAATTTGAAAAATCCACAGGAATCAGAATCTTTTTATTGCCGTCTTCAACCTTAGGAGTCTTCTCTCCCACTATACTTTCAGCTAACCAAACTGAACTCTCGGTTATCTTGAGCGCACGCGGCAAATCACTCTCTTTAATGCGTAACCTTACTCCTGATGAAACAACAGGTTGTATTTGATTTACATTATGTATATAAGTCTCTATGCCCTCATTTTCAAGAACATTCTTCAATATCTGAGCTTTCGAATAAGTCAGAATAGCTAATGTCACTAATTTGTCTTCCATAATTCATTTGTATTTATGATTTTAACAAATAAGAAATCCCAATTGTTTTCCAATTGGGATTCCGCAAGTATATTTTAAATTAAGCTTGCACAGGTTCGGTAGCTTCTTCTCGTTGCATCTTCATATTCAACTCATCAAGTATGCTAAGAGCCCGATCAAGTACGGTAGTATCATCAATCATTACTAAACCACCGTCCGGACCGGGCTCAAGATGTATTCCGACACTTTTACCTTCTTTAAAATTATGGCCTCCGAAGAAATTACGCACTGTGTCTACGTGCAAACCTAGTTCATCAGCTATTCTATGCATGCTACCGCTGGGCAATGAATCTTTAATTTTACGAAGTTCATTGAATGTTATTGTCCTCATGTCACATAAATTTAATGGTTATTACTAATGTGATTTATCACGCTATAAACTTAAGGAAAAAAAAAGATAAAACAAATTATTTACCTGTTTTTTTTACTAATTTAGGTAAAATACATTTCTATCAAAAGAAGAGATGAAATAAGTGAAAATGAATGCTCGAAATATCAACCAGATAATCAATCATTTATTTAAACCGGTAGTTGAATAGAAAGTATAAAACGAATGAAAAAATCCTCATACGGAAACTTCCGTGTGAGGATTTCATCTATATATTATAAATCTTATTTCAAATAATTTCTATTGATGATGAAGGTACCCATCCCACCTTTCCATCCTCTATACGAATCTCCTTCCAGCCTTTCATAGAAGCATCTTTAATGGTTACCTTATGCCCTTCATGAAGTATGAAAAGACTTGTTCCACTTTCACTTGGAGTACTGCGAACCGTTACACTAGGACTCATAACTATAGCGCTATCACGGTTCTGTAAACTGTCCTTTTGTTCGCTTGCAAATACATTTGCCAAAATAACAGCAATTAAAAAGACAATGCCACAGATAAAACTGGCTTTCTTCAAAACGACTTGTTTAGAGAAAATAAAGAAATACAATGATGCTATCAATAAAATAAAGCATACTACACCACACACAGCCCAAGCATCTACGCTCATACTGTTTATCAGCGACTTCGTCCAAGAAACAAAAAATATTTCAGGTATCGGCTCCACTTTATCAACAGTTTTAGCCCGTGCAACTTCCAAATTTGCACGAATATCACCATTTCCAGGCTGCAACAACAAAGCACGCTCGTAATTTAGTATGGCTTTTGCTATATCACCAGACTTATAATAACTATTTCCAAGATTATAATACAAGTCTGCTGCTTCTCCTTTTGTCAATAGAGCTTCGTATACCTGTATTGCAGAAGCAAAATCATTCTTCATGTATGCACTATCTCCTTCTGCTTTCGTCACATTTTCAAGTCCTGAAGATATTTGGTGCGTTCCTACATCCAATGAATCAACTTCATTGATTTGAATAGAATCTTCAGACACCTCCTGTCCCTGTCCAAAAGAAGTTACATACAATAATAAACTGAATGCAAAAAACAATATTTTTTTCATGACCGACTTCTTTTTTAGTGTTTTATTGAATTTTCCATTTTACTCATCACCGCCAACGAAGAAGAATAAACTTTATCCATAGCTTGATTTTCATCCCCTGGTGCAAAACGTGCAAATTCACATTCATTTAATGCTTTAAGGAATTCTTCAATCAAGTCATCACTTACTCCATAATTTCTCAACTTCTCTTCAACATTATCTTTCGACAGTCGAGAAACGGGAATATTCAATTTATCGCTTATATATCCCCACAATGCTTTTAAGACTTCGTCATAGAAAGCATCTTTCTTGTTTTCCGCAAGCAACATACCAGCCTGCTTCATCCGCTTCGTAGCTACTTTATTAGCCTTCTTAGTTCGCATTTTAGCCACATTCGCATTTTCTGCAGCCTGTTTCCGGTAAATAATAAAGAAAATAATGAAAGCTATTGCCGGAATCAAATATAATAACCAATAAGTCAAAGTATTATAGAAAAAGCTTCCTTTAGGATGCAACGTAACATCTTTCAACTTGATATAACGGATATCTTCTCCTAAAACTTTCAAGTCTTCTTTGTTCGTAAAGTTTGCAATAACCTGATCTGCATTACCTGCCCCCTTCTCGACATTGATTTCATAATCCTCAGTCTTCAATGTTTTATAAGTTTTGGACTTAATATCAAAATAGGAGAATGTCACGGCCGGAATCTTATAATTACCAGCATGACGTGGAATAGCTAAATATTCGATAACCCGGGTACCTGATAATCCTTCAGAAGTCAAACGAACTTTACTATCTACTTTCGGATCATACACTTCAAAATCTTCCGGGAATTCAATCTCAGGATTAGACAAAAGCTTCAAATTACCTGTACCCGATATTACAAGCTTTATGGTAACTGCGTCATTTGTTTTCACTTCTTTACTATTGATAGAAGAAGTTATACTGAACTCTCCCACTCCACCAGAGAAATCAGCAGGCTTCCCTGCCGGAAGCGGATTGACATTGATTGTGATTACAGGCGTAGTAAGCACTTTCTTCACTTCGACCATATTAGATCCACCATTAAAGAAAGCATCAAAAGGGTCTGCACTCCGTATCGCCTTTGCAACAGAAGCATCAAAACGTGCGGGTTCGATTGTCAACTTTCCAGCTTGCTGCGGGAACAGCACAAATTGCCTATAAACTGTAGTATGATAATTTCTTCCTTTGTAATTCTCCTGAGACCAGCGTGCATTACTTGGCCGCTCAATCTCCTGTGAATGAAAGCCTTTAAAATCAGGCAATTTTACATTATCAAAAGCCAATTGGGATTCACGGGTGTATATTTTGTATGTTAACAGAAAAGCTTCCTGCTCGTAAACGGTTGTTTTGCTTGCCGTTGCAGTTACAAATAAATCCTGATTGGAGACACTCGCAGCTGAAGAAGAGTTTGAAGATGCATTTCCTCCTCCCTGATTTCCCCCTGCAGAGCCTGTATTCTTATCTTGGGGAAGTACTTTTATCTTCACAGAATTGGATACCATTTGATCACCATCTGCTGTAATGGTAGCACCCGGAATAGAAAATTCACCCTCTGCTGTAGCCATCAAAATATAAGTAAAAGTTACGCCTTTTTCTGAAGACACAGCACCATTGACTATTTGCGTATTACTAAAAGTACTTCGTGTAGGCCCCATCAATACATCGAATCCTTTGATGGAAGGTACACGAAAATCCCTCACTTTCTGTGTTGTCACAGTATAGGATAACCTGAACTGATCACCTACCACCACCACGTCCGGTGCAGATGCAGTAAACGACACTTTATTGTCAGCAAATATGCTGGTTGCTGCCGTAATCAAAGCTATCAATAAGAAAATCAGTTTTCTCATTTCTCTTGAAGTTTTTATTATCTTATTTTTTTATTTACCAATCTTTCTCCAAACGCCCTCCTTGGATAACTTGCTGTTGTTTCTTAACTTTATCCTGGGTCTCTTTTTCATCCTGCATTACAGAATTCAGCAATTGCTCCGCGTTTTCTTTCGACATTTCATTGTCTTTTTTCTCCGGTTTAGGAGGTTGCTGTTGTTGATCATCTTTGTTCTGATCTTGTTTATCCTGATTCTGCTTCTGATCTTGCTTGTCTTGATTTTCCTTATCCTGATCTTGATTTTGATCCTGATTTTGTTGATTCTGCTGCTGATCTTTCAGTAACTTCTGTGCAAGTGCCAAATTATAACGTGTCTGATCATCTTTCGGATTATTCCGTAAAGACATTTTATAGGCTTCAACTGCCTGCCCATAGTCTTTACCGGCTTGAAAAAGTACACCCATATTATGATAGATATGCGCCAGTTTCATTTTATCTTTTTCTATTTTACTAGCAGCAGAATACTGTTCCATCGCATCCTTGAATTTCTGCTCCTGAGAAAGTGTATTCCCTAAATTATACATAGAAACCGTTGATTTAGGATTTGCTTCCAATGCCTTACGATAATTTACCTCCGCATCAACAAACACACTGTCTTTAAAGAATCGATTTCCTTTCCGTATATAGTCTCTCTCAGCTTTCTGAGCAGATGCTCCGGCAGCTAATAATACAAACAAAGCAAACAGAATATATTTATTACTTCTTGACATACTCATAATTACTTTTTATTAGAGAACAAGTGAATGTTCTTAAACAACTGATTCTTACGTTCCAATATCAACATTTCAGCTAGCAGTAAAAGGAAGATGATCCACGCCACTGCCTGAAACTGCTCGTTAAATTCAGTATACACTTTCGACTCAACATCCGTTTTCGCCATTTTGTTGATTTCCTGGTTAATAGCTTTCTGTGCTGAATTAGAATTATCTACGCGGACATAGATACCTTTTCCATCTTTAGCTATTTCCTGGCACATTGCTTCATTGAGCCTGGTTACGACCACATTCCCATCCCGGTCACGTCGAAAATCGTTGGTACCTGCAACGGGTATTGGCGCACCGTCAGGAAGCCCTACGCCCAATACGCTCACTTGAATGCCTTTCTCGGCAGCTGCTTTAGCTGCTTCTACAGCACCTCCTTCATTATTTTCACCATCCGTAATCACAATAATAGCTCGTCCTACACCTTCTTGTGGAGTGAAACTACGTGCCGCCAAATTGATAGCAGCCCCAATAGCTGTTCCCTGTTTAGATATCAAAGAAGGATTGATAGACTCCAAAAACATTTTAGCAGAAATATAATCACTCGTTATCGGAAGCTGCGTAAATGCATCTCCAGCAAAAACAATCATACCTACTTTATCATTCTCCATACCATCAACAAGCTTAGATATCAACCGTTTAGCTTTTTCCAAACGACTCGGTTGAACATCCTGCGCCAACATGGAGTTTGATATGTCGAGCGCAATTATCACTTCTACTCCTTTGCGCTTCACTGTTTCAAGCTTTGAGCCAAACTGAGGACGAGCCAATAATACGGCAAACAGCCCTATAGCGGCAAAGACCAACCAAAATTTCACATCCGGACGGTATTTTGAGACATCCGGCATCAATTGAGCCATCAATACCGGATCGCCAAAGCGACGGATTGCTTTACGTTTCCTATAATTCGAATATAGGTAGAAAGCAGCCAGCAACGGCAATAGCAGTAGCAGATACAAATATGCAGGTTCTTCAAATCGAAACATCTTTTTATCTAATATTTATCAAATTACAATGTTCTTAATATTTAAAAGATTAGCGAAGCATCACTTATGACCAAAATCATTATTCAGGCTACGGAATCTTTTTCAGAATCGAGTTGCGCAACAAAACTTCAAGCAGAACGCACAAGAAAGCAGCCAAAGCAAACCAACGATATTCTTCTTGGCGTTTGCTAAACTCCTTCACATTGAGTTTCGTCTTTTCAAGTTTATCGATTTCCTCATAAACCTCTTTCAGTTTAGAGTTACTCGTTGCACGAAAATAGTTACCATCTGTAGTTCCAGCGATCTCAGTCAAAGTCTTTTCATCAATCTCCACAGGTACATTGACATATTGTACCGTGTTACCAACAGGATAAGGATATGGTGCCATACCATTCGTGCCCACACCAATGGTATAAACACGAATACCGAAGCTCTTTGCTATTTCAGCAGCCGTCAATGGAGAAATATCTCCCGTATTATTAGTACCATCGGTAAGCAAAATAATAACTTTAGACTTGGCTTTGCTATCTTTCAAACGAGTCACAGCATTAGCAATTCCCATACCTATTGCAGTACCGTCAGTAATAAGTCCGCACTTGATTCCCTGAAAAAGATTCAATAGCACAGCATGGTCGACTGTCAAAGGACATTGAGTAAAACTTTCAGCAGCAAATAATGTCAGACCGATATTATCATTCGGCCGTCCATTTATGAACTCCGCAGCTACCTCTTTGGCAGCCTCCAGACGATTAGGCTTCAAATCTTCCGCCAGCATACTGGTTGAGACGTCGATTGCAAGCATTATATCGATACCCTCTATTTCGCTATTTTGCCAGCTATCCGTTGTTTGAGGTCGTGCGAGTACTAATATAATCAGCACCAAGGCGATAATTCTCAATCCAAAAGGCACGTGAAGCAGATAGTTCTTATAACTTTTCGGAGTATGAGCATACACCCTTGCATCCGATATCTGGAGTGTTGCCTGACTCTTCTTCCACTTGAGGACATACCATACAATATACGGTATGAGCAATAGCAGCAAAAATAAATATTCAATATTGGCAAAAACCATTCTTTTTATGATTTATTCCCTATCGGTCGCGACCATTTACGGCTTGAACACTAAGGTACGTTTACTATTTTCTATTTACGATCAAAGCTACTCTTTTATGCAAAAAGATTATAGAGTTGCATACCGATATAAATAAAGGTTGCAACAAGTGCCGCTGACAGTAAAGTTATACCACAAATCAACAAGACTTTAGTCCGCAGCGAACGTTTCTCTATAATAGTAATTTCTGTTGGTTGCGGTTTCAAATTCTCCTCATCCGGCTGCTTCGTTTCATTAATGAAATCAATGGCATTAATCAAATTCGCATCATTCTCATTCATTTGAGGGTCATGTTTTGCGAATTTAACCAAATCAGCTGTTTGAAATAGTTCCTTTAAATCAGAAATAGCCTCTTTATCATTCATTTCCAACAGTTTATCGATAATTTCCGAGGAAGTCATCTCTAAAGCATTAAAACCAAAACGATCTTTAATATACGTACGAATGGCATCTGTCAATTCTGTGTAATATTCCTTCGAGCGTCCTTTCTGCCAAATTTTCTCTCCTTTGATACGTTCGATTTCTAGCATTGCTGCTTGGTGAGGCGGTAACTTCGGTTCGACCTTCACCTTACGTATAATAGGTTTGTTATCACGAATACGTATGATAAAATAAATAAGCAAAGCCAACAAAGGCAGTGCCAAAAAAGAACACCCTAGCAAACCATACCAGTCTTCCCAGACAAAAGGAGCTTTCATCACAGTTTTTTGACCAAAGAACTGATCAGGATGCAATGTATCCACAGGCATCGAATAAACTTTCAGAGCCAATGCCCGCGATTTATATTCCTTATTATCTACCGATACAACCATCGGAGGCAAATAATAAAGGGCAGAGTCGAATGAAGTAACCGTATATTCCTGTTTGATCAGCATTCGTTTATTGTCATTCAGGTATTGCGTATCCGGTTTGGCTATATCTATTATTTCAACTCCACGCACCAATGTATCGGTATATACAGGAAATACCGCACGTTGTTTCGCGTCCATAGCTACCTGCAACTGAATCTTTGCTTGTTCACCAATAAGAATCTGCAAAGAATCAATCTGCGCTTCTACCGTGACAGACTGTGCAGCAACTTTGCCCGATAATAAGAACAACAATAATATAAGAAAACTATTTCTTTTCATCTCTTTCCGTTAATTTCGTTTGGCAAACAAATTCATCAATGCTTTCACATAATCCTGATCCGTACGCACAGATACAGAATCAACATTGCTTTTAGTAAAAGTATCATTCAGTTCGGCCTGCTTGTTTATCCACCAATCGTGATGTGCCCGCCGAACTGCTTTGGATGAAGAATCAATCCATTGCTCATGTCCGGTTTCAGCATCTTTTATTTTCATCAGTCCTATCGGAGGAAGTTCGGCCACACGCCTGTCATATACCTGAACAGCTACGACATCATGTTTCCGGTTAGCTATTGTCAATGCGTTTTTAAAGCTTTCCTGATCAATAAAATCCGATAAAATGAAAGCCGTACAACGTCTTTTCATCACATTCGTCAGATATTCCAATGCAAGACGAATATTAGTGCGACGGCTTTCTGGTTTAAAATCAATCAATTCGCGGATGATATAAAGAATATGCTTACGTCCTTTCTTGGGAGGAATAAACTTCTCTATCCGATCCGAAAAAAAGATGACTCCGATTTTATCGTTGTTTTGAATGGCCGAGAAAGCAAGCGTTGCTGCGATCTCGGTCACCATATCCTTTTTCATCTGTTTAACCGTACCAAACTCCAAACTGCCGGAAACATCCACCATCAACATGACCGTCAACTCGCGCTCTTCCTCATAAACCTTCACATAAGGTTTATTGAAACGCGCAGTCACATTCCAGTCAATGTCGCGAATATCATCGCCGAACTGATATTCACGGACTTCCGAGAAAGCCATTCCCCTACCTTTGAAGGCCGAGTGATATTGGCCTGCAAAAATATTATTGGACAATCCGCGTGTCTTAATTTCAATCTGGCGAACCTTCTTTAGTATTTCACTTGTTTCCATTTATCTAATTGAGAATTGAAGATTAATAATTGAAAATTATTCATTTCCAATTATCATCAGGGTACTTCAACCTTGTTCAGTATCTTACTGATAATTTCGTCTGAAGTCATATTGCTAGCTTCTGCTTCATAAGTCAGTCCGATACGATGACGGAGAACATCATGTGCAACGGCACGCACATCTTCCGGAATCACATACCCGCGACGTTTGATGAATGCATATGTACGAGCAGCCAAAGCAAGATTGATAGATGCACGGGGCGAACCTCCAAAACCGATCATATCTTTCAATTCCTTCAAATCATATTTTTCCGGGAAACGGGTAGCAAATACGATATCAACAATGTAACGCTCAATCTTTTCATCCAAGTATACCTGGCGAACCACCTTGCGAGCCTCTAAAATCTCATCTGCCTTTAAGATAGGCTTCACACTGAATTTCTCGCCATTGATGTTTTGACGAATAATCAGTTTCTCTTCTTCCTGTTTCGGATAGTCAATGACAACTTTCAGCATGAAACGGTCGACCTGCGCCTCCGGAAGCGGATAAGTACCTTCCTGCTCAATCGGATTCTGTGTTGCCAGTACGAGGAAAGGTTCTGGCAAAGCAAAAGTTTCCGTACCAATAGTAACCTGTCGTTCCTGCATGGCTTCAAGCAAAGCACTCTGTACTTTGGCAGGAGCGCGGTTAATTTCATCAGCTAGTATAAAATTGGCGAAGATAGGTCCCTTTTTCACTTGGAAGGACTCATCCTTCTGGCTGTAAACCATTGTACCGATAACGTCAGCGGGTAATAAGTCCGGTGTAAACTGTACGCGACTGTATTTCGCATCAATCAGCGAAGCCAACGTTTTGATTGCTAATGTCTTTGCCAAACCCGGAACACCTTCCAGCAATACATGTCCATCAGAAAGAAGTCCGATAAGTAATGACTCTACAAGATGTTTCTGACCAACAATGATCTGATCCATGCCTGTTGTAAGATTGGTAACGAAAGCACTTTGTCTTTCAATCCGCTCATTCAGCTCGCGG
Source organism: Jilunia laotingensis (assembly GCF_014385165.1). Lineage (NCBI taxonomy): Bacteria > Pseudomonadati > Bacteroidota > Bacteroidia > Bacteroidales > Bacteroidaceae > Jilunia > Jilunia laotingensis. Next base: position 3,702,147 of record NZ_JACRTF010000001.1, on the reverse strand, counting down.
ATGTCAATTGATTCAGCCATAAATACTTAATATTATATTGTTTAATTATCATTTAAAAAGACAAGCCTGCAACTACGCATGTAGGGCTTTTAATTCGATTCCAAAAGTACGCTATATTATTAACCATTGCAACTAATTTTTATTAAAAAACGATGTGAAGTCTTTAGATTAAGGTACTTTTATACGGTTAATAATTTAATAACACAACTACACCCGAATGGGCTATCATGCGCATCCGGGTGTGGAATAAAAGTAAGTTATTTCTTCACTAATTCCGGTATTTTTATAGTCGTACCATATGGCACATTATCGGGATTTTTTATTATGTCCGGATTATGTTTCACGATATAAGGCCATAAAGCCTTTGTTCCATAAAAGCGTAATGCAACTTTAGTCAATGTTTCTCCCTCTTTTATAGTATACGTGGTTTTAGTTCCCGTAATGATATACCCTACAGAATCCGGTTTAAAAGGAGCTGGTTTAGATACATTCTTACCTTCCTTATTCGATACCTGTGGTTTATCGTTCTTCTTTACCATATCCGGCTCTTTCTTTACGGGAGCTATAGGAGTCTGTTGTTTCACAGAAGGAACAACTTCCGCAATCGTATCTTCTTGAACGACCGTATCCCGGGGAATAACCGGTACAACCGATTCAGGCTGATCAACTTTATGCTCCACTTGTTCCGGCTGATTTCCCGATTCAAACAAATCCGGGTAGTAAATATAAAGCAGCGCACCGCCACAAAGCAGCAATACAACGATTATAATTGTAATTAAATAAGGTATAGGGGATTTTTCCGAACGATCAACTTTCTCCGGGATAGCTTGCTCCGGCAGTTTTTCATCAGCTACCACTTCCGGAACTGCCTTTACCGGAGACTCAGAAAGCTCTTTGGCAATTATGTCTTCGGCCGACGCCTGTGGCTCCACTGATTCGCGCTGTGGTGAAACCGACATTTCTACCGGTTCATTCAAAACTGCCTGCTCGGTAGGGAGGATAGCTGTTTCGATTGGTACTTCCTGATCCGGTACAGTAGCTTCATTATTGGTTTCTTCCTGTATGGATTCCTGCACATCTTGAGCCGTAATCTCTTCCTCTACTGTTTCCTCATTTTCATCATCAAATTCACTACTTACAGGAGTATCTTCCAAAACAGTGCTTTCATTCAGTACAACTGTCTCAAAATGAGCAAAAGGCTTGTTGATAATGTCACGTAATGAATTGTCCGGTGTAAAAGAAACCTTCGTATAACCTGGTATCTGGAAACGTTCACCCGTATTGACATTCACACTTTCACGACTTTCCACATCAACAAGTTTAAAAGTGCCCAGACCTTTAATTTTCACATATTTATCTTTCTCTAAGGCTTCTTCTATTAGGAGAAAAAACTCTCTGACAAACTTATCGGCATCCTTCTTATTCATGCCATGCTTATTGGCCAATAAGTCAATAAAATCCTGCTGATATAATCTCTCATTCATAACAAAGAGTTTTTTACTTAAACTTTTCTTTTAGCTGCGCACCGGGCCTGTACCCCAAAACCAATTTAGGTGGCACGAGCATCCGGAGTTTAGTCGTAGGATTGACCGTAATGCGTTCCGCTTTCTTTTTCACTTCAAAAGTTCCAAAACCTTGTATCGTAACGATATTGCCCTCCTCCAACTGTTGGGTCATCCCCGACAGCAAAGAAGACATCAATTCGGAAGTATCTTTAATGGTATACCCCAGCCTATGCGACAGTTCTGAAGTAAATTCTTTATTATTCAAATCCCAAAATTTTAAAAGTTCGACGCTATATTAGCCAATTTAAAGCATATAAACAAATTCATCGGGAAAAATATTTAAATAACTTCGCCAAAAAGGTCGAAATCATCGGAATTAACTACTTTTATCTGGTAAAAGTTACCAATAAGCAACCTATTCCCCGCGCGATTTATCAGCACTTCGGGATCAACCTCCGGTGAATCGAATTCAGTACGCCCTACGTAATAATCACCTTCTATACGATCGATGATCACTTTCATTTGCATCCCTACTTTCGCTGCGCTCAATTCTGCGGAGATACCCTGTTGGATATCCATCAGCTCATCGAGCCTTGCTTGCTTCACCTCTTGAGGGATAGAGTCCTCATAATGTTCGGCAGCGTAGGTTCCTTCCTCTTCCGAGTATGCAAAAGCACCCATTCTGTCGAAACGCGCTGTGCGTACAAACTCCTTCAACTCTTCAAAATCGGAGTCTGTTTCTCCCGGATGCCCTACCATTAAAGTAGTACGCAAATGTATGCCCGGAACTTCTTTCCGAAATTGTTCGATCAGCCGGTAGGTATCCTCTTTCGACACATGCCTGCGCATGCGCTCCAACATATGGTCACTGATGTGCTGCAAAGCGATATCCATATACTTGCAAACGTTATCACGTTCGCGCATCACACGGAAAAGATCTGTCGGGAAATGCGCCGGATAGGCATAATGCAAACGAATCCATTCCACGCCCGGAATATTAGAAATACGCTCGATCAATTCAGGTAACATCTGCTTCTTATAAAGGTCTACCCCATAATAGGTTAACTCCTGAGCAATCACCTGAAACTCTTTTACGCCTTTTGCAACCAGATACTTCACTTCATCCAAAATTTCTTCCATCGGACGAGACACATGCCGTCCCGTTATGATGGGAATGGCGCAATAAGAACATTTACGATCGCACCCCTCCGATATTTTCAGATAAGCATAATGCTGCGGAGTAGTTAGAGTTCGTTCTATATGCAATTCATCGTGATACGCTTTTCCTAAATCTTCCAACAACTCTTTCCAATTAAATTTCCCATAAAATTTATCTACTTGAGGAATCTCAATGGCAAGTTCTTTCAGATAACGTTCGGACAGGCAACCCATTACAAAGAGTTTTTCAAGGTTTCCCTCTTCCTTTTCCTGGGCAAACTCTAGGATCATATTAATAGACTCCTCCTTTGCATCGCCAATAAAACCGCACGTGTTGATCACGGCTATTTCACCCTTCGGCTTCTCCGCATCGTGAGTTACATCGTATCCCGCCTCTTCCAACTGACGCATCAGTTGCTCCGAATCTACCAAATTTTTAGAACACCCTAAGGTAATGATATCTATTGTTTTTCTTTTCATGAATTTTCTCCAAACAGGGAATCAACAAATTCTTTCTTACGGAACACCTGAAGGTCTTCCATGCCTTCCCCCAATCCGATGTACTTCACAGGGATTTTAAATTGATCCGAGATACCGATCACCACCCCTCCTTTTGCCGTACCGTCCAATTTCGTGATGGCCATTGCAGTCACTTCGGTAGCCAATGTGAACTGTTTAGCCTGTTCGAATGCATTCTGCCCGGTAGATCCATCGAGTACCAAAAGTACTTCATTCGGTGCATCCGGCACGACTTTCTTCATCACGTTTTTTATTTTAGTCAACTCGTTCATCAGTCCGACCTTATTGTGCAGACGACCGGCTGTGTCGATGATAACCACATCGGCATTATTGGTAACAGCAGAACTTAATGTATCATATGCCACCGAAGCCGGATCAGAACCCATCTGCTGTTTAATAACAGGAACCCCGACTCTATCACCCCAGATCACCAACTGTTCGACGGCAGCCGCACGGAAAGTATCAGCGGCACCCAGATATACAGATTTTCCCGCCTTTTTAAACTGATAAGCCAACTTACCGATAGTGGTGGTCTTTCCTACCCCATTGACACCTACCACCATGATGACATATGGCTTCTTGTCCACAGGGACATCAAAATCGGCAACATCTTCCGAGTTATTCTCCGTCAGCAAAGCAGCTATCTCATCCCGGAGGATAGTATTAAGTTCTTGAGTATTAACATACTTATCATTGGCAGCACGCTTTTCAATTCGTTTGATAATGTTCAATGTAGTCTCTACACCGACATCCGAAGTAATAAGCACTTCTTCCAGATTATCCAGAACTTCGTCGTCCACTTTCGACTTCCCTGCTACTGCACGGGCTATCTTGCTGAACACACTTTCTTTGGTTTTAGATAATCCTTTATCTAAAGTTTCCTTCTTTTCTTTTGAGAAAAAACTAAAAAATCCCATGATACTTGCTATTTGTATAATACATTATGCTACAAAGATATAATAAAGTAATGAAAAACTAAAAAGTGAAGCAAAGAAAATGAAAAATTATGTCCATGAGATAAACAAGCGTTTATTTTGACTCCGGGGAAAACCAATTATCCTCCTGAGATACTTGCTTTTCCTCCGAGGATTATTCATCCTGATCATCAAAAATGCACTTATCTTTATTTTAATATATATTTTATTGGTTCAAACTACCGTTCAAACTCTTTTTTCAGTTTCCTCCCTACCTTCTGATATACATGTTATTGCAGAGGCAGGGAGCGTTCAAAGTACCGTTCAAGTTTTTCACTGTTATTTTGCCCGCTTTTCGGTAAAAAAGAGGCAATAAAAAATCCTCTTATTGTCAACCAACAAGAGGATTTTTTATTACAGTAAAACTGCAATCTATTATTTCTTGAAAAAGTCTTGTACTTTCTCGTTAGGAACCATCTGTTCATCAAAAATGTAAGCACCGGTTTTCGGAGACTTAACCATTTTGATAACCTTAGTATAAGAACGACCTTCTTTAGATCCTTCGTGCAAACTTGCTACTGTCTTCTTTGCCATGGGTTATACTCTATCTTTTATTACTTAATTTCTTTGTGAACTGTTACTCTTTTCAGAATCGGGTTGTATTTCTTCAACTCAAGTCTTTCGGTAGTATTTTTTCTGTTTTTCGTTGTGATATAACGAGATGTTCCCGGCATACCGCTATCCTTGTGTTCTGTGCATTCCAGAATCACCTGTACTCTGTTACCTTTTGCTTTCTTTGCCATTGTTCAGTTTCTCCTCTACGTTTAGCCGATTACTTTAATGCTTTTCCAATCACAATAACCTTTAGCCACCGCTTCGTTCAGCGCAGCGTCCAGTCCCTTCTTGTTGATGACACGCAGACCATTAGCGCAAATGCTAAGGCTGATCCAACAATCCTGTTCTACATAGTAGAATTTCTTTCTAAACAAGTTCACATCAAAAGTTCTTTTAGTTCTTCTTTTTGAGTGTGAAACATTGTTGCCAATCATGGCCTTCTTTCCGGTAATTTGACAAATCTTCGACATTTCTATCTTATTTTATAGTTTTTATCTATACTTATTTCAAACAGAGCGCAAAGTAAGCACATTTATAGATAAAAAACAAGTAATTCTTAAAATAATTCGTTGTTTCACTACGTTTTTTCATTATTTCAGCAGTTCCAAAAGCAATAGCAGGGCATTATTTCCTGCTCTTTCAACATTCATCTCCCTTCCGCGATTCGTTTCCTGTTTCAAAGTAATAATTTCTTTTTTATAGGCAGCAGCAATCCAAACGGTACCTACCGGTTTTTCTTTTGTACCACCTCCGGGACCGGCAATGCCCGAAGTTGCAACTGCACAATTCGTTTTCAACGTATCCATCGCTCCCTTTACCATTTCTATGACAGTTTCTTCGCTCACAGCACCGCGTTCCTGAAGGGTAACGGACGAAACATGCAATAGTTCTTCCTTCACTTCATTCGAATAAGCCACGATTCCACCTTTAAAATATTCCGAACTTCCGGGAACAGAAGTCAGTCGGGCGGCAATGCTTCCTCCCGTACAGCTTTCCGCGGTGGATACGGTCAAATTCTTCTTTTTTAGAAGATTTCCAACAAGTATTTCAAGCGGGGTATCCTCTTCGTCAAAGATATCATCTCCTAATATTTCTTCCAGTTTACGACTCTCTTTTTCCAAAGCCAGCTTTACAGACAACCCATCTCTTCCCCTGCCCGTCAGACGCAACCGGATAATACCCAATTTCGGCAGGTAGGCCAGTTTTATGCATTCGGGCAGAGCAACTTCCCACGATTCAAGCTTTTCGGCAAGCACGGATTCGGGATAATTCTTCACTGTAAAAGTCTTATGCATAATCACATCCGTATCAAACTTCTCACGTAAACGAGGAAGAACTTCTTCAGTCATCACGGTTGTCATCTCCTGGGGCACACCGGGCATGGAAACCAATACCTTACCGTCTCTTTCGAACCAACTGACGGAAGCACTTCCTACCCGATTATTTATAACCAAGCAATCCTTTGGAACCATAGCTTGGCTTTTATTCAGCGCATTCATAGGAATCTTTCCTGCCAAAACGCGCTTAACATTTTCAAAAACCTCTTCGCTGAAAACCAACTCCGTACCAAAATAGGCACATAGAGTCTGTTTGGTTATATCGTCTTTGGTAGGGCCCAATCCACCAGTGACAAGCACGATATTAGCCCTATTCATCGCATCGTCCACAGCTTCCGTTATTTCGTCAGCACGGTCACGGACCGAAACGACTCGATGCACCTCAATACCTATTTTATTCAACTCGCGCCCCATCCAAGCGGAATTTGTATCAGTCACCTGCCCTATCAGTAATTCGTCACCGATAGTAATAATCTCTGCAAACATAGATAGTTCTCTAATATTATAAGGTCACGCGTGAATATGCCGGAAGGTCTATCGAGCAGAAATCCTTATCCAAATATTTGAAATAGCCTGTTATGGCAATCATTGCAGCATTATCAGTCGTATAGCTGAATTTAGGTATGAATATTTTCCAACCGTACTTTTCGGCATGTTCCCGGAAGGCATTCCTCAAGCCGTTATTGGCCGATACGCCTCCTGCCACCGCTACTTGATTGATTTTATATTGTTTGGCAGCTTTGCGAAGCTTATCCATCAGGATATCTACCACCGTTGCTTCCAGTGAAGCGGCCAGATCAACTTTATGATTTTCGATGAAATCAGGATCATCCTTCAACCAGTCACGCAAGGAATAAAGGAAGGAAGTCTTCAGCCCGCTGAAACTATAATCCAATCCCGGAATATGCGGTTTGCTAAAAGTATAGGCTTTCGGATTCCCCTGACGAGCCAGTTTATCGATAATCGGACCACCGGGATAACCAAGCCCCATGACCTTGGAACATTTATCAATCGCTTCTCCGGCAGCATCATCGATTGTCTGTCCCAGAATTTCCATATCATTGTATGCTTTCACCAAAACGATCTGAGAATTTCCACCCGATACGAGCAAGCAAAGGAAGGGAAATTCCGGCTGTACATTCTCTTCACCTTCCGCTTTAATAAAATGGGCTAAGACATGACCTGTCAGATGATTAACATCAATCATCGGAATATTAAGAGAACGTGCAAAACCTTTAGCAAACGAAACACCAACAAGTAACGAACCCATCAGCCCCGGACCACGAGTAAAAGCCACTGCACTCAGTTCTTCTTTCGTCACTCCGGCACGTTTCAATGCTTCATGAACCACCGGCACGATGTTCTGCTGATGCGCGCGCGAAGCTAGTTCGGGAACTACCCCCCCATATGCCTCATGCACAGCCTGACTGGATACCACATTCGACAGCAAATAACCATCCTTGATAACGGCTGCCGACGTATCATCACAAGAGGATTCGATTCCTAATATTATTGTACTCATAAGTTTTTGATGTTTAAACGGTGCAAAAGTAATGATAAAAGTAAGATTCGTAACGTAATATTTTATATTTTTGTTGGCTAAATTAAAGTAACCGCCTATCAGAACGCTGAAAAAGACTGTACGTTGGATACTCGGTATCGTACTGGGAGTATATATCGGGGTCATAGTTTTGTTGAACATACCATTTGTTCAACAGAAATTTGCTACGTTCGTAGCCCGAGAGCTTTCTCAGGTTATGGGTACCGAACTGACCATCGGACGTATAGATATGGGGCTTCTGAATCGAATCATCATCGACGACGTTCTACTGGATGACCGATCGGGAAAAGAGATGCTGAAAGTCACCCGGCTTTCTGCAAAATTCGAAATACTTCCTCTTTTTAAAGGTAAAATCACTATAAGTAGCGTGCAGCTATTCGGATTCAACATCAATCTGAATAAAAAAACACCGGATTCACCGCCAAACTTCAAATTCGTACTCGATGCATTTGCATCCAAAGACAGTTTGAAGAAAAAGAAGAATCTGGACTTGCGCATTAACTCAGTGTTAATCCGTCGTGGGAAATTAGCTTATGATGTACTCTCCGAAGAAGAAACTCCCGGCAAATTTAATGCTAAACATGTCCGTTTGCAGAATATTATTGCCAACATATCACTGAAAGCGTTACAAAACGACTCGGTGAATGCCTCGATCAAACGTTTGAGTGTGGATGAGCAATCCGGATTCGAGCTTAAGAAGCTAAGTCTTAAACTATTAGCTAACGAAAAGGCAATGGCAATAGAAAATTTTGCTATCGAGCTTCCCGGCACTTCATTCAAAATGGATACCATACGCATGGATTACGACAGCTTGAATGCCTTTAATGACTTTGCACAGAAGGTTCGTTTTTCCTTCCGTACACTTCCATCCTATATTACTTTGAAGGATATTTCTCCGTTTGTACCGGCTCTATCCAATTTTAAGGAGAAAATAGAAGTGGATGTAGACGTAAGCGGTACCATCAATCAATTAAACTGCTCTAAACTGGCAATAAACGCTGGAGAACAGTTTCAATTGCAAGGTGATGTTTCACTACAGGACTTGTCAAATCCAAGAGATGCCTTCGTTTTCGGTAAACTATCCAAATTATCAGCCAACACCCGAGGCATTGGATTCTTAGTGCGCAATCTGAGCAAAAACTACAATGGCGTACCTCCTGTTCTCGAACGATTGGGAGATATATCTTTCCACGGAGAAGTATCCGGTTACTTTACAGATCTGGTCACTTATGGCCAGTTCCGTACCAACCTCGGTTCCGTAAAAACGGACTTGAAACTAAGCTCCGACAAAATAAAAGGTTTGTTCGCCTATTCGGGAGCAGTGAAGACTAAAGAATTCGAACTTGGCGAATTGCTGGGAAATGAGAAGTTAGGAGAGATCACATTCAATCTCGATGTCAAAGGCGACCATTACGAAAAGCGTCCCCCTACCATCCTACTGAAAGGGCTGGTAGCAGCCATCGAATTCAGTAATTATAAATATGAGAACATTACCCTTGACGGAGAATACAAAAACGGTGGATTCAACGGAAAGGCCGCTTTGAATGACCCGAACGGTTCGGTCGCAATAAACGGTATTATAAACATGGCGGAGAAGGTTCCGACCTTTAACTTTACCGCTTCGGTCGATAAATTCCGCCCTCACGATTTGAATCTTACACCTAAATATGAAGACACGGAAATTTCCGTAAAACTGAAAGCAGACTTTAAAGGCGGCTCCATCGACCAGATGATAGGCGAGATCAATGTGGACAGCCTATTATTCACTGCCCCGGAGAAGAAATACTTTATGGATAACCTGCATGTGACTGCCACACGACAAGACGGAACCAACCGCCTTTCATTAACTTCGGAGTTCCTGACAGCCAATATAGAAGGACGATTCCTGTATCACACATTACCCGTCAGCATGCTGAATATAATGCGAAGATATGTTCCATCACTCATCTTACCGGGCAAGAAAACAATCGAAACAGACAATAACTTTAGTTTCGACATACATATATATAATACTGACTTTTTATCTACTATCTTTAATATACCTTTAACGGTTTATACCCATTCCACCGTCAAAGGCTACGTCAATGACCGTATGCAACGTGTTCAAGCTGAGGGATATTTTCCACGCTTACAATACAAGCAGAACTATATCGAATCCGGCTTATTGCTCTGCGAGAATGTAACCGATCAGCTTAAAGCTAAAATCCGGTTCACTAACTTGAAAAAGAACGGGGCTGTCAATATCTCCCTGGATGTGCAAGCAAAGGACGATCAGCTGAATACAAGAATAAACTGGGGTAATAATTCGGCCATTACCTATAGCGGTCAATTAGCTGCTGTAGCACAATTCCTGCGCACAGAAGGAGAAAAGCCACTTCTTAAAGCTATCGTGGACGTCAAACCGACAGATGTCATACTGAATGACACGCTTTGGCAGATCCATCCTTCACAAGTTGTAGTGGATTCGGGAAAAATCGATGTTAATGACTTCTATTTTAGCCATCGTGACCGTTATATCCGCATCAACGGACGCATATCGGACAATCCTGCAGACACCGTAAAAGTAAACCTGAAAGATATTAATATCGGGTATGTCTTCGATATCGCACGCATTTCCGATGATGTAAACTTTGAAGGTGACGCCACAGGCATGGCCTATGCCAGCGGCATACTAAAGAAACCAGGACTGGACGCACGCCTTTTCATCCGTAATTTCAAGTTGAACAATGCCTTGTTGGGTGATCTGAACGTTTATGGAGCATGGGATAATGATAAAAAAGGCATCTACCTCGACGCACATATACATGAAAAAGACTTCGCCAAAACTCATGTCGAAGGTATCATTTATCCCATAAAGCCAACCAGCGGACTCGATCTGAATATCAATGCGGAGAATCTTAACATTCAGTTTCTGGAACATTACATGCGCTCTATCGTACAAGATGTCAACGGACGTGCCACAGGCAAAGTACACTTTTATGGCAAATTCAAAGGACTTACACTGGATGGTGCTGTAATGACCGATGCTTCCATGAAATTCGACATTCTTAATACTTCGTTCGCCATCAAAGATACCATACGGCTGGCACCGGAGGGCATCACGTTCGATCACATACGCATAGCTGATCTGGAAGGACATCAAGGACGGATGAACGGCTACTTGCACTATGAACATTTTAAGAACATAAAATACCAATTCGACATACAGGTCAACAATATGTTGGTGATGAACACCCAAGAGTCTCCCGATTTCCCTTTTTATGGTACGGTATACGCTACGGGAAATGCATCGTTGTCCGGTAATGCACAGGATGGATTGGATGCAAACGTTGCACTGACGACCAACCGCAATACGAGTTTTACATATAGTATCGGTGCGGTAGCTCAAGCAACCAACAATCAGTTTATCAGGTTTGTCGATAAAACTCCCCGGCGTATCATACAAGACTCGGTACAAATATTATCCTATTATGAGCAAGCCCGGCAAAAAGAAGAAGAAAAAGAATCGAAAACAGACATCCGCCTAAATCTACTGGTAGATGCAACCCCGGATGCAACGATGAAGATCATCATGGATCCCATAGCTGGTGATTATATCAGCGGGCGCGGGTCGGGAAACATCCGTACGGAATTCTATAACAAAGGAGATGTCAAGATGTTCGGAAATTACCGAATCCAACAAGGTATCTATAAATTCAGCTTGCAGGAAGTGATCCGTAAGGATTTTATCATCAAAGACGGAAGTACCATCACTTTCAACGGGCCTCCGCTAGATGCTACCTTGGACATACAAGCTTCTTATACAGTGCCTTCAGCTTCATTGAACGATTTGATTCCCGATGCTTCGACGATTGTCCAACAACCTAATGTACGGGTAAACTGTATGATGAACCTTTCCGGTATCCTGCTCCGTCCAACCATAAAACTAGGCATTGAACTGCCTAACGAACGGGACGAAGTCCAGGCATTGGTACGAAATTATATCAGCACGGACGAGCAGATGAACATGCAGATACTTTATTTGTTGGGTATCGGAAAGTTTTATATGGAAAACAATACCGGAGAACGTCAAAGCTCCGATATGATGTCTTCCGTATTGTCATCTACCCTCTCCGGACAACTGAACAATATGTTATCACAAATCATCGACAACAATAACTGGAATATCGGTACCAATCTCAGTACGGGTGAAAAAGGTTGGACTGATATGGAAGTAGAAGGCATACTATCCGGTCAGTTGCTCAATAACCGACTTTTGATCAATGGTAATTTCGGATATAGGGACAACCCGATGGCAAATACCAACTTTGTAGGAGATTTCGAAGCAGAATGGTTACTGACACGTTCAGGGGACGTACGTCTTAAGGCTTATAACGAAACCAACGACCGGTATTACACAAAGACGAACCTAACGACCCAAGGCATCGGTATCCTCTTCAAAAAAGATTTCAACAAATGGAACGACTTACTTTTCTGGAATAAATGGAAACTTAAAAACTTGAAAAGGAAATTGGAAAAAGAACAAGAAAAGCAACAAGAAGTCCAAAAACGCGATTCCATCGGAACCAACAGCGCACAGTCAAAAGCTAAAAGGCAACGTTCGCCCGACACCAAACACATGTCAACTCGCATCTCTATTCTTTAAAATAACCTGCATATTCTCCAAAGCCCATCCGACAAGCGCTTCAATATGCGGTATGAGGCTCTGCCCTATCTCTGTCAGATGATATTCCACGCGCGGAGGAACTTCCGCATAAGCCTTTCTTTCCACTAAGCCGTCTGTTTCAAGTATACGCAGAGTAACGGCCAACATGCGCTGTGATATATCTTCAATGCATTTATGTATATCACTAAAACGCATGGTTCCATTTGCATTCAACGTAATGAGTACAAGCATTGACCACTTATCACCAAGCCTGCTCAACACATCCCTGACGGGACAATTTCCTGTAGGATGAAAATTTTTCATTTTTTAAGCTTTACTATTCTGTTGACTCTCAGCAATGGTTACTTCCACGTAAGTTCCTTATTCCGAGGTACGTTCTTGTTTATATAAATCAACTAATCTATATTTGCCGATACAAAAGTAATAAACTTACTAATAATAACTATTGTTTCATTTAATAATTAAAGTTATGGCAAAGAAAGTAGCTGTTTTAGCTGTCAATCCTGTTAACGGATGCGGTTTGTTCCAATATTTGGAAGCATTTTTCGAAAATCATATCCCTTACAAAGTATTTGCAGTGGCTGAAACAAAAGAAATCAAAACAAATTCAGGCATTACACTGCTCGCAGATGATGTAATTGCGAACCTGAAAGGTCATGTGGATGACTACGATGCCCTTGTTTTTGCATGTGGAGATGCCGTTCCGGTATTTAAGGATAATGCCGGCAAGCAATACAACCTTGATCTGATGGAAGTAATCAAGACATTCGGAGAAAAAGGAAAAATCATGATCGGACATTGTGCCGGAGCCATGTTATTCGATTTTGCAGGAATCACAAAAGGTAAAAAACTGGCAGTGCATCCACTTGCCAAACCGGCTATTCAGAATGGCGAAGCTACAGATGCCGAATCACAAGTAGACGGAAATTTCTACACCGCACAGGATGAGAACACTATTTGGACTATGATGCCGGAAATACTAAATGCCTTAAAGTAATTTTGTAAAGGAAATACCAATATATGTAATGCCCTCTATGAATATATGTAAAGGGACATTACATATATTGTAACAGTCCGTACGTCCTGTTCGGACAAATCATTGCAATATTGCATACCTTATTTGCTTACAATCTCTTTACCGAAGGGAGTCAATGCCAAACCTGCCAATTTGAAATGTTGTATGCCGAAAGGTAGCCCGATGATAGTGATACTTAAAAGAACACCAAAGGCTAAGTGCGAAAGACTGATCCATATGCCTCCCAGAAAAATCCATAAGATATTCATCAAGACACTCAGACATCCCCCTGAATCCGGACAGCTCCTCACCTCTTTTCCAAACGGACATAATGCTAACGAAGCCATTTTCAAGGTCTGTATTCCGAAAGGGATACCGATAATGGTAATCATCATCAAAAGGCTGGATATCAGATATTCAACAGCCATAAATATACCTCCCAAAAGAAGCCACAATATATTCATAAAAAGATTCATACTTTCAATATTAAGAATTAATTTGCCTACAAAGATAAATGTTTATCCCCAATACAAAAGAATTCTATCCATTCTATTATCAAATAATAAAAACGTACCTTTTTGTATGCAAAAGTACGTTCTTAACACATACTTAATTAGTACTTTAAAGCACTGTTAAAATACTAATTAAGTAATTTGATCTAACTATTTCTCCGTATGGTAAAAATCAGATGAACTTTCCGCTCGGATCGATCTTTACCTTTACCTCTGCCTCTCCCTGTTCCAATTCCAACAGATAGTAGTTGCCTTGAGGAGTTTCAAAATATTCTGCATCGTCAATAGTATAAGCACTATATTGTGATTCGGCCAATGCCTGTGTTATTGTAGCCGGAAGATCACTACGGTGAATATCCCATGAAGTAGACACCCAATTATTATCCTTATCGAACAGGACATCTTTACTTAGGTTGTCATGAATAATTTCAACTTCAATCATGCCATGCTCCATATCTGTCTCTACCAGACGGGAACCAGGGTATTTCTCATTAATGAAAGCAAGAATGATCTCCGGCAATTGAGAAGGCAGAAGATCCTCATGATCATTTCCACCGTCCATATCAGCAACTGCCTTTATCAGAATCCCTTCCGCGGAGTAATACAAGTCCATCTCTTGTTCGGAACCTTGAGATTTCTTTTCTACTTCAATTATATATATGGTTTCCATATCCGGGCGTTCCAATTTATCCACATCATCTACAGTCCAAGACATGTACTCGCTCTGCTCGAAAGCAGATTTCACAAGTTCGGGCAAACCGGCAAAAGGGATATCTGTTTCAGTCATATGCCATACACCGTCAGGGCTGAACCAAGCAGAAGCCTCATATGAGTTATCGTGAAAATCGGCAACATAATATCCGGATTTCGTCTCCCACTCTACCTGCGTTGCCGAAGGATACTTTTCAGCAAATGCACGTTGAGCTTCCTGAGGTACAGCAGGCTGGTTATCGTCATCACTACAGCTTTGCAAACCAATCACACACATTAAAGCCATCAAGGCCGAATAAATTTTCAATTTCATAGTCTTCAGCTTTTATTTATCAATATCGATCAAATTAAATTGCAAGTCAAACTTCAATTCCCATTTATTGGAAAGTTTTATTTCATAATCTTTCTTATCCCGTTCAATCTTAATAACCTGAGCATCGGGGTAGTTTTCAGCAACATACTTCTGAATAGCAGAAGGGATAACATCAACCGGAACCGAACTGTATTTGCAGTTCACCTCTTTCCAATTGCCTCGTTTATCAAACTCCACTTTATTGCCATTGGTGAAAATGACATCATAGTTCTTATCGAACCAATCACTTTCCATCTTGGCCATAGCCACCTTGCTATCTGCAAAATGTGTCTTTATAAATTGCTGTGCCGCCTGAGGCAACTGATCTATTTTTACTGGTTTATCATCATCAGCCCGGACTACAGACTGGATGGTAAACAAACAAACTAATAAAAGAATTAACTTTTTCATAATCATTGTTTTTAATATTATTTCTATCTTATCAATCCAAACCTTTTTTTAAACAGGTCCTTTATTTATGATGCAAAGATGAGAGATGAAACTGAAAAGAATTTGAAATTTCCTACATTTTGAATTATTTTTCTGATATCTCAAAGGAATGTTCCCCATCCTTAAAGTAATATTTAAGGCCGATGTGCTGTAACCGGCAAATAGAATCGACTATGGCGAGTCCCAATCCGGTAGAACCTTCTTTTTTATCACCCTGATAAAATCTTTCGAATATGCGCTTTTCGTCCAATGGCTGATTTATCCCGGTATTACGGAAAACAAAGTGTTGAGATGTCACCTCTATTTGAATATGTCCCCCCTCTACATTGTGTACGAATGAGTTCTTCAACAGATTAGTAACCAATACAATAGCAAGCGACTCATTCATCCGGATACGGAATGTGCCCTTTTCAGCCACTTCCGTCCTGATATTCCGATAAGCATACACCTCCTTATAATCATCCAGATAATCTTTGAGTATCGAATTCAATTCCAATTCCTTAGTCTCCGTAAACTGGCCATTATCGATCTTTGAAAGTAATAACAGCGATTTATTCAGTTTACTGATATGTTCCAATGTCTGGTGAGTCTTTATCAGTTCCTCCAATTGCGTTTCGTTAAGCGCATCATCATCCATTAACATCTCCAGGCGGTTCTGGCAGATGGCAAGAGGAGTTTGCATTTCATGAGAAGCATTCCCGATGAATTGTTTTTGTTGTTCAAACATTTGCTCGCTACGTTCCGTATTCT
Organism: Jilunia laotingensis; assembly: GCF_014385165.1. Taxonomy (NCBI): domain Bacteria; kingdom Pseudomonadati; phylum Bacteroidota; class Bacteroidia; order Bacteroidales; family Bacteroidaceae; genus Jilunia; species Jilunia laotingensis. Next base: position 3,686,082 of record NZ_JACRTF010000001.1, on the reverse strand, counting down.
TTCTGACTGCATCGTTCAGTTTACGAAACTCTGTCACTTTAGTATCGTTTTTTAAAGGGCTGTTCGGCTGACCGATTCTATATTTATCAAGCCAATGCAACAAAACGTACAACGGACGCATATTCCTCTGAAACACCCACACATTCACAACAATAATCACAAGCAACAATGCTACATAAAGAAATAGCATCCAATCGCGGATAGCATCAATTAAATCCTTCTTCTCAATACTGGGAGTAGAAACCGTCAACTCGTAATAATGCCCGTTGTCATCTCTGAAAATAGTCGTAAGAATACGTGCAGGTTCCGTTTCCTCTTTCTCTACTATATATACCATAGAATCTTTATAAACGATATCCTCATGTATATCAGCATAATCGGACGTAACCTCCCTTAGGAAATACTGATTGTTCGACCCACTGTTTTTGGATGGCAGTTCTTCTCCCGCAAGTGCCCGGATGATAATTGTTTCCGAGTAATCTTCCAAGGAATCGTCCACTTCATCGTTTATCTCATCCATCATAGCCATATAGAAAAAGAAAGCCCAGACTCCCAATACGAGGGTCAAAAGAAGAGAGATGCGAATAATAATCCGGTAAATCAATTTCATACGCTTCTACTCCTCAACCATTTTGTAACCAAAACCATATACAGCTTTAAGCTCTGCGGTTGCCCCGGCATCTTTCAATTTTTTACGAAGATTCTTTATCTGGGCATAGATAAAGTCAAAATTGTCCACCTGGTCGATATGATCTCCCCAAACCGATTCGGCAAGGGTTGTTTTGTTGACCAACCGGCCGGGGCGATTGATGAAATAGAGAAGAATATTGTATTCCTTCCGGTTGAGTTCTATCTCTTTTTCATCGACCAATACCTGAAACTTGTCCGGAATCACACGGATATTGCCCAAACGAATATCCATTTCTCCATCATTATGCTGACGACGGATCACACTCTTAATCCGTGCATTCAATTCCGCCAGGTGAAAAGGTTTCGGCAGATAATCATCGGCCCCTAATTCCAATCCTAACACCTTGTCTTCCAAAGAATCCTTGGCGGAAATGATAATTACATTTTCCCGTTTATGCATATCTTTCAGCTTCTCAAGCAGATCGAGCCCACTGCCGTCGGGCAACATGATATCCAATAAGACGCAATCATAATCATAATCTTCAATTTTACGAAGAGCAGATATAAAATCACCCGCTACTTCCACCACGTAACGTTCTTTTTCCAATGAACGTTGTATAAGTTCGCGTAACGAAGGCTCGTCTTCAACAATTAATATCTTCATATCACTTCATTATTTTGGAGGTTATTCAATAATATTACATACAAAGAAACCGATACTTTCTGAAATAAAGTTGAAATCACTCTATTATTTTTCGATATTTTCATTAACTTTACCGCACTGAATTAACCGAATATTCACTAAAAAAGTTTTAGAAACGATGATTAAAAGAGAAAAAAGCATTGAACTGCTCAACAAAGCAGTTGCCGATGAAATGACCGCTGTCAATCAGTACATGTATTTTCATTTCCGCCTTGACGATATGGGTTACGATCTTCTTTCCAACTACTTCAAGCGTACGGCTATTACGGAAATGATGCACGTAGAGCTTTTGGCAGAACGTATTCTATTTCTGAAAGGCGAAGTAGAAATGAAGTGTTCTGAACCCGTAGAGAAAATTCACGATGTAAAAGCGATGCTTGAAAAAGCAGTAGAAATGGAAAGCGGTAGCGTGGAGGATTATAATAAATGGGCAAACGAATGTGCGCAACACGCTGACTCTGCCACAAAGAAAGTATTCGAGAATCTGGTTGTTCAGGAAGAAGAACATCTCGACAGATTTGAAACAGAAATTGATAACTTGGCAAAATTCGGAGATAATTATCTGGCATTACAATCTATCGAACGTAGCAAAGTGGTTTCAGCAGGTATTCCGGCTGCAGAATAAATCAATCCTGTTAATTCATACTGTCTTTATCAGAAAAAAGAAAATAAAAGATAGTTTTTAACAACTTTGAAGAATATAACAATCCCCGGATTTTCCTCAACACTATTACAGAGGCAAATCCGGGGATTATCTTTTCTATGTGATGTTTCCCAATCCTAAAAGATTACTTCAGTTATTAAGTACCAAACATAAATGTAACCTTTACAAAAGACTGTTTAATAAGAACGTGCAAATATCACCCTGCAAGCAGAAGGTTTCCCGGTAACCATACATTTACCCGGTTCTTTATCGCCTTCCACCATCGATTCGAACGGAATACAACGGATGGTAGCCTTGGTTTCTTCCTTAATCTTCTCCTCCGTTTCAGTCGTACCGTCCCAGTGAGCGAGAATAAAGCCGCCTTTTTCGATCTCCTCTTTGAATTCTTCGTAAGTATCCACACTCTTGGTCAGTGATTGACGGTGATTCAAAGCTTTCCGGTAAATATTAGCCTGAATATCTTCAAGTAACTTCTGGACGTATGTTTCAATGCCCTCGCAAGAAATCGTTTCTTTCTCCAACGTGTCACGGCGCATAACCTCCATCGTATTGTTTTCCAAATCGCGACCACCCATAACAAGACGCACAGGTACCCCCTTCAGCTCATAATCAGCGAATTTAAAGCCCGGACGTTTGTTATCGGCATTGTCATATTTCACAGAAATACCCAATGCTTTTAGTTTGGCAACAATACCTTCAACTTTAGTATCGATCTGTTTCAACTGTTCTTCGCTCTTATAGATAGGGACGATAACCACCTGAATCGGAGCCAGATGTGGAGGCAATACCAACCCGTTGTCATCGGAATGAGTCATGATCAAAGCACCCATCAGGCGAGTAGAAACGCCCCATGAAGTAGCCCATACATATTCCATTTTATTTTCTTTATTCACGAACTGCACATCGAATGCCTTGGCAAAGTTCTGTCCTAGGAAATGAGACGTACCGCTTTGTAAAGCTTTTCCATCCTGCATCATAGCCTCGATGGTATAAGTATCGAGCGCACCCGCAAAACGTTCATTTGCAGACTTCACTCCTTTTACAACCGGGACAGCCATGTATTTTTCTGCAAACTCGGCATATACATTCAACATACGTACAGCTTCCGCTTCCGCTTCCTCACGGGTGGCATGTGCCGTATGACCTTCTTGCCACAAGAATTCGGCAGTACGTAGGAAAAGACGGGTACGCATTTCCCAACGCATCACATTGGCCCATTGATTGCACAAGATAGGCAGATCGCGATAAGAGTTGATCCAATTCTTATAAGTATTCCAGATGATTGTCTCCGAAGTCGGACGAATAATAAGCTCCTCTTCAAGTTTGGCTTCCGGATCGACCACGACCCCTTTACCATCAGGAGAGTTTTTCAAGCGGTGATGGGTTACCACTGCACATTCCTTAGCAAAGCCCTCTACATGTTCTGCCTCACGGCTGAGAAAAGATTTCGGGATTAAAAGCGGGAAGTAAGCATTGACGTGACCGGTTTCCTTAAACATATCATCCAGCTGACGTTGCATCTTCTCCCAAATAGCGTATCCGTAAGGTTTGATCACCATACATCCACGCACAGCCGACTGTTCTGCCAAATCGGCTTTTACCACCAAATCATTATACCACTGCGAATAGTTCTCGCTACGTTTGGTAAGGTCTTTCAGTTCTTTTGCCATTATATTATTGTATTTAAAATTTTCCTGATTCGCTAAAACAGGCGCAAAAATACTAAAAATAGGCTTTAGTATGTCTATTCTTCTATATTATTTTGACAATGAAAGTTGTTATGTATGAGTGATGCCTTACTTCACCGGTTCTTTGATTCCTAAACCAAAGAGAGCAAAACCTCATATAACGATTTTAAATACTTATTTTTAACATTCCACTTATAATTAATAAATTCTACATTATTCTGCTATGGAGAAAGCGATTTCCTTTTATAATCCAATCGTAACAGTAAAAATCAAACTCTTTCATTTTATGTTAATGACTTTGAAATCTCTTTTCATAATAATCTCTAAGAAACAGTTGTTTATAATAAAAAAACTACCTATATTTGCGATTAGTCAATATTTACTTAAACAATTGTGAATGCCATTAAAAACATCCTCTCTATAACGTATAGAAATGTATTCTGAGTTTAATATTATATATAGAAAAATATTCTTCTCTGATTGATTTAATCATTCCCATATAGAAAAAAGCAATGTATTATCTAATAAAAATTTAATAGTATACAAATGAAAAATTTATTTATTCTAACAACAGTTTTCACTGTATTTCTTCTTCAATCATGTAGAGAAGATGAAATAAGACAATCTCCAAAAGTAGTGTTTACAATAGACTACTCTTTCTCTTCCGGATGCATGACAAGAAATACCGTCAATGATGAGATTTATAACAAATTCTTTGAAGATCATATCAAGACAAGAGAAATAACACCTAAGCATTATTATATTACTTTTACTAACGAGGAAACAAAACAAATGACAAAAGTATCTGGAATATGGAATGATAAGAGTCTGATCAGACTAACTGAAGGCAATTACATTGTTGATGGAGAATCAGTCAATAAAAGTCAGTTACATTATGTAATGGATTCTTTGGTACTCTCCTTTAACGATAATATCGAAATAAATAAAAGCACCGAAAATATCAATATAAAAGCGGGATACAATTGTTCACTAATATTCTTTAATGCAAAGGATATAAAAAAAGTTCGTTATTACGCCCAAAATATTTATACTACCATAGACGACTATTTACAATCCATTGACGGATATTTTTATGGTTTCGTAACAAAACTTCCTTCTTATGAAACTTCATATATAGAAATAACAAGAAAAAATGATAAAGTAATATTAATACATACCGCAGGACTAGGCCTAGAAAATGGCAAATACTACTTTTTTAATGACATGACTGGTGGCTTTGATTTAGAACCGATGACTCCAGGTAATTAACAGTTATTTTACTTTCGATACAAAAAGGTTTGTCAATCTAATTTAAATATTACCCACTACCCTTATACATAACAAAGGTACAACAGTGGGACAAAGATTCTTTTTGTTATTAAACATGCACAAAAAAGCCCCACCTTTTCAGGCAGGGCTACAAGCCAATACTTAGTAATCGTCAAAAAACAAAAGCAGCAGCTTGGGTTATCTTCTTCCCTATATCGTTCAATGCTGTGGATAATATTTTAAGCTCACCTTCATTGAACTTGACAGGCTTACCATTCACAAGGCTACCGTTTAGACGCTGGTAAAACCATTGTGGTGATTTCTTAAAGTAAGTCTTAACAAGGGCTGAAACCGAAATAAAAGGAAGCACAGATTCCAACTTGTCTCTCAATAACAGTTCATCGGCTTCTTTGTTGGTATCCTTAATACATTCTAACATGCCCTCGGAGAACCTATCAATATCTCTATCCACAAGGGATTTGACTTCCTTATCTATAGCTTCAATCTCAGCATCGGTAATGGCATTGACAAAACGTTCTTTTAATCTTTCTATATCCGCTTTCATAATTACTCTGATTAAGCCTCCCTATATTTCAAGGGAGGCGGTTTATTAATCCATTTCTTTAAGCTTTTCGGTCAACTTATCAATCTGATAATCCAAATTCTTTTTGGTAATGACCTCTGGCTTTTAATTCTTTGTAGTAACGAAGGTAGAACAATAATTCTCTTTCGAGCCTTTTCCTTTCTTTACTAACCGGTTTATCACTCATAATGCTTTTGTTTTTTGACTCTACAAAGACAATAACAATATTGTAATTATGCAAATATATCAATAACCTTTTTGCTATAGCAAACTTCCCTATCTTTTAACTTACCTACTAGGTCTCCGATCTCTAAAGTATCCCAGATTGTTACACGCCTTGCGGCATTGACGTACTAAATCTTCGCACTGATCTAATATTCTTCGTTTTTTTATTTTAAGGCTTCGCGTTAGGTCTTCATCTGTTACGTATATATTCTAGATAATTACCGAACTATCCAATTGTGAGTAATTCTAATACGGACGTTATACGTACCATCAGCGCGTTTATTCTGGACTTCGGGGTTAAATGTAGCCATTGCCGTAAATTATATGTCAACAATTCAACTGAGAATGTACGTAAAAGCACGGACAAAAAACATAAATAGGTAAAAAGAAAACGCCTAATAACGAGCGTTTTAGGCGTTTTATACAGGGAGCGGTAAGCGAGACTCGAACTCGTGACCCTCAGCTTGGGAAGCTGATGCTCTACCAACTGAGCTACTACCGCATTACATTAAAATCATTTAAAATACGGATGCAAAGGTAGGGATTGTTTTGGAAAAAGCAAGGTTATAGGCAGAAAAAATGCAAGAAAAAAGAGAAATAGAAAATAATCATGTACATTTGCTTCCCGTAAAATAAAAGATACACATGAGACAAATTATACTCATCACCGGAGGAGCGCGCTCAGGGAAAAGCAGTTATGCCGAGAAACTGGCATTATCCCTTTCACCCAATCCGGTTTATATGGCTACATCGCGTATTTGGGATGAAGAATTTCGTCAAAGGGTACTCCGCCATCAGGCGAACAGGGGCCCGGAATGGACAAACATAGAGGAAGAAAAGGAACTGAGCCGCCATCAGCTGGAAGGACGGGTCATTCTGATCGATTGCGTGACATTATGGTGTACTAATTTCTTTTTCGACCTTGATGCAGATATCGATAAAGCACTAACAGCCGCTAAAGAAGAGTTTTCCCGTTTTACCAAGCAAAATGCTACCTTTATATTTGTTACGAATGAAATAGGTATGGGTGGTACCTCGGAGAATGAAGTTCAACGCAAGTTTACAGATATGCAGGGATGGATGAACCAGTACATTGCTGCACAAGCCGATAAGGTTATATTAATGGTTACCGGAATTCCGGTAAATGTTAAGTAACCGGGAATATAAATAAAAAGCGGGAAACCGATGGGTTGCATACTTTTCACTCACAAATAAAATAATAATTCTTATACTATTAAATAACGACCATGAAAACATTTAATATAACAAGTCCCGACAAAGCTATCCGTGAAGCACTTATTGACAAGATTAATAACTTGACGAAACCTAAAGGATCATTGGGCAGACTGGAGGAACTAGCCTTACAAATAGGATTGATACAGCAAACACTGAATCCTATGCTGAAAAATCCACAGAATATCATCTTCGCTGCCGATCACGGGATAGTTGACGAAGGAGTGAGCCTCTCGCCCAAAGAAATCACCTGGCAACAGATCAGCAATTTCCTGCATGGAGGTGCGGGAATTAATTTCCTTTGCCGGCAACATGGGTTTGAATTAAAGATTGTGGATGCCGGAGTAGATTATGACCTCCCTTACGAAAAGGGTATCATCGATATGAAAGTACGTAAAAGTACAAGAAATTATCTGCATGAAGCAGCCATGACAAAAGAAGAGATGGATCTCTGCATAGAACGCGGTGCAGAAATAGTACACCGTTCACACGAAGAGGGGTGCAACCTGATCAGTTTTGGCGAAATGGGTATAGGCAATACTTCGTCCTCTTCGATTTGGATGACTTGTTTTACAAATATCCCGTTGGAACAATGTGTTGGTGCCGGTAGCGGATTGGACAACGAAGGTATCCGTCATAAATATAATGTGCTGAAGCAAGCACTGGACAATTATCAAGGTGATCATAGCACAGAAGATATTCTCTGTTACTTCGGAGGTTTGGAAATGGTGATGGCAGTAGGTGCGATGCTTCAGGCGGCAGAACTTCACATGGTCATTCTGATAGATGGCTTTATCATGACTAACTGCATATTGGCTGCCTCCAAACTTTATCCCGAAGTGCTGGAATATGCTATTTTCGGACATTGCGGAGATGAATCCGGTCATAAATCAGTGCTTGATGCATTGGGGGTTAAACCATTATTAAACTTGGACTTACGTTTAGGCGAAGGGTCAGGGGCTATTTGTGCTTACCCCATCGTAGATTCTGCCGTACGTATGATTAATGAGATGGATAACTTTGCACATGCGTCTATTACGAAATACTTTTAGAGTGAGGGACGAAGAGTGAAAAACAAAAAGTGAAAAATGAAGAATAAAGAAGGAAAGATGGGTATTAAAAATAAGAACGAAAATCGGGTGCCATGAATCTATTAGCGGCTTTCATATTTTTTACAAGACTGCCTTTCTGGAGGTTGAAAGAAGTTCCGGCAAAGTGTTTTAAACATGTAGTGCCCTACTGGGCATTAACCGGGTGGCTGACTGGGGGTATAATGGTAGCCGTACTATGGTCGACAGCACAGGTTCTCCCCTATCCTGTGGCTATGTTAATGGCCCTGATAAGCCGTCTTTTGGTCACCGGGGCATTACATGAAGACGGATTGGCCGATTTTTTGGATGGCTTCGGTGGAGGAACTACCCGAGAACGGATTCTTTCTATCATGAAAGATTCGCATATCGGCAGCTACGGTGTTATCGGACTCATCCTCTATTTCCTGTTATCCTGGACAGTGCTTATATCCATCCCCTTACATCTGGCTTGCCTGATTCTGCTTACCGGAGATCCCTGGTGCAAATTTACTTCCTCCCAGCTTATCAACTATCTGCCGTATGCCCGTAAAGAAGAGGAAAGCAAAGCAAAAGTCGTATATAACAGGATGTCCTTACCGGAGTGGATCATCGGCTTCATCAGTGGCTCGGTGCCCTTCCTGTTCCTGTTACCGACTGATCTCTGGGGGGCAGGATTATTTCCTGTCGGGATATTGATCGGCCTTTGTTGGTTGATGAAACGGAAGTTAAAAGGTTATACGGGAGATTGCTGCGGGGCAATGTTCCTCATTAGCGAATTATCTTTTTATTTAGGAATAGTCATTTTTATGCAATGGAAATAACTCTTATCCGCCATACATCGGTCGATGTTCCCAAAGGCATCTGTTATGGGCAGACAGACGTTCCTTTGAAAGACAGTTTTGAGCAGGAAGCTGCCCTGACTGCCGAACAATTGAAAGATCAACGATTTGACAAGGTATATACGAGTCCCCTGAGCCGTTGCGCCCGTTTAGCCGATTATTGCGGCTACCCGGAAGCCATCCGTGACAAACGGCTCATGGAATTGAATTTCGGAGTCTGGGAGATGCAAAGATTTGATGAAATACGCGATCCCAGACTGGAAGAATGGTACAATGATTATTTCCATGTGGCAGCCACCGACGGAGAATCTTTTGGCATGCAAATGCAAAGGGTGTCTGAGTTTCTGGATGAATTAATGCACAGTAACCATCGGCGCGTTGCCGTTTTTGCCCACGGAGGCGTATTGATCTGTGCCCAAATCTACGCGGGAATTATTCCATTGGAAGAAGCCTTCCGTACTATTCCGGCTTATGGGGAAGTCATAAGAATAGAAATGCACAGGTCACCCGAACCACCATCGTCAATAAGACCATGATCGTTTCCGCCCGTTCATTGATGGAAACCGCCTTTTTCATATCTTCCGTAGTCAACAGGCGGTCATTATGACCGATATAGGGCTTCCAGACTTCTTCACCAAAATAGTTGTGCGGTCCTCCGAAACGGCATTTCAGAATCCCAGCCAAAGCCGCTTCCGGATAGCCGGAATTAGGACTGGCATGTTGCCTGCCATACTTCCGGACAAAAGAAAAAAGCGAAATGCGCCCACCGGCAATAACCATCAGAAAAGCGGTCAAACGGGCAGGCAGATAATTCGCCACATCATCGATACGCGCAGCCACCCTCCCGAAAAGAATATACCGTTGATTTTTATATCCAATCATCGAGTCGAGCGTATTCACCATCTTGTAGGCAAGCATACCGGGAATACCCAATAAAGCATACCAGAAAAGCGGTGCGATCACCCCATCGCTCAGATTCTCCGCCAACGTTTCAAGAGCGGCCGTACGTACTTCCTGTGCCGAAAGTTCCGAAGTATCCCTACCCACAATACGCGCTACCTGTTTCCGGCCTTCTTCCAAAGAACGGTCTACCGCCTCAAAGACCATCCTGACTTCACGGATCAATGTCGTACCTGCCAAACAATAGAATATAAGAATGACATTGACAAGAAACACAAGTATCAATAGCAGTCCCCCGTCTTTTGAACAAACGCTCAACAGCCAAGATAAAAATAAGTCCGTCGAAACGTAGACCAGTATAATATAAGTTATGGCCAATATGCCTCCTTTCAACCGCCTGTGATTACCGCGGTTCAAGAGATGTTCGCCACCAGAAATCATCTTGCCGAAAAGTACCACCGGATGAGGCAGCCACATAGGATCACCCCACAAACGATCGCACAACCAAGCAAACGCCAAAGGTAAAGCAACTATAATAAAAATAACAATCATCAACGGCAGCAACTCTTCCATCTTTCACCCTCCTTATCTGCTTCTAATGAATTAATATCAGATTTGAAACCACTTACCGATAGCTTCCACCAGCCGGTCGTTCTCCTCCGGAGTTTGCGTAGCTATACGGAAAAACCCCTCACTGAGTCCTTCAAAGTTGGATGCGTCCCGGATAAGAATGCCATGCTCATTCGCCAGATAATCTTTCAATGCCGATGCTTTGCCGAAGCGCAACCGGACAAGCATGAAATGAGTATCGGTAGGCCATACCTCAAGGCCGCCCAACGATTCAAGCTTGTGGCGCAGACGTGTACATTCCTTAAGATATTCCTCCATAGAGATAGCCCCCGGAATACCTTGGGACAATAGATACATTCCGGCTTCGATAGCCAGTCCGTTGACCGACCACGGCATCCGGTTCGTACGAATCCGGTAAAGCAATCCCGAATCGCCCGTTATATAACCGAGCCGCAGCCCCGGAATGGCATATCGTTTGGTCATGGAGTGCAACAAAAGTACATTCGGGAACTCCGCTGCCTCCACCGCGCTAAAAAGAGGCTGCAATGTGAAATATTCATAAGACTGGTCGATAACAAAACATACTTCGGAATGCGCCTTGATGTACTCCTTCAGATACTCCTTGTCACGCACCTCTCCCGTAGGATTGTTCGGATTGCACAACCACACCATGCGTACCTCTTCGGATAAAGTATCATCCAATGCATAAACAGAAGTCAACCGATGACCGTGCATCCGGCAAGCATCGGCATATTCGCTAAAGGTAGGCATCCAAATGGCAGTATTTGTTCCACGAAAAGTCTGGGCTATCAGATAGATAGCCTCCGTAGCCCCGTTGGTGACACAGACGGATGCCTCGGGAAGCCGATGCCGTTCCGCCAAACATCTCTCTAACGAGTAGGGTTCAGGTTCGGGATAGGACGATATCGCAGCCATACGATGGCTGAGATGGCAGTGCAGACCGGCAAGGTCAACCTTATTGTATACATTCGAACTAAAATTGCTCGTTATGGGCAATCGGTATTTATAGGAGTCGTCTCCGTGTCCTTCAATCATGGTCGGTAAGTATTTTATAGATCAACGGCATATCGACATGGCTTCGCACATGAGCCGCAAGTTTATTATATTGTTCCTCCTTGAATGCCCGGTAGTCGAACGGTGCGGCATCTGCCAACCGGTCGGCAAAGGGTCTGAGTAGAAAGTCCACGAAACCGGGATTGTCGAGAATGCCATGCACATACGTCCCCATGCAAGTTTGATCGACAAAGTATCCATCCTCCCTGCCATCGTCGAAACGGTTCAGAGGCGAGGGTGTCTCCAAAGGAACGGTTGCCCCCATATGGATTTCATACCCTTCGAGCAACGGTGAATCCCCCGTAGCATCCACCCGGCAATTCTCATGAAGCCGGAAACGAACCTGCCGGGTGATCTTATCCCCTTGCATCTTCGTTGTCACAGGCAGCAAACCAAGTCCGGGAAGACGGTCTATCTCACCCTCCACATGACCGGGGTCGCACACCTCGAGCCCCATCATCTGATAACCTCCACAAATGCCCATGACCGTAGCTCCTTCACGGTGGGCGCGAATGACAGCCTGAGCCACCCCGTTGCGTCGCAGCTCATAAAGGTCGTCAAGCGTACTTTTAGAACCGGGCAAAAGAATGATATCGGCTTTCATCAATTCGTCAACATTGTTAGTGTAGAAAAGGTGAACCCTCGGATCTAGCTCCAGCACATTAAAGTCCGTAAAATTGCTGAGATGGCGAAGAAGCACGACAGCCACATTCACTTTGCCATGCATGGCCTGAACCGATTTGGTTTGCAGCATCACCGAATCCTCCTCTTCGATATAGATATCCTTATAATAAGGAACTACTCCGACCACAGGTACATTACACAGCTCTTCCAGCATCTTCACTCCCGACTCAAACAGCCGGATATCCCCACGGAACTTATTGATCAGTATGCCTTTGATATGCTTCCTCTCTTCCGGTGTCAGCAGCATGACCGAACCATAGACACTGGCAAACACCCCTCCCCGGTCGATGTCGGCCACCAGGATCACGTCCGCACCGGCATGGATCGCCATCGGAAGGTTGACCAGATCGCTCTCCCGTAAATTTATCTCGGAAATGCTTCCGGCTCCTTCCATCACCACCGGGTTGTAGCGGGCGGCAAGACGGTCGAAAGCCGCATTGACCTGTCCACGCAACTCTTCACGTCCTTCACGCTGGAAATACTCATAGGCATTGCGATTGCCGATGGGGCGGCCATTGAGTACCACCTGTGAAGTATGATCCGAAGACGGTTTCAGCAGCAGAGGATTCATGTCCGTATGGCACGGTACGTTTGCAGCTTCAGCCTGTACGGCTTGGGCACGCCCTATCTCAAGACCTTCGGGAGTAGCATACGAATTTAATGCCATATTCTGAGCCTTGAAGGGTGCAGGCTGATAGCCGTCCTGCAAAAAGATACGGCAGAAAGCAGCAGCAATGATGCTTTTACCGACATCGCTGCCTGTTCCGGCAAACATAATAGGATGTAGTCGTTTCATTTTTCTGGGTTTTGCGGTGACAAATGTAGCGAGAATAATTAAGAATCACACCCTTGCAAGGCAACTTTGCATCCTTTCAAAGCAACCTTGTACAACAGAAGTTATAAACCTAGAGACCTTAGCTCACGATGGAAGCATGTTAAACATGGGGGTGTTTCGCAGTGAGACACCCCCATGTCTCGCAGTCAGACATCCCCATGTTTCGCAGTGAGACACCCCCATGTTTAACAAGCTACCTTCCAAAGGAAGCCTCTCCGTCCTATCACCCTAGCGGACTGACCTCTACGGGGAATACCCTCCGGCCTTTCACCCCGCAACATTCGCCTAACTGAACAATCCTCTTTTTTATCTGTTACAATCTGACGAAATAAACGAATAACTGAATATGAACCTAAACCAACGAATCCTCTTTTTTGTGCTGTCGGTAGCCTCGATCGTCCCGGTGGCAGCACAGGAAAATCTGAGCTTTGACCAGGCACTCAATCTACTGCATGACGGCAACCAAAGCCTGAAAATTGCAGATAAGGGCATCGAGATCGCCAAAAGCGAACGTGGAAAGCTGAATGCCTTCTGGTATCCGAGCTTGCAATCCACGGGTGCCTTTGTGCATCTTTCCGAGAAGATCGAGGTGAAGCAACCCTTGTCGGAATTTACCGATCCTGCAAAAGACTTTGTACACAGCATCATTCCGGATGACAAGATCATCAGCGGCATACTCGACCAGATCGGAGCAAACACGCTGGTCTTTCCGCTGGCCCCACGCAACCTGACAACGGTGGATCTGACTGCCGAATGGGTACTCTTCTCCGGTGGTAAACGTTTCCATGCCACCAAGATAGGAAACACGATGGTAGACCTCGCCCGCGAAAGCCGGGCACAAGTGGATGCCACGCAACGAACCTTGCTGGCAGAAAGTTATTACGGGCTACGGCTTGCCCGGGAAATTGTGGCGGTACGCGAAGAGGCTTACCGCGGATTGGAAAAACATTATGAGAATGCCGTCAAACTGGAAGCTACCGGAATGATAGACAAAGCGGCACGCCTTTTTGCACAAGTCAACAGGGACGAAGCCAAACGGGAACTTGAAGCGGCACGGAAAGAAGAGGCCGTTGTGCAAAACGCCTTGAAGACCTTATTGAACCGCGAAGGGGAAAGCATGGACATCGCTCCCTCCTCCCCTCTGTTCATCAACGACTCGATTCCACCGAAAATGGAGTTCATCCTTGCAATGAACACCAGCAATTACCTGGTCAATCAACTGAACTTGCAAGAACACATGTCAAGGCAACAGTTAAAAATAGACCGGAGTGGCTATATGCCCAACATTGCCCTGTTCGGCAAACAAACTCTTTACTCGCATGGCATCCAGAGCAATCTTGTGCCGAGAACGATGATCGGAGTAGGTTTCACATGGAATCTGTTCGACGGGTTGGAAAGGGAGAAACGCATCCGCCAGTCCAAACTGACCAGCCAAACGCTAGCACTGGGGCAAGCAAAGGCAAAAGATGATCTTGCCGTAGGCGTGGACAAGCTCTACAGCCAGATGCAAAAAGCCCAGGACAACGTGCGGGCACTGAATACCACCATCGAATTGAGTGAAGAGCTGGTACGGATGCGGAAAAAAGCGTTCGCAGAAGGGATGGCCACATCGACGGAGGTAGTAGATGCCGAAACGATGCTGGCAAAAGTGAAGGTACTGCGGCTGGCAGCTTACTACGAATATGACGTGGCATTGATGAATCTGCTAGCTCTGTGCGGCACTCCGGAACAGTTCAGCAGTTATGAACAACAAGCAATAACAAAATCTTAAACCTTACAAATAATGGAACAGAATAGAAAAAGTCTAAGTATCGCCTTTGTCGTAGTACTTATTGCCGTCGTGCTGTTTACCGCCATCGGCATGATACTCATGAGGAAACAACCGCTCGTCCTGCAGGGACAAGCCGAGGCGACCGAAATACGGATCAGCGGAAAACTGCCTGGACGCATCGACACCTTTCTGGTGAAAGAAGGCGAATGGGTGAAACAAGGCGATACGCTAGTAGTGATCAACAGCCCGACAGTGGAGGCGAAATACCGTCAACTCGACGCGCTGGAACAAGTGGCGGTGCAGCAAAACAAAAAGATCGATGCCGGTACGCGCCGTCAAATCATTGCTACCGCACAGCAACTCTGGAACAAAACCAAGAGTGACTTGTCATTGGCACAAACCACCTACAACCGCATCCTTACCTTATATAGAGACAGTGTTGTCACTTCACAAAGAAAAGATGAAGTCGAGGCGCTTTATAAATCGGCAGTCGCAGCCGAACGCGCTGCCCACGAACAGTACCAGATGGCGGTGGATGGTGCGCAGATAGAAGATAAGGAATCGGCTCGCAGCATGGTCAATGCCGCACGCAGCACGGTGGAAGAAGTCACCTCCCTGCTTGTCGATTCTCGGCTGACGGCACCCGAAGACGGGCAAATAGCCACCATCTTCCCGAAACGGGGGGAACTGGTTGCCCCGGGAACCCCGATCATGAACCTCGTAGTGATGAGCGACGTACACGCTGTGCTTAACGTCCGCGAAGACCTGATGCCACATTTCAGCATGGGCGGAAAGTTCAAAGCCGATGTACCTGCCATTGCCAAGAAAGGGGTGGAGTTCGAAATTTACTATATCAGTCCGCTAGGTAGCTTTGCCACGTGGAAGTCAACAAAGCAAACAGGCAGTTACGACTTACAGACCTTCGAGATACACGCACGTCCCACGACAACGGTTGACGGGTTACGCCCCGGCATGTCGGTATTGCTGACATTGGAGGAATAAGAAATGAACTATACTTCACAACCAGATACCCGTTATTCACCTTTCCGCGCTGTTCTCCTCCGAGAGTGGACGCGGATGACTTCACGTCGCCTGTACTTTGGTGTCTGCATTGTCCTGCCGTTATTCACCATCTTCTTCATGGCCACCATCTTCGGCAACGGACAAATGGAGAACATCCCGATCGGTATTGTCGATCAGGACAACACAGCGACTTCCAGAAACATTGCACGGAACATTTCTGCCGTACCGACCTTCAAAGTGACCCGGCATTTCGTCAACGAAGCTGCCGCCCGCGAAGCCGTGCAACGCAAGGAGATTTACGGATACCTTTCCATTCCTCCCCGTTTTGAGCAGGATGCCGTGACAGGAAAAGATGCCACGCTCTCCTATTATTACCATTATGCTTTGCTCTCCGTGGGAGGCGAACTGATGGCAGCTTTTGAGACGGCATTGGCTCCGGTGGCACTCTCGCCTATTGCCATGCAAGCAGTGGCATTGGGGGTGAACGAGAATCAGATAGAGACATTCCTACTGCCCATACAAGCCAACAACCACCCGATATACAATCCTTCACTGGACTATTCGGTTTATCTGAGCCAGCCTTTCTTTTTTGTTCTGTTTCAGGTGATTGTCCTTCTTGTCATGGTCTATGCCGTAGGTAGCGAGATAAAATTCCGCACCGGAGATGACTGGTTGTCAACGGCACGAGGAAACATGGTCACTGCCATACTCGGCAAGTTCCTACCCTACACCGTCATATTCAGCTTGATGGCTATCCTGGGCAATTATGTCATGTTCGGTATCCTTCACATTCCATTCCACGGAAGTTGGTTGTTGATGAACGGCATGTCCGTACTCTTTGTCATCGCCACACAATCGTTGGCATTGTTTATCTTTTCACTCTTTCCGGCAGTGGCAATAATCATCAGCATCGTTTCGATGATCGGTTCGTTGGGAGCCACGCTTTCGGGCGTTACCTTCCCCGTACCCAACATGTATCCGCTGGTACGTGATGCCTCGTACCTCTTCCCGGTACGCCACTTTACGGAATTAGTACAAACCATGCTCTACTCCGGTGGCGGATTCATCCACGTCTGGCCTTCGGCAGTGATACTTTGTATCTTCCCTTTGCTGGCACTGGCGATGCTTCCACATCTGAAACGAGCTATAATCAGTCATAAGTATGAAAATATCCACTAATAAACTCTCGCAAATATCGCTCATCATCGCTCGCGAATTCCGTGCCATCAGTACCAGTTACGCTGTATTATTGGTGCTGATGGGCGGTATTTTCGTGTACGGGTTGCTCTACAATTACATGTATGCACCTAATATCGTGACGGATGCTCCGGTAGCCGTAGTCGATAATTCCCGCAGCAGCCTGAGCCGCCAGTTCATCCGCTGGCTCAATGCAACGCCACAGATCAGTGTCTATGCCCAAGCAGAGGATTACCGGGAGGCAAAGGAGTGGATGAAAGAAGGTGATGTGCAAGGCATCATATACATTCCCTATGATTTTGAGAAACGGGTGTTTCAGGGAGAGGAAGCTGTATTCTCGCTCTATGCCACGACAGATGCTTTTCTGTATTTTGAGGCTCTGCAAGAAGCCT
Organism: Jilunia laotingensis; assembly: GCF_014385165.1. Lineage (NCBI taxonomy): Bacteria > Pseudomonadati > Bacteroidota > Bacteroidia > Bacteroidales > Bacteroidaceae > Jilunia > Jilunia laotingensis. Next base: position 3,668,732 of record NZ_JACRTF010000001.1, on the reverse strand, counting down.
CATCGCGGGTGATGCTTGCCGTAAACGATGCCTACCGCCCGGACGGTGCCCTCTTTCTGCCACCGCAAGGTCTGTTGGCTATCGCCATGGCCAAGCCGATCAACGTGTCCGGTACACCGCTTTACAATGTCACCGAAGGTTATGGATCTTACCTGATCCCTGCCGTGATGATGGTCATTATCTTTCAGACATTGCTCATGGTAATCGGCATGCTGACGGGAGACGAATATCAAGACGGAAGCCTCCGCCAATATGCCGGTACCAAAGGGCAATGGGGCACTGCCATGCGCCTCGTTGCCGGCAAAACATTTGTCTACATAGGGCTATATGCCATCTTCGCTTTATTCCTACTGGGATTGCTCCCTCACTTTTTCAGCATCCCCAATATCGGCAGCGGACTTGACATCTTCATCATGCTCATCCCCTACTTGTTGGCTACCAGCTTTTTCGGACTTGCCGTCTCGCGGTGGTTCACCGATTCGGAAGCTCCTTTACTGATGATCGCCTTTTTCTCTGTCGGGCTGATTTTCCTTTCCGGTGTCTCTTATCCCCTGGAACTGATGCCATGGTATTGGCGTGCCGCGCACTATGTGATACCTGCCGCACCCGGTACACTTGCCTTTGTGAAAATAAACTCGATGGATGCAAGCATGGCTGACATCCGGCCGGAGTATATCACGTTGTGGGTACAGACCATCGTCTACTTCCTGTTGGCAGTGTGGGTATATAGGCTGAAACTGGCTGCTTCTGCACGGAGGCTCTTAACCGGTGACAAGAATATACCTGAGGAAAATATAAACAAACAATAAACTTCATTAACCGGGCAAACTATACGCCCCGGCAGTTGTATATAATAGCGTAAACCAATTAAAACTGAAAGAATATGGATGATGTTGTAAACAGAAATGTACCGATAGCCGAAGAAAATCTATTCCCGAATGACCATCCTGCAAAGGATATGTTTGGAGATTGGAGTAGTGATGTGTCCGAAACCATCGACGATACACAGGAAGACATAAAGAAGCTTTCTCCTGAAGAGCGTGAGAAACGCCTGAAAGAGATGGACGAAATCGTAAAGAAGGATTTGGAGTAATTTCACTTACTCCACCCTCTTCCGTTTATAAGCAAAAGCCTGCCAACGATCTTCCGGCCACTCCTGTTGTTGCAGGTCATAGCGTGCCATAACGAAGAATAAGTCCGACAGGCGGTTTATAAACTTCAAAACCTCCTCTTCCACCGGATCCATCCGGTTCAAAGTCCAAAGTCTCCGTTCCGCACGGCGCGCTACGGTACGTGCAAATTGTAATTGCGCGGCAACAGGTGTTCCACCGGGAAGAAGGAAGTAGTCGTTATCCGTAAGCTGCCGGGTCATCCGATCCATTTCGTCCTCGCAATAAGCAACAAGGTCGAACGAATATGAATTGGGATTTTGTCCCCGCAAAGCCGACGGGGTAGCCACGCGGCTCATCACCACCATCAATTCCCGTTGAAGCGTATGCAGCATCTTTTGCCATTCATGCTCCGCGGAAAGAAGTGAACGGACAATACCGATGATGGCATTCAGTTCATCAAGCGTCCCATTAGCTTCGATACGTATATCGTCTTTTTCTACCCGTTCACCCCCGTGAATTCCCGTATATCCGCAGTCTCCCGTTCGTGTATAGATTCGTTTCATATTTCACAATTCGTATTGTACTTCAATTCGTTTTATTCCCCAAAAAGTTTTAATAGATCAATCTCACCCCAATAGAGATGGGTATAGCTCGCTATCACATTCTTATACCGGAAAATGGGCGTATCCACCGGTCTGCCTTTGGCACTATATACTTGGACAACAGATGATAATGCAGTTTGAGCCATCTGTGTATAATGGAATTCATGTCCGCGAAGCAACTGTCCGTTGTACTCAAACTGACGATAACCCAACTTCAGTTTACAATTTTCCGCATCGATATCGATAGGCAATACACCCGTCATCCGCATCTGCGAACCGCGTTGCCGGACGGTATTCGAAAGATATATCATTCCACCGCACTCGCCAAGTATCCTTCCACCGCTCTCCGCATAATCAGCAACAGACTTCAACAGGGCATGATTCTTGCAAAGTACTTCCATGTTTTTTTCGGGATATCCCCCCGGCAGATATAAAAGATCGGTTTCCTGGGGAATTTCATGATCCGACTCCGGATCGATAAAAGTCACACGGCCCATGCCTTGCAATATATCCAAATGTTCCTGATAAATAAAAGTAAAGGATTCTTTGTTACGGGCTACCACAATATTCCAGTTCGTACTCTCTTGAAAAGCGATCTTCCCATCATTCCCATTCCAAGGAGTGAACGGGCAGGTACACTTCTGCAACAATGCGTCGAAATCTATGTTTTCACGGATAATGGTTTCCAGATGCAGCTTATCTTTAGATTCGAGTTTGTCCTCCCTGACATCCAATCCCAAATACCTTTCATTGACATCCAAGCTATCATCCTTAGGGATACAACCGAAGCACTCTACTCCGGTATCCGCACACGCTTCCCGAAGTATTGCGGCATGGCTTGCAGAACCCACCTTATTAAATAGAACTCCCGCCAGATGCACCCTCGGATCGAACGTATCATAACCATTGATCAGTGCTGCAACAGAATAGGCGGAAGAACGAGCATCTACCACCAATATAACGGGCAAATCCAACAGTCCCGCTATCTCAGCACTCGATCCACGCGAACGGTCATAACCATCGAACATCCCCATCATCCCTTCCAAGACACAGACATCCGCATCGGAACCATAGTGTGCATACAGCTCGCGCACATGACTTCCTGATGCCATAAATGTATCCAGATTAACCGATGCCCGACCGTTACAAACAGAGGTGTGAAATTTCGTATCGATGTAATCGGGACCGCACTTGAAGGGCTGCACCTTCATGCCTCTTTGTGCCAAGACTGCCATAATTCCACGGGCAACCGTAGTCTTACCGCAACCCGAAGTCGGTGCGGCAATCAAAAACTGGGGTATAACTCTATTCTGCATTGGGTAGTGTTTAGTCAGGACAAAGATATACATCCTTTGGGAATATTCGGTATCTTTATCTTTCTTAATTCAAAACACCCCTTCCCATCAAAACTAAAATAATTTATTATTAACTTCTGTTGTATTTCTCATTATTCTTCCTACCTTTGTCCCGGATTTAGTAACCGGACTATCACATAGTTCGGTGAAAGGGAATCCGGTGCGAAACCGGAGCTGTACCTGCAGCTGTAATCCTCATGAAGTTGATTGGATGATCAATGCCACTGTTTCAGTAAATGAGACGGGAAGGTTTCCAATCAGAGGAGAGCCAGAAGACCTGCTAAGTCATTAAACCGAAACACGGGACTTCCAGGAACAGAAGTTGTGTCCATACCAAATTGCGCTTTGTATCCGCAAATTTTCTGTGGCCTCTCCTCTTGAGGGATTTTCTCTGTTTCATTTTAGTATATGAATAAAATGAAGCATCCGATGAAATATCTATTACCCGTTCTCTTATTGATGGGAACAGAATCGCTTTGTGCGCAAAGCATACTTAATAAAGACAAAGAACTGTCCGTTTCACTTGGTGAAGTGGTTGTAACAGGTACTGGAACCGAACATTACCTTAAAGACGCTCCCGTACAGACCGAAGTCATTACGGGCAAAGCACTCGACAACTACCAGGGACGAAGCATTGATGATCTGTTGGGCGGGCTTTGCGCTTCCCTCAGTTTCAACAGCAATGATATGGGAAGCAACATCCAGCTGAACGGACTCAACAACGACTACATCCTTATCCTCATCAACGGACGCCGCATCAATGGTGACAATGGCGGGCAAAACGATCTGAACCTCATCAATGTAGCCAATATCGAACGGATCGAAATAGTGAAAGGTGCCGCCTCCTCGCTCTACGGATCGGATGCCATAGCCGGAGTCATCAACATCATTACCAAAAAGAACAAAGACAAATTCAGCGCATCCAACAACACGCGCATAGGAAGTTACGGAGATGTCAACCAATACAATCAGATCGGATTTAAAAATAAGAAGTGGAATTCAAACACTAGTTTCAGCGTAAAACATACGGACGGTTGGCGCAATACAGACCTCGAGTATTACCATTATGAACTCCGCGAAGGAACCGTCACCCGAACCGTAAACCGGAACACCAATTTCAATCTGCGTGAGGAGTTGACTTACAAGGTGAACAAGAAACTGACATTAGGAGCTGATGCCTCCTATTATCAAAAGAATATGTACCGCTTGAGAGGAGCCTACAAATATGCATTGAACGACTACTTTTACCGCAATCAAAGCTATGGAGCCAACGCCCGTTACAATCTTTCAGGATACAATTACCTGAGCGCTGAGGTTTCATACGACCGTTATCAATATTATTACGATTATACCGCCCGTGAGATCACCGATGATTTCGACAAGGAAACAGGAAGGCGAATCACCCACTACCCGGGTGATCGCATTTTGCAAACTCAGCAGCAACAGGTACTGGCACTCGTGAAAGGAGTGTTCTATCTGACGGAGAAAAATATCCTGAGCGTAGGTTTGGAACACAAACATGATTTCCTGAAAGCCCCCCACCGTATCGAATCGGAAGATGCCAGCGTCTTTACCAGTTCCGTATACGCGCAAGACGAATGGGACTTTACCGAACGCTTCAACGTCACCGCTGGTGTACGTGCCGTTTATCACAAAGAGTTCGGTGCCAAGCTGACTCCCAAAGTATCCGCTTTATACAAATTGGGGGACTTCAATCTGCGAGGCACTTACTCCTACGGCTTCAAGGCTCCTACCCTGAAAGAACTGTACTACAATTATGTGGGAAATATGATGAATAAACTCAAATCATATTATGGCAACAAAGACCTGAAACCACAGACATCCAACTATGGTGCCGTAAGTGTGGAATACAATCTTCCGAAATTCCGGATGAGCGTGACCGGATATTACAACCGGATAAAGGATATGATCGAATTGACCCCTATCCCCATACCTGCCGAAGATAAATTCCTAGAAGTGCAGGAAGCCAAACAGTATAAAAATCTGGCAAAGGCACGTTCCTTCGGGGCAGATGTCGATTTAAGCTATCAAATACTGCCGTCACTGACCGTCAGCGGAAGCTACAGCTATGTAGATGCACAAGCGCAGTACGCAGGCGATCCCAGTGATGCCAATTACATGAAATATGTTCCCATAAACGGTTCATCCAAGCACAACGCTACTTGGAAAGCCAACTGGGGGCACGGTTGGAAACTCTACCAACTGGATGTAAGCATTTACGGAAAGTATCAATCAACCCGTTATTATCTGACCGACGGAAATGGTGACGGCTATCAAACCTGGCGCATCAACACATCACATTCCGTACTGAACACTAAAAAATGGAAACTGAACATAAATGCCGGCATAGATAATATTTTCAATTACGTCGACCGGACACCTTTCGGATGGAATCACGGTTCTACCACCCCCGGACGTACTTACTACGCTTCCGTCACTGTGAAATTTCAAAACAATTCCAAATAACCCTATTATTAAACAATTGAAGTATGAAACAAATGAAGTATTACCTGATGGCAGCCATGATGCTCGCCACAAGTGCAGGATTTACCTCCTGCGGTGATGACGATGAAGACAACACTACCAACCCGGTAGAAGCCCTGGCTCGTGATAGCAAAACAAAAAACACGGCAATCTTGCTGTGTACTTTTGGAAGTACGTATGAGGAATCGGTTAAAACATACGAAGCCATTGAGAAAGATTTTAAAGATAAATACGGCAGTGTTGCCGATATTTATTTATCCTTTACCTCACGTACCTGCGTGAACCGTGTGTATGAATCCACCGGCATCGACCGCGTTGAGCCTGACTATTGGTTGGAAGCATTGGGCAAAGCCGGTTATGAGAGAGTAGCCGTACAGTCATTGCATGTGATCCCGGGTGAAGAGTATGCTAGTCTGATGGGTACGGACGTGAAAAAGAAATTCATGATCGAAAAGTTCCCCCATGTGAAAGTGTTGAAAAGCCCGAACTTATTAAGCGATGACGAGGATGTGGAAAAAGTGGCTCAGTACTTGTACGATGATTACCAGAAGGAATTGGCAGATAAAAAGAACATCGTATTATTCATGGGGCACGGCAATCCAGACGGAGTATACCAACACGCCAACGACATGTATACAAAAGTAGAAAACAGTTTGCAGACGAAAGCCATCAACAAGAACGTATTCGTGGGAACCGTAGACTACGGAAGCATGTTGTTCTGCCCCGAAGACTGGAAATCAGACGAAATGAATCCGAGAGACATGGCAGATACCTATATCTACAAAAAACTTATCAACTACGTAAACGGTGGCAAATTCAGTGATTACACCATTTATCTGGTTCCGTTCATGTCCATTGCCGGTGACCATGCACACAATGACATGTGGGGACAAGACGAAGAGAAAGTTGATGCCGTGCCGGAAGCCGATTGCAGTTGGAGACAGAAACTCGAAAAGATGGGTTTCAACATCAATACTTCTGAAGAAAGTCATAAAGACAGCTACAAGAACTGTACCATCAAAGGGCTGGGCGACAGAGCCAACATCCGCGCCATCTGGTTGCAACACATGACGGAAAGATGGAATGACGAAGATGAGTGGACAACCGGAGAAGATTACCAATAATCAATAACTATTCCTACGAGTAAGTGATAAGTGATTAATACGCTAAAAGAACAAAAATGTCTTGATGGTTAATCACTTATCACTTCTTATTTATACTAATAATCATTCATATATATAGATTTATCAAACTACATGAAACTAAGAACACTCGCTCTTCTCACCTTAGGTTGTTGTTTAACTCCTACAACGACCCTATATGCCCAGATTAATATTACTGGAAAAGTTGTTAACGCTGAAACCGGAGTGCCGGTAAAAGGTGCCAACATTCGTGTATCAAACAGTCTGAACGGCACAACGACCAACAATAGCGGTGACTTTTCACTAAAACTTCCCGAAGGTACACATACCTTACGCATCACACACGTGGGATACGAACAAAGCCGACACACTGCCTCCAAAAGTGAAAAAGATATCCTTATCAAATTGCAGGAAAATTACGTAAACATGAATCAGGTCGTTGTGACCGGTACAGGTACGCACCGCCGCATGGACAACTCTCCCGTCCCTATACAGGTAATCACCGCAAAAGACCTGCAACAAGCAGGCATCACGAACTTTGAAGATGCCATGACAAAATTGAATCCGAATATATCTTTTATGACCAATGGCATGGGTACGACCATGAGCATGAACGGCATGAACGAAGATTATGTCCTGATATTGGAAAACGGCAAACGCCTCGCTGGAGAAGACCGTTACACACGCATTGACATGGCTAACGTAAAACGCATTGAAATATTGAACGGAGCCGCCTCGGCACTCTACGGAAGCGATGCCATTGCCGGAGTGATCAATATCATCACCGATGATGCCCGTAACAAAGTCAACATCGCGAGCAATAGCCGCTATTCCACCAAAAACCGTTTCACTCAATCGGCCAATGCAGACTTCAATCTGGGCAAATTCGGTTCGTACACCTCTTACCAACGGCAACAGGCTGACGGTTGGCAATTAAGTCCTCTCACCATCAACAAGAAGGACGAATTGGTAGAAACCAATAAACAAGCTTCCACCGCCTTTCATTCGAACACGGTGAACCAACGTTTCACGTTCGACCCCACAGACCGTCTGTCGTTTTATGCCCGTGGCGGGTTCTACAATCATAAGACCGATCGACCCATACCCGAAGGTGACAATACGACTAAATATGATATGCGCTACGAAACATACACCTATGGTGGCGGCGCACAATACATGATCAACAAGTCATCTTACCTCAACGCGGATTACTTCTCGGACAATTACAGCAGCTATAAAGATTATTTCATGGACGACAGCAAAGCCAAGCTCAATGCCGGAGATAGTGAAATGACCAAACGCCTCCACCATCACAACCTGAACGTGAAAGGTATTTTCAGCATGGGCGATCACAACAAAATATCAGCGGGACTTGAATACATAAAAGAGAGCCTCACAAGTGAAAGCGATAACATAGACGGACGCAGCATGTACACCGCTGCTATTTATGCACAGGATGAAATCAATATCAGCAAGCATTTTCAGGCATATGTAGGTTTGCGCTATATCTACCATGAGACTTTCAAAAATTATGCCACTCCCAACATTGCCCTATTATATAAGGTGGGGGGATTTAACTTCCGCGGTTCGTATGCTTCCGGATTCCGTACACCGGATTTAAGTGCCCTCTATATTACTTCGGAAAGCAAAACCGGAAGTACGAGGAAGTATACCATCGGGAACATCAACCTGAAACCTGAAAAAAGCGACAACTATACGCTGAGTGCCGAATACGTACACAGCCGTTTCTCTATATCCGTATCGGCATTTGCCAACAACGTGCGTGATATGATCAACTACCGGGTTTTCACAGAAGAGGAACGCGATGCCTACAATCGGGGAAACGGCACGGACTATGACGAAGTGAAACAACGCGACAATATAGAAAAAGCTCGCATACGCGGTATCAGTGTTTCGCTGAACAGTTATCTGGGTGCCGGTTTCTCCCTGAATGGCGGATATAGCTTTACCGATGCCAAAGACAAATCAAAAGACATGCCTATAGACAAAAGCGTAAAACACACCGGTAATCTTGCTGCATTGTGGAATCATCGTTGGAATAATTATTATCTTACAGTCAACCTGAATTGCCGGGTACAGGGAGAGCGTTACTCACAAAATTATGGATATGCACCGAAATTCCAACTTTGGAACCTGCATACGACACATAGTTTCAACTTAGGCAATTTTATCTTGGAACCGGGTGCAGGCGTTGAAAACATTTTTAATTATAAAGACGACCGCCCTTTCAACAGTAATTATGCTACCCTGACACCGGGATGTTCGCCCTATGTAAGTCTGGCAATACGATTTAAACAGTAATCGTACTCTCATAAATCATATCAGCTAATTATAGGACAGTTGCACTTTAGTAAAGTAACGGTTGCATAAACTTAAAAAATACGTATCTTCGCCAAATGTAAATATAGATAAGAAAGGCAAATATGCAAAAGATAAAGACTGACGGGAATGGATCACATTCAAAAATAATCATTGCCGGACTGGGGCCGGGAAGTTTGACGGACATCACTCCTGCGGCACTCGATGCCCTTTCGGCCGCGGATGTAGTCGTGGGCTATAAATACTATTTCCAATTTATCCGTGACATAATAAGACCGGATACAAAATGCATCGATACCGGTATGAAGCGCGAACGCCAACGGGCAGAGCAGGCTTTCGAACTGGCAGAGCAAGGGAATACGGTATGCGTCATCAGCTCCGGTGATGCAGGAATCTACGGCATGGCACCCCTTATTTATGAGATGAAGAAAGAAAGGAACAGTGACATAGAAATCATCACCCTTCCCGGTATCAGTGCCTTCCAAAAGGCGGCATCCCTGTTGGGTGCCCCGATGGGACACGATTTTTGCGTGATTTCCCTTTCGGATCTGATGACTCCCTGGGAACGTATCGAACGCCGCATCATTGCCGCCACACAAGCTGATTTTGTAACGGCCGTTTACAATCCGAAAAGCGAAGGTCGCTATTGGCAGCTCTACCGGCTTAAAGAACTTTTCTTACGCGAAGGGCGTTCACCGGAAACACCGGTAGGATACATCCGCCAGGCAGGACGGGAAGAAGAAAGTATCTTCCTCACCACACTCACCGAATTCGATCCCGAAAAGGTCGACATGTTCACCATCGTCATTATTGGAAATTCACAGACTTACCGGTTCAACGAACATATGATTACCCCGAGAGGCTACTATCGCGAAGCAAAAACAGAAAATACGGGGATCGGACAAGACATCATGATACGAAGCTTCCGCACCATCGAACGGGAACTGAAAAACAGGGCTATCCCCTTAGATCATAAATGGGCTTTGCTACATGCCATCCATACAACTGCCGATTTCGATATGGAGCAACTCCTTTACACTGATCCGGAAGCTGTATCCACCCTTTACAACGCCTTTGCAGAGGGTCGGATAAAAACCATCATAACGGATGTCACTATGGCAGCATCCGGCATCCGTAAAGGAGCTTTGCAACGGCTGGGCACAGAAGTTAAATGTTATTTGCCCGATGAACGGGTAGCTGTACTGGCAAAGGAGAAAAATATCACCCGTACTCAAGCCGGCATCCGCCTGGCTGTGGAAGAACACCCGGATGCACTTTTTGTATTCGGCAATGCTCCAACGGCATTGATGGAACTTTGTGAACTGGTTCGTAAAGAGAAAGCTCACCCTGCCGGAATCATTGCAGCACCGGTAGGATTCGTACACGTGCAGGAGTCCAAACACATGACAAAACCATTCGTACATATTCCCAAACTGATTGTGGAAGGACGAAAAGGAGGCAGTAATCTGGCAGCTACGCTGGTAAACTCGATACTCTGTTACGATGATGCAGAACAACTGAAGCCTGGGAGGGACGTATAAATGAACCGGACACGTTTTATTATCATTGGACTGGATGACAACCGGCAGCAATTTTTCCCTCCGGAAGTAGAACGGATTATCAAAGGGAGCAGTGTGTTTTCCGGAGGTTTACGACACCGGGAAATAGTTGCCAACCTCCTTCCGAAGGACGCACAGTGGATTGACATTACGGTTCCTTTGGACAATGTATTTGCCCGTTACGAACCTCATGAACAAATAGTAGTCTTCGCCTCCGGTGATCCTTTATTCTTCGGCTTTGCCAATACCATCCGAAAACGGCTACCGGAAGCCATTTTAAAAATATATCCCGCTTTTAACTCTTTGCAGACGCTTGCTCATCGCTTGCTGATGCCTTACGATGACATGCGCATCGTCTCCCTGACGGGAAGGCCGTGGCAAGAACTGGACAGGGCATTGATAGAACGTGCCGTTAAAATCGGAGTCCTTACCGACCGGGAACATACACCGGCAACGATTGCGCAACGAATGCTGGAATATGGTTATACAAATTACAGAATGTGCATTGGCGAACATCTCGGTAATCGTGACAAAGAGCGTATCCGGCAACTCTCTCCGCAGGAGGCAACCAGCACCCGGTTCGAGCATCCCAACAACTTGATTCTTCATTGTGACGGTTGGAAAAAGGCTTCAAACCTATCGACAGACCCTCTGAACCTACATTGTGAAAGCAGTACTTTACCCAAATTCCGTCCGTTCGGTATTCCCGATGAATGCTTCGAACATCTTGACGGCCGTGAAAAGATGATAACCAAAGCTGCCATTCGTCTGCTCACCTTGCGTGAACTAGAACTTTCACGCCATCATTCATTGTGGGACATAGGTTTCTGTACCGGTTCCATATCCATCGAAGCCCGGTTGCAATTTCCACATCTCTCCGTTACCGCCTTCGAAATCCGCCCCGAAGGAGAAATGCTGATGAATATTAATTCCAGACGTTTCGGTGTCCCGGGAATAACGGTTCATATCGGAGACTTTATGGATGCCGGACTGGATGCATATCCCCGACCTGATGCCGTATTTATCGGTGGGCACGGAGGACGATTGAAAGAAATGATAAAACGTATATACGAGGTACTGCTCCCTAACGGTACGCTGGTATTCAATTCCGTTACAGAGGAAAGTCGCAAGCTTTTCATGGAAAGTACACAGGTAACGGGGTTCAGTCCCTGCACTGCCATAAGCATTTCACTCAACGAATACAATCCGATTCACATATTAAAGGTAACCAAGCCATGAAAATTGCTATCATACTTATTTCAGAAACAAGTCTGGCTATGGCGCAGACGCTTCAAAAAGAACTTCCCCTTTCGGCAATATTCTCCGCTTCCCAAGTTATTTCGGAGCAGGGATGCCGTTACATCGATTCCATACAAATGTTCGTATCCGAAGCTTTCACCAATTACGATGCATTTATCTTTATCGGTGCAATGGGCATTTGCGTCCGGTCAATCGCTCCCTGTGTTAAAGACAAGCATACCGATCCGGCAGTAATATGCGTAGACAGCACAGGGCGCTATGCGATTTCAGTTTTATCGGGGCACATCGGAGGAGCAAACGAACTGACTAAGCAAGTTGCGGATATATTGGGAGCAGAATCTGTTATTACCACCCAAAGCGACCGTACGGGACTTTGGGCACTCGACACATTGGACAAGCAATTCGGTTGGTATACTGCAATAAGCAAAAATACCGAAATGAACAAAGTGATCAGCCTGTTTGTCAACAAAGCCCCGACCGCACTTCTACTCGATGTACGCGATAAAGGAACCGATTTTTTAGAACGTACTTGTCCACAGCACGTAGATATCTATTATGAAATAAACGATATCCCGTCGGACAACCGCTATCAACTGCTAATCGCTGTCACTCCATATAGATATGATCACCATTTACCCGTCCTATATTTTGTACCGAAAGTCATGCATATAGGACTGGGATGTGCCCATAATGCCGATCCCGCTGGTCCTTTGGAAGGGATTAGAAATATCCTGTCCGATGCTCGCATTTTTCCTGAAAGCATCTGCACGGTATCTTCCATAGAAGAAAAACGTAATGAACTTCTTTTGAAAAGGATGGCTGAAACCTATGAAACCCTATTCTATACAGCCGCAGAATTAAAAGAGATAGAAGTCCCCCACCCTAGTGAAATCGTAATGAAGCACATGGGTACTCCCAGCGTTTGCGAAGCATCCGCATTGCTTTCGTCCGGTGGAGTGGAATTAATTATTTCCAAACAAAAAGGCCCTGACTATACCGTGGCGATAGCAATGGATATTGCAGCCAAGCGGTGCGGTCATATTGAAATTGTAGGTGCGGGGCCGGGTGATCCAGAACTGGTTTCAGTACGCGGACACCGAATGTTGGAAGAGGCCGACCTGATACTTTATGCCGGAAGTCTTGTACCCAGAGAACTGACTTTATGTGCTAAAGAGGGTGTTACGGTACGCAGTTCCGCTTCTATGACCCTTGAAGAGCAATTCGCCCTGATGAAAGAGTTTTACGATCGTGGCAAATTCATTGTCCGTCTGCATACGGGTGATCCATGCATATATGGTGCGATTCAGGAACAGATGAACTTTTTCGATCAATACAAGATGAGCTATCATATCACTCCGGGTATTTCTTCTTTCCAAGCTGCGGCTGCCGCATTGCGTTCACAGTTTACCATACCCGAGAAAGTGCAGACCATCATCCTGACCCGTGGCGAAGGCCGCACCCCGATGCCCGAGAAAGAGAAGCTCCATCTGTTAGCCCGATCCCAAAGTACGATGTGTATTTTCCTGAGTGCCGGCATTGTCGATGAAGTTCAGAAGGAGTTAATGGAACACTATCCACCTACGACTCCTGTTGCCGCCTGTTACCACCTGACCTGGAAAGACGAACACATTTACAGAGGTGAACTGAAAGACCTTGCAGCTATCGTAAATGACAATGGGCTAACACTAACGACTATGCTTGTCGTAGGGGATGCCATTGACAACCGGGAAGGGTTATCCCGCCTTTATTCACACGAATTCAAACATATATACCGTAAATGATACTTATATTCGGAGGAACCACAGAAGGACGTACAGCTGCCCGGGTGATCGATGAAGCGGGCAAACTCTTTTATTATTCAACGAAAGGGAATGAACAAGAAATAAATCTTCAACATGGTGAACGGATAACCGGTGCATTGGATACCGGACAAATGGAGGCTTTTTGCCATGAAAAAGGAATCCGGCTCATCATTGATGCCTCCCATCCTTTTGCCCAAAGACTCCATGAAACAATAATAGAGGTGTCAGGCAAATTACAAATAATCGCCATACGCTACGAACGCATCTATCCAGCCCGTCTCAAAGACGTATTCTGGTGCAAAGATTATGAAGATGCCATAACACGGTTAGAAGCTGAAAGCATCAGCAAACTCCTTGCCCTCACAGGTGTACAAAGTATCAGCAAGCTGAAATCCTACTGGACTCAACATAGCTGTTGGTTCCGGATTTTAAACCGGGAAAGCTCCCGGCAGCTTGCTATCTATCAAGGTTTTCCCCCGGATCGGCTGTGTTACTATCAACCGGAAGAAGACGAACACTCACTTTTACGACAATACCGTCCGCAAGCTATTCTTCTCAAAGAGTCCGGTGAGTCTGGTGGGTTTACCGAGAAAGTGAATGCGGCATTGGAAGAAAACATCAAAGTATTTGCCATTCAACGCGATGAGGAAATAATGAAAAATTTTGTAGAGATAGTTCTTGGTGAGTATGGGCTGCAATTCGCCATTCAGAAATATCTCCCGGAATTCTTTCCGTTACGCATCGGAATAAGTTCCGGCACATGTGCCACGGCAGCAACCCTCGCTGCAGCGAAAGCTTTGTTCGAACCTTTTGCGGAGATTAAGAAGGTCACAGTTCAATTGCCTAATAAAGAACCTATTACTGTTTATGTAAAAGAGGTCACGAAAAAGCCTATTATCGAACCAGATGGTTCTGATCAGATGTTTGAAACGACTGCTACCGTTATTAAAGATGCCGGTGATGATCCCGATGTAACTAACGGAATCGCAATCAAAGCGTCCCTCTCTTTTGTCCGTAATGAAGGCAAAGGGGCAGAACTACGTTCCTCGCCTGAAGATTTTAAATTAGTCCTACGTGGTGGTGAAGGAGTAGGTATTATCACATTGCCAGGATTGGGTATGGAGTTGGGAACACCCGCTATCAATCCCGCCCCTCGCAAAATGCTTGAAGACAACCTAAAACATTATCTGACGCAAATAGGACTGTCTGTTTTTGACGGAACCTTTGTAGTAACTATCTCCGTACCGGGTGGTGAAGAGATCGCCAAACGCACTTTTAATCCACGGATCGGAGTAGAAGGTGGAATCTCTATCATAGGCACTTCCGGAATAGTGCGGCCATTCTCGTCCGAAGCGTTTGTCAATGCCATCCGTAAAGAAATGGAAGTAGCCAAAGCAAGCGGCACTACATGCGTCGTTATCAACTCCGGTGCTAAAAGCGAACGCGCAATACGCAGCCAGTACCTTGAATTACCGGCACAAGCTTTCGTTCATTACGGCAATTTCATCGGTGAAACCCTTAAAATAGCAGCAGAAATCGATATACCGGAGATTACAATGGGAGTCATGATCGGTAAAGCCGTCAAACTGGCAGAAGGACATCTGGATACCCATAGCAAAAAAGTTGTGATGAATAAAGAGTTCCTGAAAGAAGTAGCAAACAAGGCATTTTGTTGCCAAGAGACGATTAATAAAATAGATCACATCACACTGGCACGCGAACTCTGGACTTTACTTGGTGGAGAAGAACGAAGCAGATTTTTCACTCTCCTGCTGAATTTGTGCCGTGAACACTGTACTCCTCTTTTTCCGAACAAGTTAAATATACTCCTTATTGATGAAGAGGGTAAAATCTATTAAAATAGCCAGTCCGACACCGACTGTATAACAAAGTATATCCGACCAGAGGAATCCATGACCGAGTACCAAAGCTCCCAATGTGGTTCCTCTGATCGCATTGATCCAATCCGCCTGATAAAGCTGACTGATCTCGATACAATAAGAAAATGACAAAGCAATAAACCCTTTCCGAAAAAATTCCTTTTTAGGAAATAGAACACTTATGCCCCAATATACCATCGCTGCCCATAAGGTATCTCCAGCATAATCCGCAACAAAGGCGGGTAGATAGCTACCATATCTCCTTGATCCCAATCCCAGAAGAATAGTGAAAAGAAACAGGATAAGATAATATAAACGATATTTTACAATGAGTTTCATCAGACAAAAGAATCCCCGGAATATTCTTCACAGAATTGATTCCGGGGTGTGTTTCATATTTAATATAAGATCATTTTATTTATTTAAAGGAACAGAGAAACTGAATGTAGAACCTTCTCCTTTAACGGATGTAAACCAAAGCTTACCGCCATTTTTAATCACAAAGTCCTGACACAATAGCAACCCCAATCCTGATCCTTCTTCATTATTTGTACCGAAAGTACTGAAATGAGTATCCGTATGAAGAAGTTTTTTCTGATTCTCTGCATCAATGCCACAACCGTTATCCTTCACACTTACCACAGCCATATCGCCTTCTTCCTTCACCGTCACCATTATCTCTGTATCTTCAGTACTGAATTTAATGGCATTGCTTACCAGATTGCGGATCACCGTTTTTATCATATCGATATCTCCATGTACTTCCAGATGTTCCGGTGATTCCAGATTAATCTTGATCTTTTTCAATCCGGCAACCATTGAGAATATTTCAATTACTCCTTCTGTTACTTCTACGATATCTACATCCTGATAAACAACCTTCAACTTGCCGATCTGGCTCTTTGTCCATTTCAACAAATTATCAAGCAACGAAAATACGTCTTCCGTGGTTTGGTTGGCCATCGTCAGCAACTCATACATCTCGTCACCGATCGTATCGTTCGGCAAGTTCAGAATAAGCATATTGAGAACCATCTTGATAGAGCCCATAGGGGAACGCAAATCATGCGCAATCACCGAATACAGCTTGTCACGACCAATAATTGTTCTCCTTAACTCCTCAGTCTGTGCAACAATAATGCGTTTAGCCGCAATCAATGAGATTTGATGCGTCACACGAATAATCAACTCTTCCTTATTGAACGGTTTCGAAATAAAATCATTACCTCCTACTTGGAAACCCTTCACAATATCTGCCGTACTATTCAGTGCAGTCAGAAAAATAATCGGTATTTCAGCCGTTTCCGGATTCGCTTTCAGTTGCTGGGAAACTTCGAAACCACTCATATCCGGCATCATCACATCCAGTAAAACCAGATCCGGTTTCTCCTTTTCTACCTGATCCAACGCCTGACGACCGTTGTTAGCTGTCACGATCTGAAATTTCTCATTAGTCAAAAGTACTTTCAATAACAGTACATTCGACATTACATCATCTACAATGAGTATTTTATATTCAGAAGGGTTAATTTCCATGTTCATTTTTATCTAGCTTTATCTGTTGTTACACCTTATAATCTTTGAAATAATCAATCATACGCCTGAGTCCTTCTTCCAATTCGACTGTAGGAGACCAACCCAACATTTCTTTTGCCAAAGTAATGTCCGGACGACGTTGTTTCGGATCATCATCAGGCAAAGGTTTGAAAATTATCTTTGACTTTGATTCAGTCATACTGATAACTTTTTCAGCCAATTCAAGTATGGAATACTCTTTTGGATTACCAATATTTACCGGTCCGGTAAAACTGTCATCCGTATCCATCATTCTGATCATACCTTCAATCAAATCGTCCACATATTGAAAACTTCGTGTCTGAGATCCGGAACCATAAATCGTAATATCCTCATTTTGCAATGCTTGTACCAAAAAATTAGAAACTACACGACCATCATTGGGTAACATACAGGGACCGTATGTGTTGAAAATACGAATAATCTTGATGCGAACATTGTTCTGACGATGATAATCCATGAAAAGCGTTTCAGCACATCTTTTCCCTTCATCATAGCAAGAACGGTAACCTATAGGATTGACATTACCCCAATAACTCTCGGGTTGGGGATGTACTTTAGGATCACCATATATTTCGCTTGTTGAAGCCTGCAGAATTTTAGCATCCAACCGCATAGCCAAACCTAACAGATTTATTGCGCCCATCACTGATGTCTTCACTGTCTGAATTGCGTCATGTTGATAACGTATGGGAGAAGCCGGACATGCAAGATTGTAAATCTCATCTACCTCTGCTGAATACGGCAATGTTACATCATGGCGCACAAATTCAAAACGATGATTGTTCATAAGATGCACGATATTATCTTTCGATCCTGTAAAAAGATTATCCAAACAAATAACATCGTGTCCTTCATTAATCAGCCTGGTGCAAAGATGCGAGCCAATAAATCCCGCTCCACCGCTAACTAAAATTCTTTTCATGTATTAACGTTTCATTTATGCCTCGACAAATGTAGACGATTTGCCTAAATTATGCAAATATATAAACATATTATTTTAAAGGAAAAACTGATGAGGAATTCCATATGGTAGTGAATTCAGAGCGTTTCTCCCGAATACAGGGTATTAAAAGCTCCAAGATGAAAATAGTTGCGATTTTCGAAACAACTCGATTAGCTGTTTTGTTAATCAAACAAACAGAAAGGAAATAATTTCATGATAACATACGAACTTAACACCGGATTGATTGAAGCAGTCAAAGAAAAGTTACCCGAAGGGAGTAATCTAGCAAACACATTAATGGACATCCTCTACATCGGCAAAGAAGCTATCTATCGCAGGTTGCGGGGTGAAGTTCCATTCACCCTGGGTGAAGCCGCCATCATTTCACGTAAACTGGGAGTATCTCTCGATAAAATGGTAGGTGTCAGTTTCAAAGAAAACGCCGTATTCGATATGAATGTGGTGCATCATGAAAATCCATTTGAAACTTACTACAAAATCATCAATAAATATATCGGTATGTTCAAAGCTATGGGAGAAGATCCCACATCAGAACTAGCCACTTCATCGAATATAATTCCCCAAACATTATATCTGAAACACAAGCATTTGTCCAAGTTCCGTTTGTTCAAATGGATGTATCAGAATGAAAATATCAAATGCAAGCACTTTGATGAACTGGAAATACCACAAAATTTGCTGGATATACAAAAAGAATTTGTTTATGCTTCCGAACATGTACATAGTACAAGCTATATCTGGGATAATATGATTTTTGCTCACATGGTGAACGACTTGCAATATTTTACCAGCATTCATCTTCTCTCGGAAGAAGACAAACTTAAAATCAAAGAGGAATCGCTACAATTAATTGATGAACTGGAAGACCTTGCCAATAATGGTAAGTATGCGACTGGCAATGAAGTGAACATATATATTTCAAACATTAACTTTGAAGCAACGTATAGTTACATTGAAAGCAATAGTGTACAGATGAGCATGATCCGGGTATATGCCATCAATTCCTTGACAACTCATGATACCGGTATGTGCCAAAGTTTGAAAGCTTGGATACAGTCTCTCAAGAAATTCTCCACGCTTATTTCTGAAAGCGGTGAGATGCAGCGTATCCAGTTTTTCAAACAACAACGAGAAATAATAAATTCACTATAAACTTCATTTACCAACTAATTTTAAAATAATCGACCTTGTCGTTTTCAGAAAACGAAACTCAGTAAGCAATTTTTTACTCTATGTTTCGTTCTCTGCAAATCATTTCATTTATAAAGACCTAATCAGAAATAGCGTCTTCTTCCGATATACATTATAGTTCACCATTGTCCGGCATGAAAGCTTTATATTTGCAAGCAGGCCAAAGAACGCCTCAATAAA
This sequence comes from Jilunia laotingensis, assembly GCF_014385165.1. Lineage (NCBI taxonomy): Bacteria > Pseudomonadati > Bacteroidota > Bacteroidia > Bacteroidales > Bacteroidaceae > Jilunia > Jilunia laotingensis. Next base: position 3,649,262 of record NZ_JACRTF010000001.1, on the reverse strand, counting down.
TGAAGTATTTATAATACATTAAACAAAGGTGAACTTATGAAGAATAATATTGTAACCGAACTCATCATAGAGATGAAAGAACGTATCCCACCGGGAGAGACTCTAGCCAATTTCCTAACCGATGCATTATGTATAGGGAAAGAAGCCGTTTATCGACGATTAAGAGCAGAAGTAGCTTTTACTTTCGATGAAATAGCTACGATCTCCCAAAAACTAGGTATATCCATCGACCAAATCATCGGTAATCATTTACAAAACCGAGCTACTTTCGATTTGAATCTGCAACATTCGCCTGAACCGGTAGATTGTTATTATGAAATACTGGAACGTTATCTCAAGATTTTCAACTTTGTAAAAAACGACAGCAGTACTGTTATTTATACGGCAGCCAACATTGTGCCTTTCACACTTTATTCGACCTATGAATATTTGTCTAAATTCCGACTTTGCCGCTGGATTTACCAGAATGGAAAGATAAGACCGCCTCATACATTATCAGGGATGTATGTACCGGAAAAAGTGATATCGGTACACAAACAATTAAGTGACACAGTGAAACAATGCCGAAAGACTTGTTTTATCTGGGATAGCAATATTTTTCATGCTTTCATTCGGGAGATAAAGTATTTTTCCGGATTAAATCTTATATCCGGTGAAGACATAATGCAACTGAAAAGTGAACTCCTGCAATTGTTACACGAACTGGAACAATGGTCTGTAAAAGGGGAATTCAGTAATGGCAATAAAATTGCCTTCTATCTATCTAACATCAATTTTGAAGCAACTTACAGTTATATTGAGAAGAGTGATTTCCAAATATGCCTATTCAGAGTATATTCCATAAACTCGATGGATTCGCAAAATCCACAGATATGTAATCTGCAAAAGAATTGGATACAATCGTTAAAAAGGCATTCGACATTGATTTCCGAAAGTGGGGAAGCACAACGCATCAATTTCCTTGAACAACAACGGAAAATTATTGAAAGCATTGCATAAAGTTATTTGTGACTTTATGATAAAGACCACACGCACTTTGAACTGCACCCCAAAAGTTGGACACAAAACTTAGGAGTGCAGTTCAATTATGTAACAAGGGTGATTTCGATAAAAGAGGAGTTTCGACACATCTCCTAGTCCTTCTCAAATCCTATATCCAGTTCAAATATCTTCCACATTCTGTTCTCTGATTAACCAACCGTTGATCTGCATATCGACACTGATATAATTCCCTTCGCTATCCATTCCTTTAAAAAAGAGAACGATCCCATACTTATCTGAACGATCCAAATATTCCTGCAAAGAAAGGCCGGAATATTGTTCCAAGCGTAAGGCATTGAGATATTTATTCAAAGGAATATCCAAAATGCTTTTTCCCGTGGATTTATGAGTAATGACTAGACGGTTATCCTTTACTGTCATCAACCGCAATGTGTTTAGTTCCGCAATGGCACCCGTCTCATCATCGTTTTCAGTATGGTAAACGGTATATTCTACCTTTTCAGTTTCTTCATCATTCTGCAATTCATTGCCATGATTATAACGACCATTAGGAGAAATAATACGAAAATCATAATCATTCACATCGATAGAAGCATCGTCTAACATTTGCATGACAATGCGGAATGTATTGGTATTCTTCATCAAGGAGACGGTGGTTATATCGTTGTTATACAAGGGCTTTATCTCTGTATGCTTCCCATGCCACAGTGGATGCAATTCACGATCGACTGTCCCTTCTCCATTACGGGTTTTCAAGTTGTTCACCCTGACTTCCATATCTTGAAGTGTGGATACGCCAGGAGTTAACAGTTCTTTATCATACGACTGATCATAAAGACCTGACCAAGCTACTACAATAAATTTCTTTCCTCTGAATGATTCGGGAAGAGGCATCAGATAATCCGGTGCAAAAGCACCGGATTCTTCTTTAAGTTCCGTAACATATACACCATTTTCATCGAATACATACAAATTCATCTTTGTTGCCTGTTTATGAAACAAGTCTATGTATTCCAGGTTATAGTCGTATACAAAGCGAACGTAAGAATTGCAATCCTCATCTATACCGTCTCTGACACAGGAAGCACATAGCAGAAGGCAGAAGCATGCAACCTGTATGTATCCGATAAATCTGTTCATAATAATTCGGAATTAATTATATAAATCTTCTACATCCTGCGTACGAACTGACCAAGGCAAAACATTCACGTCTGCCGAGATATATGCCGGATCATCATTCGGTTCTACAGGTTTTTCAATTACAGGCTCACCGGGTCCAAGGATACTTCTCACCGTAATATTATAAACATTATTACGTACTACTCCATACCGCCCGAACCCCATGGGCTCACTTACCTGACCATCATCAAAGTGGCGTATCTGTATCGTATAATAAGATACCCCATTGTGATAGTACCGAATGCCGTTCTCTGAAAAAGACGCTTGTGGGTTTGTCAGTCTGGACGGATCTGGAAAACCAATAATTACAGCATGCAGCCTTTGCAAAACAGGTTCGGAAAGTTCGCCCGGATCACCCGGCAGATTGTTTACCAGATTTGCCATCTGCTGTACACTAAACACCAATCCTTCAAAAGTGAAAAAGCTTATACCCGTTGCTCCACTACGAGTATTCGCGGGAAGATTTATGCCACTAGGTCTGTAGATTCCACGTAAGATAACACGTGTCGTTACATTTTTATACTGTTCATCAGCGGCCATTGTATTCTCTGCGACATAATCATATTCTCCGAACTGTTTCGGTAAATCCATCAATGGATCAGAAACATCCAAATATTCAAAATAATTACCAAGAGTAACTTCATCATAATGGTGCAGACCTTCAAAGTTAGGATCCATCGCATAACGTTCACGACGGCTGACTCCCGGTCCTTCCATCATTCCGGATGCTGTATAAGTCATCTGACGCATCCAATACATATACCTGTTGGTAATATCCAGTCCCCATGACAGATCCGAAATTGCATCTCCATCCGGAGTTACCACAATACCCGATTCAGGCTCCTTAACCACAACTTTAGCCACAGCACGTTCCACATGTACCATAAACGGAGAAACTTCAGCGTCATTTTTTGTAGGTTTCAATTCGTCTTTCGGAACATCTATCAGTCCCTGATCATTCGTCATATAGAAATTATTATCTGCAGCAATGCCATTAGGAGTAGTTAAGTCTGCTTTCATGACATTCGCTTCCCGATACAATTCCTCCAAACGTCTCCCTTTTTCCGTAACATCCAACAACTGTGGAGGAGCATTTACCAAAATCAGTAATTTATAATCCTGACGAACGACCTCTTGTCCGATAGTAATGAAACGATCGGGAGAACCGCTGTTTGGTACCACATGAGATCCCTCAAAGCTCCCACCATTTCCTCTTCTCGCATCCAGATCCCAGGAGTATCGTACTGTTGCTGCCTTGTTTTCATATAACACCATGCGAACCCGTTCAACCACTTGCTCTTCTTCTCTCCCCGGATCCGTAGGATCGACTGCAATCATTCTGGTACCGGCCAGTGAACCTGCCCCTACGTAAAATGACAGGAAAGCTGTTTCCGTAGGTTCTTCCGTTACTCCAGGTTCACCACCGGGATCATAATTTTCCTCATTGCTACATGATAACATCATTGTCATTCCTGCAAATACTGCAAATCCCAACAACATTTTTTTCCATTCTACTCTCATAATCGTAATTGTTTAATTAATAAATGAATACATCATCACTCTTGGGTTTCCAGCCACTTAGTTAGCTGGCCCGCGTTATACACAGCGGTTTTTACCCCTGCCTCAGCAGCTTTTTCAAAATATTCTTTTCCTTTCTGATAATCTTTATTCATAACATATGCCACTCCGAGGTTATTCCAAGCTTCCGGCACATCCAATTTCATTAACCGTTCGATGGCTACATTTACTGCTCCGTTCTCCAACTCGAGAGAAGCCGTATTAAGTTGTGCTATCGGATTATCTGGATAAACACGTGCAGCAACATCGAACACTTCTTTAAACTCTTTGCTATTTTTCGGATAGGTTTCTGCTACCAAAAACATTTCATTTAGACTGAGATACTGCGGCTTAGTTTTAATCAGAGTCCTTGCTTCTTCCACATTGAACGGACGGGCTACATAAGAGATACTATAGTCATTCCTACGAAGCGAAGGGTAATATTCCCGAAGCAAGAATTTATAGGTAATACCTCCATTCAATGTTTTTAGCTTCTGCTTACGAAGAATGACTTCCGGAGTATTATCAAGAATGTCTAAAACTGCTTGTCTTTCAGGAATAGATGATTCAGCCACCACCTTACTAAGACCGTTCCAATCTTCCCCTTTCCATTCCACCGTCAAGAGTGATTCATTCACGTTCAATTTGTCTTTCAGATAATCGACAAAAGCAAAAGCGCGATTTTTAGACAAAGCCATATTGCTATTGAAGTTACCTTCAGGAGACGCATACCCTACCACTGTAAACTCAGTGACAGTCAGGTTAGGGTCATGTTGTATCTCATTTACAATCCTATCTATTTCAGTCAATACATTGATATTGTTCTTATAATTACGAAGCAATACATACTTATCCACCTCAAAATTGAGAAAAGCCGAATGCGTCTCTGTACGCTGTTTTAACGGTTCCACCGGAGGAACCACGTAACTAAGTTCGTATTTAGGAATAAACAGCTCATTCAAAATAGAGGCCATTACAGTATATTCGTCTTGTCCACTGTCACAGTCAATGCAACCAGTCACTTTCTCCTTAATTACAAGCCTGGCTTCATGCATCCATTTCTGATAAGGAACTCGCAAATATAAATCAATCGTTTGCAACTTATCGTTACAGCGCCTCTCTGTATACATAGGCTCAGCGGATAACGTAGCGGTACCGAAAGCCTGTGAACGATTCAATATCTTGAAACGCTTTTTTCCAGCAATAATAATGGGAGCAAATTGATGAGACTCGACCCCATCATTTGAAACAATCACAGGGGTAAGTGTTGCCATTTGTTGTGCAGACAATTTCATGTTACTCAAATCCATGACAGCTTCTATATTCAGAATACCCCCTTTCCTAACCACCCGTTGAGAGCTGAAAATGATATTTCCTTCATAAGTATTTTGCGCCTGCAATCCTAGATTGCTCAGCAGGAAACCAAATATCAATATTATGCTTTTCTTCATAATCATACCTTAATTTATATATTGGACATAATTCCGAATAAACCTTATTATCGTATAAAATAAATCAGTGAGACCGCTGCTTTTGTCGGGCCGACATAGTTCTTAGCACCACTCTTTACTTTCGGGCTGCAACTCACACATTTGTATTTATCATATTCGATCCGTGCATATCCAATCCCGATACTCGCTTCAATGCTCCATCGTTTACTAAATACCCACTGATGTCCCACGCTTATTCCTACTCCATAAAAGTAACCCTCATATCGGTGATCTTTTAAACCGGGATATATCTTAAAAGGTAAAGCCAAACCCGCAATACTAAACTCACCCCCGTGAAGATGAATACCCCAAAAAGTTCCATTGAAACGTTCGCACACCCAGTAGCGAAACTCGGGTTGTGCCAGCCAGTGCTTAAACCGTTTATGATCTCCAAACGTAAATGGGTTATAACCTCCATATAAATCCAAAGTGGTTTTCTTCCCTAATCCTATCTCCAATGCAAGATTCGGAGTAGTAGTGGCATCATAAACCAAATTGTTTTTCAATGCTACATGCTGGGCATTCATTGTAACTGAAAGTAAAATTGCAACTCCTAAAAGAAAAATCTTCCTCATATTGATTCTTTTATATATATGTATGTTACGACTCAAATCTTAATCAATTTGTATATTGCAAATATCGGGGATTACGATCATTCAGATGGGATAATTATATTTCTCTGATCGTTGAAAGATAGCTGAATGCCACGCCAATAACGAGACATATAAAGAGAAGAGTTACAGAATGCAAAAATAAATAGGAAAGAAAACGAATAGTTTCATTTTACGCAAATCAGCGTAGAACAGGTTACGATTTGAATAAAAAAGAAAGAGACAAAAAAGAAATTGATTTAATTCTATACGGTATGGAAAATGTAAGGAAGCATAGGGCAGACTTTCGATTCATATATTGAAACACGAATAATCATTAAGATTTTAAGGAGATACCTTTAAGTCATGAGATACATACTACACAAATTACGCGAATCACACAAATCATCATTTCTTGTTCTTGTGCAATTCGCGTTCCAGTCCTTTGGTATATAAACGAATATCAGTTATACGATTTTATACCGTTGTCGATTCTCTAGCATTCAAAGGAGCATCTTTTTCAGGGACACTGAACTCACGATCAGCAAAAAGATCGGCCAAACCTGAAAGTTGTTTCAATCTGAGTAACTCATCTCTATCCATACCTATATTCTTCATAATCCACTGATCGGACATTCCAGCCTTATCCAACTCAGCCACGATATGACACATCAATTCTATATTATGTGTTCCACGGGCACGGTTATGACGAATAGTAGAACTCATACGATTAGAGATATCCTTGTCGATGACCACTATAGGTAAAAGACCGTTCTCACGCTGATAAATACGTTTCGATGTCTTTAGTACAGAAAACCGGTGGAATCCATCCACCAGAATATACTGATCTTTCTCTTTGTCATAATAACACACACAAGGCATAGTAAATCCGTCTTCCCATATAGATAGTTCCAGCAATTTCATTTCCGGAGGAGCTACGATATTCGGATTATAATCATTGGCTATTACCTTCTCTACAGGCACAGCCTTTACAGCGTACACCGGGCTTGTTTTCACACTCATTGCAGTATATTTTTATATTGTTCCATTATTTGACTTCTTTTGCTTATCTCTTCCTTAGTTGGCGAGAACCCCATATATTTGCAGGCATGATCATTCTTCAGAATGCATATGCACATGCGTTTATAAGTAGGGATTTCCTTAAATTCAGGAATATTGATGTCATCTTGATATTCCATACGTACCGGCTTTTTGTAAGTCTTATAATTACTATTATCCATTACAATAATAGGAACTTTGGCGGCTATCAGTTTCTGAATTGTAGCTTCACTCAGGCACCCACCTTTGGTCCGCCAGAAATTCACGCTCACCGACAACTTCCTCAAATATGCTTTCCGCGTTCTTTCCGGTAAAGTAGATAAGAGGAAATACATAAAATCTTTCCATGTATATCCTTCGGGCAATTTGATAGATTGCCATCCCATTGCATGAGTTCCGCCATACATACTTGTGAAATTCACCCCATTTACCCGTCCTACCATTTTGCCCCAGGTATCGGGGTCGATAGCCCGGTAAAGAGCCAAACTCTCGATTGCTTCTCCAATGAAGGGACTGGCTACACGTTGACGTTCCAGATTGACCCCGGCACGATAATACATATCATACAAAACATTGTAATCCCAATGAAATTTACCATTAGCCGTCCAGACATCCGTTGTTTTCCAATCGAATATAGGATAAGCATTGTAAATATCATTCCCTACTTTAGAAGTCCAGCGGTATGTGTGATACATCTGATATTTCCGGTTCAAGTAAATACATCTCCAACGGTTAAAACTCTCCTGTGTACGGATTCCGATCAGGCAACAAGTGCGTACAGCATCATTCTTATCATGAATCCATTTGGCAAAGCGCATTTGAAATTCATAATCCCACATGGTAGTATTAAAGAATGGGAAATCTTCCTCCGTCATTGAATTTTCGGGCATAGAACGTACCCAAAGCTCTTTTTTGCTTTTCTCCCATGGACGCCAAAAAGATTGATACATGGAAGTACACGTTGCCACTCGAAAAGGAGCGCATACTCGATACACCTCAATAATATCCTTATTCGCCTCGATCATCCGGTCTACATAATCGATAGTCATCCGGTACTGGATTTCATAATCCATATGAAAAACTCCGATTTTTCGATTCAGTTTGTTACGACGTATATAATCAATGCAAAGATTTAGAAGTACTCCACTATCCTTTCCTCCCGAAAAAGAGACATAGATATTATCAAACTCACTAAAGATCATCCGCAAACGTTCTTGCGCCAACTCGTAGACATTTTTAGCTTCCGTTACTTTCTTCATTCACTCCTCCGCATCTTTATATATTGTTTCCAACTCTTTTCGATTTTAAAACCATATTTCTCAAAAATCATCCGATGTTGAATCTGGACAACCGCATATACGTTTTTTTCTTCATCAAAAACAGCTAAAGCATCGACTAGAAGACGGGAAAAAGCTTCTTCCCCGCCTCGATTGAAATAATAATTATTCATGATTATATTACCTCCCCTTTTCTCCACCGGGATGAAACCAACCACCTCTTTTCCATTAATGGCAATGAACCATAGAAATTGGTCTGTTGTCTTAAAAGGATAATTATTGTTCGATTTCAGTATCTCAGGGTCCATTACAAGGGGACCAACAAGCCTATAAAGCTGTTTATCAGTTCCGTGTAGTTTTAATGTTTGTATCATAATCGCTAAACATTTATTGTTTTGTTATATGGTATATTGTTACAACCATCATTTGGGCATCCTCCTTCTTCCCGAATTCCCCATCCGCTTCCGGGACACACTGCAATCACACGTCCCATAGCTGATTCAGGTACAGGAAGAAATATATGTAAAGAGGGTTTAAAAGTGCCTTTCATTTCATCAAAGTAGAAATTGTCTGAGCTATTAGTATTTGACATTCCTTGCCGCCATAAATCTATATCAAAAAGCGTACACACATTTTGTAGATGGACATGCTTTCCAACCAGTAAAAACAACAAATAAATAGAGATTATGCCTATTGTCTTTTTCATGATATATTTATATAATAGTTTGGAACGTTATAAAATTGATTTTAAGACATGCAAAAGTACTTAAAAACTGCCATAAAAAAAAGAAAATGAAAGTTAACTATCACTGTTTTCCTTTTTCCCCATTGTATTTAATCCGTAGACAAAGTGGAAAATGAGTAAGAGCCCGGCCTATTTAATTCGGCATCCCGGAGGAAAACGACCGCTACAGTATGTATAAACTAAAAAAGCAGAAGGCTCCAGTAATCACTGAAACCTCCTGCCTTCCCTGAGCGGAAAACGAGACTCGAACTCGCGACCCTAACCTTGGCAAGGTTATGCTCTACCAACTGAGCTATTTCCGCAAACATATCTTCCGTCAATACACAATCACAAGGACTGTGCCCAGAACAGGACTCGAACCTGCATGCCTCTCGACACACGCACCTGAAACGTGCGCGTCTACCAATTCCGCCACCTGGGCAATTAAAATATGTGCTTAAAATAAATGAGCGGAAAACGAGACTCGAACTCGCGACCCTAACCTTGGCAAGGTTATGCTCTACCAACTGAGCTATTTCCGCATTTCTTTAACGTTAGTGAAGAGAAGGAGACTCGAACTCCCACGACATAACTGTCACTACCCCCTCAAAGTAGCGCGTCTACCAATTCCGCCACCTCTCCAATAACTCATTAAAGACATTTGAATTCTCCATCTTCTTGTGCCCAGAACAGGACTCGAACCTGCATGCCTCTCGACACACGCACCTGAAACGTGCGCGTCTACCAATTCCGCCACCTGGGCAAAGAAAAGATTTCCAATATTTCAAAGATGAGCGGAAAACGAGACTCGAACTCGCGACCCTAACCTTGGCAAGGTTATGCTCTACCAACTGAGCTATTTCCGCATTTTTCGTTTGCGGTTGCAAAGGTAGACAAATTCTGTAAACGTGCAAACATTCCGCCTGTTTTTTTTCGCTTTAAAGAATTCACTTAATGCCTCCCGCAAAACAATTAATTTGATTATCAGCTCATTCTATCCCGATAGTCTTCATAAGAAAATTGTTTGTATATTTCAGCTTTCCCCTCCTTTGTCCACAACGCAATGGCAGGATGATGAATCCCGTTGAACATGTTCGTTTTGACCATAGTATAGTGGATCATATCTTCAAAGACTATCCGTTCACCGATTCTCAGTTCATGATCAAAACTCCAATATCCCATATAGTCACCACTCAGACAGGAGTTCCCTCCCAAACGGTAAACGTGTTTTCCCTCCTGTCCCATTTTCGCACCCCACACCGCTGGCTGATAAGGCATTTCCAGGCAATCGGGCATATGGCAGGTAAAGCTGACATTAAGGATGGCTGTCCGGATACCACGGCTTTCTACTATATCGACTACCTCTGAGGTAAGCACACCGGTCTGCCATGTGAATGCAGATCCGGGTTCGAGAATAATACGCAAATGGGGATAGCGAGATTTTAATCCTTGAAGCAAACCGACTAAATGATCCGTATCATAATCCTTTCGGGTCATCAGATGTCCTCCGCCCAGATTCAGCCATTGTATCTGAGGAAACCAACGGGAGAATTTTTCTTCAATATGCTGCAAAGTGTGTTCCAGTTCAAAAGAAGACGATTCGCAATGGCAATGGCAATGGAAGCCTTCAATGCCCTGTGGAAGTACGTCAGGCAAAAGATCCGCAGTGATGCCGAAGCGTGTTCCGGGGGCACAGGGGTTATAAAGTTCCGTCTCCACTTCTGAATATTCCGGATTGATGCGGATGCCGCAAGACACCGCGCTGCCTTTCGTCAAGGGATGAAAACGATGGAACTGCGCAAGTGAATTAAAAGTGATATGGCTACTACAACGCATGATCTCCGGAAAGTCCTGCTCTGTGTAAGCGGGCGAATAGGTATGCGCTTTACTTCCGAACTCTTCCAAAGCCAAGCGTGCTTCATAAACGGAGCTTGCGGTGGAATGACTGATATATTCACGGAATATGGGAAAAGATCTCCACATAGCGAAAGATTTAAAAGCAAGGATAATTTCCACCCCCGAACGGTCGGCAACACTCTTAATCAAAGCAAGGTTCTTTCTCAACAATTCTTCTTCCATGATGTAACATGGAGAAGGAAACCGGGTAAAGTCTATCATTTTCAGAATATGGAATTTGGTAATTAACAGATAGAATTAAGGTGCAAAAATACGGAATGTTTTCCAATAATTCATACCTTTACGAAATGATTTGATTCTTCACCAAAAATTTAGAAAACGATATGGATAAAGATTTAAAAAAAGTTGTGATTTTGCTGGCTCACCCTCACATCAAAGAATCACAAGCTAACAAAGCATTGGTGGATGCTGTAAAAGAAATGGACGAGGTGGCTATTTACAATCTCTATGAGTTGCCTGGTGAAACCGCATTCAACGTGGATGAATGGAGCAAAATCATTTCACATGCTTCTGCCGTGGTATACCAGTTTCCTTTTTATTGGCTTTCGGCACCGTCACTCCTAAAAAGATGGCAAGATGAAGTGTTTACTTATCTCGCCAATACGCCTGCAGTAGCCGGAAAACCATTATTGGTGGTAACTACGACAGGTTCCGAATCGGATGCCTATCGAAGTGGTGGGAAAAACCACTTTACAGTAGATGAATTATTGCGTCCTTATCAGGCAGGTGCAATTCATGCCGGAATGGTATGGCAAACTCCTATTGTCGCTTATGGAATGGGAACCGCAGAGGCAGGAAAAAACATAGCGGAAATGGCAAATCAATATAAACAAGAGATTAAAGAATTGATAGGAAAGGGAAATGCCGGAAATAATTGGTAGTATTCCCGATAGATTGAAAAAGTAAAAGTGATTAAGAATTTCATTGGGCATGGATAAAAATATTCATGCCTTTTTCTTACAAAAAAGAAGAAAATTATATAGAGCGCAAAGAGGTAAATAAATTCCATAAATGGTACAATTAACAGCAAAAGGCCAGATCACAAGCGTCGATCTAAACGATTTTCAATTCCACAATCGGTACAATTAACAGCGGAGCGCATGCTAAAGGCCATAACACCGGAAGCATGTTTCAATTCCACAATCGGTACAATTAACAGGATCTATCAGAAAGTGAAAACCGTGCTTCCCCAGAGTTTCAATTCCACAATCGGTACAATTAACAGAGCTTTAATCATTGCCTGTTCGACTAGAAAAGACGTTTCAATTCCACAATCGGTACAATTAACAGGCAGCGTGGAGAAGTACCGTGAGGCCGGTATCAACGTTTCAATTCCACAATCGGTACAATTAACAGAATCTGGCCAACGTTCACATCTACGAGAACAATAGTTTCAATTCCACAATCGGTACAATTAACAGGATTCTCAATAGTAACAATGCCACCTTTACCATCGTTTCAATTCCACAATCGGTACAATTAACAGTGCGTTGAGTCCGCTGATATCCGGTTTTTTCAAGAGTTTCAATTCCACAATCGGTACAATTAACAGGTCTATATGACAACGAAATTGATATTGACGAAAATGTTTCAATTCCACAATCGGTACAATTAACAGCCTATAGATTACAAAAGCCAACCAACTAATTACCAGCAATTTACTTTCTTTCCCTTTCCATTTATTCCATTAAAAATATGTCGACCTTCAATCATACTAAAAACATTGGAGATCGACACACTATTTAATAATCTGAAAATCAATAAATCAAAGAGCGTATACGATCTCTACCATTAATATATAGTATGCAGATGCAGGTCATCGACATACTAATAAGTATAATCACCCTCTCCTTTTCACCGTTGAGTAGGCAACGAAAATTCCTGAAAAGCAACCTCGGCATTGTCTCCCGCGGCAACAGATACACGGATGATTATCTCACCTTCCTTTAGTTTACTTCCTGCCGTTATGGTAGCGGTATAACGTATTCCTTCACCGGGAGCAATTTCTTCGATCATGACGGACGGAGAGATATAAATATGCTTCGTACCGGTTACTTCCTCCACCATAGGAACGACATCGTAAACAGTATTGCGTCCCTGGTTTACAATCTCGAAGATCACTTTACTGCTCTCCCCGGCATCAATTACGTGATTTCTATTATCATCGATAAAGCGGATGTTACGTATTTTCAGATCGGGCATCGAAACAGGTCGCTGCACCTGAGATTGGGGTGCGTATTTCTTCTTCTCTATGATTTCCACATATTCATCCTCCTGTTGCCGGGGAGTCGAGACTGCATTTCCAATGGCAGCACCAGCGATAGTGCCCACAATGGTACCGATTGCCGATCCTCTGTATCCTCCATGCCAGCCATGATTATTTTCACCAATCAGCCCACCGATTGCGCTCCCAACGGTACCACCGATGGAGGCCCCTGCCATAACGGCTCCGGGATTGCCGGACATCTGCCCGGTAGCACAACTGCCCAACAAAAAAGTGGACAGAACCATACAAACTACAATTTTCTTCATCATTCATCCTCCATCATTTCTGAGATACTACTTTAAAACGTGCAAAACGAAGCAAAAGTTGCTTCTCCCCTGCATTTTTAAAACGAATGGTAGCCTTCGCATTGTCACCGTTGCCTTCCACTTTCAATACTTCGCCCAGTCCGAAACGTTCATGTTCGATTTGTTGACCGGGGCTTACAATTACAGGGGTTCCTGTCCCGGTTTTCGTTGCGGCAGAAGAGGTAGAAGAGGCGGAAGAGCCAAGTGCGGCAGAAGAGCCGGAAGAACCAAAGGCAGCAGAAGAGTTGGAAAAGCCAGAGGCAGCAGAAGCAACAGAAGAAGCCGAAGCCATCGGAGATACCGCATCGCTGACTTTTTTCAAATTCCGTGGAAGTATAGATGGATTGATCAACTGTACCTTCTGCCGTTCGCGACGGAAACGCTGCACCCCTTCGTCCACTTGCCGGCTCAAACCAGCTTCTTGGGGCAAACGGAGGAAACAGGTGTCGATGTCCCTTAAAAAACGGCTCGGTGTACCGAATTCCATTTTCCCGTAGCGAAAACGGGTTTTGGCAAAAGACAGGAAACAATGCTCCTCGGCACGGGTAATAGCCACATAGAACAACCGCCTCTCCTCCTCCATGGCACGGGGCGAATCGCCCGCCATGCCGCTGGGGAAAAGGTTCTCCTCCATGCCTACCACGAACACGTTGCGGAATTCAAGCCCTTTGGCGGAATGCACGGTCATCAAAGTCACTTTCTCGCCATCGCCTTCTTTGTCGGAATCCTGATCCGTCAACAGAGAAACCTCGGAAAGGAAATCCGTCAACGAGATGTTCGTGTTTCCCTCCTCTTGGCGGGCGGCACAAAAATCATTCATACCGTTGACAAGTTCCTCGATGTTCTCTTTACGGCTCAGATTTTCAGGCGAATTGTCCTGGCACACGTCATTCATGATGCCGGACTGACGGATAATTTCCGTTCCCATATCGTAGGCATTCTTGGTGATGTCATCCGTCTGCATGTGAATGAATCCTTCAATCAACTCCCTGAATCCCTGCAATTTATTGTGCGTACCCTTATTTATTTCCAGCCCGTAACTCAACGGTTCACAAAGGACGTTCCACAGGCTGACATTATTCGCGGTTGCGGCAGAAATGATTTTGCCCACGGTGGTCTCCCCTATCCCACGCGCAGGATAATTGATGATGCGCTTGAAAGCCTCTTCATCGTTCGGGTTGACCACCAGGCGGAAATAAGCTATCACATCCTTGATCTCCTTCCGCTGGTAGAAAGACAGTCCTCCATAGATTCTGTAAGGCATACTTCGTTTGCGCAACGCCTCTTCAAAGATGCGGCTTTGGGAATTCGTACGGTAAAGGATGGCGAAATCCGAGTAGCCGTACTCCTTTTCACGCCGCAGGGAGGCGATCCGGTTCACGACAATCTCCCCCTCCTCCACATCACTGTACGCCTGGAACACACCGATGGCCTCCCCCTTCTCCTTTTCGGAAAAGACCTCCTTGCGTATCTGCCGCTCGTTCTTCTCGATCAGGCTGTTGGCGGCACAAACGATGGTCTGTGTCGAACGATAGTTTTGTTCGAGCTTGAACACCTTCGTGTTGGGATAGACCTTCGTGAAGTAGAGTATATTGTCGATATCCGCCCCCCGGAAGGAGTAGATGCTCTGCGCGTCATCGCCCACTACGCACACGCGCTGGTTTTCTTTCGTCAGTTGAAGCACGATGCTGTGCTGGGCATAATTGGTGTCCTGATACTCGTCCACCAGCACATAACGGAACTGTTCGCGATAGCGCGCCAGCACATCGGGGAAATCACGGAACAGAATATAGGTATACACCAGCAGGTCGTCGAAATCCATGGCTCCCGCCTGGCGGCAGCGTTCCCAATAGCGAAGGTAGATATCGCGCATGGCAGGCATCCGGGCGGACTGGTCTTCACGGAATGCCTCCTGGTTGGAGGCATAACCGGAGGGAGAGACCAGATGGTTCTTGGCATTGGAGATGCGCGCCATCACCGTTCCGGGCTTATAAGTTTTCTCGTCAAGCGCCATCTCTTTGATGATCGAACGCAAAAGGCTCTTGCTGTCCGCCGTGTCATAAATGGTGAACTGTGAGGTGAATCCGATGTGCCGCGCCTCGGCACGTAGTATCCGGGAGAAAATGGAATGGAACGTCCCCATCCAAAGATAACGGGCACGCTTCTCACCCACCTGGCGGGCAATGCGTTCCTTCATCTCCCTCGCTGCCTTGTTGGTAAAAGTGAGTGCAAGGATGTTCCACGGATCATACCCGTTTTCCAGCAAATAGGCTATCTTATACGTCAGCACGCGGGTTTTTCCCGAACCGGCACCGGCTATCACAAGGGAAGGCCCGTCATTATAAAGTACCGCATCACGCTGGCTTTCGTTCAATTCTTCTATATAGTTCGTTTCCATAGCGACAAAAATATAACATTCATTTGACAATGAATAGATTTTTATATACTTTTGTGACCTGACCTCACAGAAAAAGATTGAAAAGTATGATAAGAAAGAGTTTCTTTTTTATTGCCATCTTCTTTATAAGCATGACAATGGGTGCCGGACAGGTAATGGCACAAAAGCAAGAGCGTGTAGAAAAACTTCTGAAGTTTCTCAGTGAAAACGAATCCGAAAAGTTCCAAAAAAGCCGGGAAAAATTGGATGAAGAGACCGTACAGGCTTTCGCCTCTGAGATAGGTCTGATCGACCTGATGAACCGGCTTTGGAATCAGCCGGACAGCAAATGCGCCACCGATTATTACCCCGCGTTCGAGAAAGCCGGCAAAGGTGCTTTCCCAGCCATCTGCACCGCAGCCAAACTGGACATCGCAGACCTGCAAAAGCGTTCGGATGCTGCCATCTCCGCCATCCTTGAAGCTGATGCGGACAAGCTGACCCTCAGCAAGCAGTTGGCAGACCTCGTGAAAAGCACCGGCTATCCTGCAACGCAGGCGCAAATGGACCACTTCTACCAAACGAGAGAAGATGCGTTGATGGCGGAAAGCGAAAAAGCCGCCAGCATTGCCAAATGCGAAAACTACTTCAAGGAGTTTCCCGACGGGCAATACCTGCCACAGTTCATGAACCAATACAACCAGTTGCTGTACAATGCCGTGAAGCGTTCACCGACCGATACGAATTTTAAAAGGTTCTTCGACAACATGGAGTTGAACAAATTTTTCAACGGCATGTCCAACCGCAAATATACCCAGGAAGTACGTGCGCTGTACGATGACTACCTTTTCTCCATGATCGGACAAGCGGGAGCGTTGGCATCGAAAAAACAGTGCATCGACAATTATGAGCATTCCAGCTACCTCGGAGAAGGCGAAAGGAAGCACACCACCGAACTGGAATACACGAAAGACAGCGTTGACTTCGAATTGATGAAACCCGAGATAAACAGCGCTACCAAACTGGAACTGGTTTGCGGCTATCTGACAACACACAAGTACAAGGAGTTTCGTGACAAAGCACATGCACTGCGCAACCAGTACGAAGATACGTTAATATGGATCACTCCTACGTCAGTGAAGACCTATGTAAAAGGATTGCTGATGAAATCGGAAGAGAAACAGAACAATAAAACCCGGATCTCGACATACGCCTATCTGGATAACGGCAAACCCGCCTCTGTCAACGTAACGGACAACGGATTGCAGTTGCAGACCTCCTTCTTGTACGATGCGCAAGACAGATGCGCACAAGAGATACAGGTGAACGTTAAAAGCAAAAAAGAGGTTTACAAAAGAACCCGTAACTTCGATGCCAACGGAACCGTCCTGAGCGATTCGCTGAAATATGCGGACGGCAGGCTGGTATTGAGCAGTTATAACCGGCAAGGCGAGCTGATCGAGGAAAAGACGTTCAACAAAGACGTTATGCTTTCGTCAACCGCGCACCAGTACGACAGCAAAGGACGCATTGTAAAGTCACAATACGTGCTGCCCCTCCCCGCCAAACCTCTTCCCACACAGATAAGCTCCAGGACGGATATTTACGAATACGACAAATACGGATACCTGCACAAGATAACGTCCACACAAATATTGGTAAACAATGAAAAAAGAACCTGCGTCCAATACTTCATGTACGATGAGTACGGCAATCCCGTAGACAGCAATACTTATTACGAATACAATCCCAACGGACGATGGATTCGCAAGGTCGTAAAAGACCATCCTGAATGGACGGAAGAGTGGGTGATCAATTGATAATTAAAAATTAATAACGGGGAGAATAAGGAATAAGAGGGAGGCTGAAAACGCCTAAATAGTGGTTAACGATTTTAACCACTATTTTTTTATCCTATTAAACATTTATGGGGTCTGATGCGTTATAAAGATATAATTAACAATCAAACATTATGAATACATTAATAATGTCTTTAATATTTATGACCATGACTTACGAAATGCCCAAACTTCCTTACGCAAACAATGCGTTGGAACCTGTAATCAGTCAGCAAACCATAGACTACCATTATGGTAAACATCTGCAAACTTATGTAAACAACCTCAATAGCCTAGTTCCCGGAACGGAATTCGAAGGAAAAACGGTAGAAGAAATCGTGGCTACGGCACCCGACGGTGCCATCTTCAACAATGCGGGACAGGTATTGAACCATACCCTTTATTTCCTGCAATTTGCCCCGAAGCCTTCTAAAAAAGAACCTTCTGGCAAGCTGGCAGAAGCCATCAAACGCGACTTCGGCAGCTTCGATAACTTCAAAAAAGAATTCAATGCAGCCGCAGTGGGACTGTTCGGTTCAGGATGGGCATGGCTGTCCGTAGATAAAAACGGCAAGCTGCACATCACCAAAGAGCCTAACGGCAGCAACCCCGTACGCGCAGGTTTAAAACCATTGCTAGGATTCGACGTTTGGGAACACGCTTATTATCTGGATTACCAGAACCGCCGTGCCGACCACGTCAATGCCATCTGGGACATCATCGACTGGGACGTTGTCGACAAACGAATGTAAGCCAACAGACTTAGAAAATTTACAAACGAATGAAATAGACCCTTCATCCTCTTAAGAAAGAGCCGTCGCTTCAGCATTGAAAGTCGACGGCTTTTTTCATGTGCCGGCAAATGCCGAAACCATCGGCAAGCACATTAACAATACACTGAAAAATTGAAGGAAGTTCCAACTGTCGCAAAATTTACGACAGTTCAAAATGAAGGTGAAAGAACAGTTTCACGACAAGTAGAATATTATAATCTCGAGCTAGTTACATCAGTTGGCTACCGTGTCTACACACACGCACTTCTTTTCTTTACCAATTCATCACTTATGAAAAGAAAAGTTGCCTTTGCATACAACAAACATAATGAGCTATTGAAGTAATGCATAAGAGCAAAATTCCTTTATATACTTTAAGCTACCATAATGACGGTTGGTATGTGGTATTTATAGGAAGTATTGCAACCATACTTTTTGCGATGATAGGAAATCGAATTTTCAGATAAAGTAAGGAGGTATGATATGAGTATGCTTGGATTAATTTTCACAACAGCCGCTGTATTCTTGGGATGAACATATACCAAGTCTGGCAAGAAATGGCTCAAAAATCTATAAACAATGTCATATAAATATTTCAGAAATAGAACTAAAAATATTTATATGACATTGCAGTCTACTGTTTTTATTATCGCTCGTGCCCCAACATCTCTCCCAGCCTCCATGCCTGTATGTGGCGTATTCCGCCCCGTGAAGGCAAAGGCGCGCGATCGGCAGACACGATCCATTTCTCATAATTGTCCTGTATGGATGCAAGCGAGGAATACAATGCTTCCGCAACCGATTCATCCGCCAATGATGCGATGCATTGGATATAAATAATGCGATCATCCTTACAAGCCATGAAATCAATGGTCTTGTTGCGATGTACCCCCACATATACGGCAAAACCGGCACGTCTCAACGCCATATAAACATGGTTTTTGAAAGCCACCTCCGGCTGCCGGGCAAAGAACGGATAAAGATAAAGCATGAAGGCCCAATCGTTCATATAATAACGACAACTCCCTAACACGATCTCACGGGTGCGGACTTGGCAACGCTCCACACGATGAATCAGAAAAGTATCTTCCAGATAACCTATATAATTGGCAACGGTGTCATAACTTGTCTTCCGGTTCAACGTGTTGAAATGGCTGACAAGAGTAGTGACGGATACCGACTGTGACAAATGGGCGGCAAGATAGATCAACACTTCTTCCAAAAGTCCGGGGTCTTTGATCCGGTAACGCTGCACGACATCGCGGAACAAAGCGGTATTTTTGAGTGCCGAGACATAGCCCCGGTGGTCTTCCCCGGCAGGTAATGCTGCCAAACGAGGCAAAGCACCATGTGCCATATATTCGGTATAACTATTGGCAGAGGCTTCTGTCCGTTCGCGTTCAACGTACTCGGCATAGCTGAAAGGAAAGATCTCAAAACTGACACAATGGCGAAGCAAAAGTTGTCCGGAATCTCCATCGAGCATCCGCGCGTTGGAGCCACTGATGAAAAACTCACAACTACTGACATAGTCCTGAGAATGGGAAAGGACAAACTGCTCCCAACCGTCGATATTCTGTATATCTTCTATAAAAAGGTAAATCTTTCCTACCGGATGGAGCCTTTCACGATAAGTGCCAAGAAGGGCTTCCAATCCTTCACGTCCTTTCAGACAACCGGAATCGGTAAAAGCACGACTGATATAAAGCAAATTGCGCGGTGATACCCCTTCTGCAAGCAAATGGAGCATGATTTGCCGGAGGAGGCAGGACTTACCAGCTCCCCGCTGACCGACCAACACTTTGACCAGCTTGTTGCCTATGTATCCGAAGATGCGGTTGGTATAGCATCCACGTGCCATTCCACCATCCGGCAGTTGCCCTTTCCAGTAGTTAGAGAGACTTAATTCATCAAAATAATTATTCATATACTAAAAAAGTTATGCTTTCACTGAATTATTCGAATACAAATAAATATCTAACATTAAATAGTCAAAGATTCATATCTACTTGAATAATATCGCGCAAATATAGATATTTTCTGGCAAAACTAAAAGATTGATATAAAAATAAGGCTCTCATCTCGAAGAAAATGCCGAACATTGCATCAGAAAAAATCAACTATTAAAAATAAAAAGAACATGAAGAAAGCTCTTATTTCCGGAATCACCGGGCAGGACGGATCATTCCTTGCCGAATTTTTATTGCAAAAAGGATATGAAGTACACGGCATACTCCGCCGCTCTTCGTCATTCAACACAGGACGCATCGAACATCTCTATTTCGACGAATGGGTACGCGACATGAAACAAAAACGTACCATCAACCTGCACTATGGCGACATGACCGACTCCAGTTCGCTGATCCGCATCATCCAGACCGTGCAACCGGACGAAATATACAACTTGGCGGCTCAAAGCCATGTAAAGGTTTCATTCGATGTACCTGAGTACACAGCCGAATCGGATGCCGTTGGCACATTGCGTATGTTGGAGGCCGTACGCATCCTGGGACTGGAAAAGAAAACTCGCATCTACCAGGCTTCTACTTCCGAACTGTACGGTAAAGTGCAGGAAGTCCCGCAGAGCGAAACGACTCCGTTCTATCCGCGCAGTCCGTATGCAGTTGCCAAACAATACGGATTCTGGATCACAAAGAACTATCGTGAAAGCTATGGCATGTTTGCCGTAAACGGCATCCTCTTCAACCACGAAAGCGAACGTCGTGGCGAGACTTTCGTAACGCGCAAGATCACGCTTGCCGCTGCGCGCATCGTACAAGGCGAACAGGACAAGCTCTATCTGGGGAATCTGGATGCACGCCGTGACTGGGGATATGCCAAAGATTACGTGGAATGTATGTGGCTCATCATGCAGCATGACGTGCCGGAAGATTTCGTGATCGCTACCGGAGAGATGCACACCGTACGCGAATTCTGCACGCTGGCATTTGCCGAAGCGGGTATCAATCTGCGTTGGGAAGGCGAGGGACTGCACGAAAAAGGTATTGACACGGCAACGGGGAAAGTACTGGTAGAGGTAGATCCCAAATATTTCCGCCCTGCCGAAGTGGAACAATTGCTAGGCAATCCGACCAAAGCAAAAACCGTGCTGGGATGGAACCCTTGCAGCACACCGTTCCCCGAACTGGTAAAGATCATGGTACGCCACGACATGGAGAAAGTAAAAAAGATGATTGCCACCAAATAAAGAGGATGATTCGCATGGAGAAAAATGCTAAAATATACGTTGCGGGACACCGCGGACTGGTGGGTTCCGCCATCTGGAAAAACCTGGAGGAGAAAGGCTACACGAACCTTATAGGACGTACTCACAAGGAACTGGACTTACTGGATGGCGTAGCCGTGCGCCAATTCTTCGATGAAGAACAGCCGGAATATGTATTTCTCGCTGCTGCCTTCGTGGGCGGTATCATGGCAAACAGCATCTACCGGGCGGACTTCATATACAAGAACCTACAAATCCAACAGAATGTGATCGGAGAGAGTTTCCGTCACCATGTAAAAAAGCTGTTGTTCCTTGGCAGCACTTGCATCTACCCGCGTGATGCGGAGCAACCGATGAAAGAGGACGTATTGCTGACTTCACCTTTGGAATACACGAACGAACCGTATGCCATCGCCAAAATCGCCGGACTGAAAATGTGTGAAAGTTTCAATCTGCAATATGGTACTAACTACATTGCCGTGATGCCGACCAACCTGTACGGCCCGAACGACAATTTCGACCTGGAGCGGAGCCATGTCCTCCCGGCAATGATCCGGAAGATACATTTGGCTCATTGCCTGAAAGAAGGAAATTGGGAAGCAGTACGCAAGGACTTGAACACACGTCCGGTAGAGGGCATTGATGGCAATAGTCCCGAAAAAGACATATTGAACCTACTGAAAAAGTATGGGATCAGCGAAACCGAAGTCGTGTTATGGGGAACCGGAACGCCTTTGCGCGAATTCCTGTGGAGCGAGGAAATGGCGGATGCCAGTGTTTTCGTGATGGAACATGTCGATTTCAAGGATACCTATAAAGAAGGTGAGAAAGACATCCGCAACTGCCATATCAATATCGGTACAGGCAAGGAAATCACGATTCGCCAACTGGCTGAACTGATCGTCGATACGGTAGGATACAAAGGGGTACTGACTTTCGACAGTAGCAAACCGGACGGCACGATGCGCAAACTGACCGATCCTTCCAAACTTCACAGCCTTGGATGGCATCACAAGGTGGATATCGAGAAAGGAGTACGGAGAATGTACAATTGGTACTTGCAATAAGATACTCAGACGCGGGTTTTGCGGAATCCGCGTCTGATATCAAAAAGCACGTGAATCTCCTGAAACTTTCGGCTTCCCATCAACTTTAAGCTATATAAGTTTTCCAATCTCAATTAAATAGCTATATTTGCACAATTTAATATCAAATGTGCAAAAACAATGGAACAAAGTTTTATAGCTTACATTGAAAACAGTATCAAGAACAATTGGGATCTGGATGCCCTGACAGATTATAAGGGAGCCACCCTACAGTATAAAGACGTAGCCCGCAAAATAGAAAAGCTACATATCATCTTTGAAGAAAGCGGTATCCGCAAAGGAGACAAGATAGCCGTCTGCGGACGGAACAGTTCTCATTGGGGTGTTACTTTTCTTGCCACACTGACGTACGGGGCGGTAATTGTCCCCATCCTGCACGAGTTCAAGGCGGACAACGTGCATAACATCGTCAATCATTCCGAAGCCAAATTGCTTTTCGTGGGTGACATGGTGTGGGAAAACCTGAATGAATCGGCAATGCCCTTGCTTGAGGGAATCCTGATGATGAACGATTTCTCTTTATTAGTGTCCCGGAGCGAAAGACTGACCCATGCCCGCGAACACCTGAACGAACTGTTCGGCAAGAAATACCCTAAGAACTTCCGGAAAGAGCATGTGGAATATCATAAGGACCAGCCGGAAGAATTGGCGGTCATCAATTACACTTCCGGAACGACCAGCTACTCAAAAGGAGTGATGCTCCCCTACCGTAGCCTATGGTCGAACACCCGGTTCGGTTTTGAAGTGTTGACCTTGAAACCGGGAGACAAAATCGTCTCCATGTTGCCGATGGCGCACATGTACGGGCTTGCGTTCGAATTCCTGTACGAGTTTGCCGTGGGATGCCAGATCTACTTCCTCACCCGTATGCCAAGTCCTAAGATCATCTTCCAGGCTTTTGCGGAGGTGAAACCCAACTTGGTTGTAGCCGTGCCCTTGATCATCGAAAAGATCATCAAGAAAAACATACTCCCGAAGCTGGAAACCCCGACCATGAAACTGTTATTGAAAGTACCCATCATCAACGACAAGATAAAATCGACCGTGCGCGAACAGATGATCCAAGCCTTCGGTGGAAATTTCGAAGCTGTCATCGTGGGAGGTGCTGCGTTCAACCAAGAGGTGGAACAGTTCTTGAAGATGATCGACTTCCCGTATACGGTAGGGTATGGCATGACCGAGTGCGGCCCGATCATCTGCTACGAGGACTGGAAACGCTTCAAGCCTGCATCGTGTGGCAAGGCCGCTCCACGCATGGACGTGAAGATATTGTCGTCCGATCCTGAAAACATAGCGGGAGAGATTGTCTGCAAAGGACCGAACGTCATGCTGGGTTACTACAAAAACGAAGAGGCAACCCGTCAGGTGATCGACAAGGATGGATGGTTGCACACCGGAGACTTGGCACTGATGGACGAGGAAGGCAATGTCACCATCAAAGGACGCAGCAAAAACATGTTGCTGGGTTCCAGCGGGCAGAACATCTACCCGGAAGAGATAGAAGATAAATTGAACAACTTGCCTTATGTAGCGGAAAGTATCATTGTGCAACAAAACGATAAACTAGTGGGGCTGGTTTATCCCGATTTCGACGATGCCTTTGCCCACGGATTGAAGAATGAAGACATGGAACGGGTGATGGAGGAAAACCGTGTGGCGCTCAACGCCATGCTTCCGGCTTACAGCCAGATTTCCAAGATGAAAATCTATCCGGAAGAGTTCGAGAAGACTCCGAAAAAGTCCATCAAACGTTTCCTATACCAGGAAGCGAAAGGATAAGAGCCAGTTCCCAACTTTGCTCATCCTTCTTTTGAGGAAAGTTTAAAAAGGCTCTCAGATACGAAACAGCTTTCGTTTTGGCCAGGTTCTTCTAAGAAAAAAGAAAATATGAATATGAGAAAACTATTTCTCCCACTTGCAATGCTTATAATGGCAAGTGGGATGTTGCCCGCACAGAACAAGAGCGCAGGCATCAACCTGTCCATATGGAAAGGGGTAAGCACCCAACCGTTGGATAGTTTACAGACCACGTATTTCAATATCGGTATCCAGTCGAGCATGAACCGGATGAACGGTTTGGGAATCAATGTATTGGGCAGTGTTATCGGTAGGAACATGAACGGTATGCAGGTTTCTGGTCTTGCCAACATGGTAAGCGGAAGTATGAGAGGCATCCAATTGTCCGGAATCAGCAATATCAACGGAAACAACATGATCGGGCTATCCGCAACGGGGCTAACCAACATTGCCGGCAATCAGATGAAGGGGGGTCTATTGTCCGGCTTGTCAAATATCACCGGTAACAACAGTGCCGGGCTGATGGCAAGCGGCATCATGAACATTTCGGGTGATAAAGCAAAAGGTGTTCATTTGGCTGGAGTCGCTAATGTCACAGGCTCCACCTTCAATGGTTTGATGGCTGCCGGACTCCTGAACGTAGCAAGTGAACATATGAACGGTGTACAGATATCTGGTTTAGGCAATATCGTGGTATCACGTATGAATGGTGTACAGATCGGTTTAGCCAACTTTTCTACCAAAGCGAGAGGATTGCAGATCGGACTTGTGAATTATTACAAAGACGAGATGAAAGGTTTCCAATTGGGACTTGTCAACGCCAATCCGGACACAAGGGTGCAAATGATGATTTTCGGTGGTAATGCAACAAAACTAAACGTAGGTGCCCGGTTCAAGAACAAGTTGTTCTACACGATAGTGGGTGCCGGCACGCATTATCTGGATTTCAGTGATAAATTCTCCGCTGCGGTGTTCTATCGCGGAGGTATCTGGTTGCCGTTATGGAAGGATCTGACAATCAGTGGCGATCTAGGCTATCAGCATATCGAAACTTTCAAGAACAAAGATTATGGTATTCCTGCACGGCTTTATGGCCTGCAAGCTCGCTTGAATCTAGAATATCAAATTACAAAGAAGTTCGGAGTCTTCGCTTCCGGAGGTTATGGTGGCAGCCGTTACTATAACAAAAATGTGACCTATGACAAAGGGGTGATCGCAGAGGCGGGAATAGTACTGTTTTGAGAAGGAAGAGCTTAGAAGGAAGAATTGAGAAGGAAACATTAGGGATTTATTCTTACACAAATATAGCTTCCGACTGAGGATCTTCGACCTCACCGATGAACACCCCGTTGCTCACCGATGAAGAGCCCCTTCATCACCGAGATGGAGGCCGTTGCTCACCGAGGTAAAAACAGGAGATTCACCGCACTAATTATCAACCACTTAAATACATCCATTTTATATTTCAACACGGATATGGGAAACTGAAATTTGTTGACATTTCCTAAGTTAAAGATACAGTAGACGCTTCACCTAACATGTGATTCAAGTTTTATACTCAGATTATACTAAACTTCCCGGATTCAGGTCTTATACTTGAATCCGGGAAGTTTCTATCTACATAAATTCCCCTTAGCTTCTTTCTTTTATCAACCCCATCTGATAAGCCACCAGTAGTTTCTTCAAATCCTGAACCTGAGCCATCAGTTCCTTCCCTCTATCAGTGTCTTTCACCATCATGCGTTGCGAGTTGAACTCAATGACAAAAGTGGTCGATTTAATATCCAACCCTTCTCTGATAGCTTTCTGTCTGGACTCAAAAGGATCATGTTGAACCAACTGCAAACCATGCGAATGGTATACCAATGTATATCCTGCTATGCCCGTCTCCGGCTGGTATGCTTTGGAAAAACCTCCGTCAATGACAAGAAGTTTCCCTCCCGCTTTTATAGGCTGCTCACCCTTGATAGTCTTCACAGGCACATGCCCGTTGATGATATGAGTATGCAGACCAGTCACCTTGAATTCCTCGAGTATCTTTTCACAGATTTCCTCGCTGTCGTGTAAATTGTAATAGGCACCTTTCTTCTCTTTATGGAGTGCCTTGTCAGCAATGAAATAGCGTTCGAAGGTTGCCATCTTGTCTTTATCGAAGGACGGAGAGTCCGGCCCGCACCATAAATACCAGATATAGTCCATTGCAAAAAGCTTCTCATCATCATCTTCTTCCTCGTAATAGGCGCAACGCACCAACTGGTCGATCTTATCCAGCAGCTTCTTTCCACTGTATTTCTTCCCTCGTATCTTGACCTGCTTAAAACTGCCATCCTCGTTCATCGGAACGGAAGCATGGTACAACAGATTAGAGTTACAAACCAGATACATCCCACCGTACGTGAACAGGCAACGCATATGCTTTTTCAACTTCTCACTGTTCACAAACGAATTATGCAGCTTTTCTACCAACTCTTTTTCCTCTTCAGACAAGCGGTAAGGATCTTTAGGATCCACCGTCGGGAAACTGGTATCGAGCATTTCATACTCTTTACCTTCATAGACAAAGATGCCGCGCTCAAAATCTATCTTCTCCAGTAACTTACGGTTCTCCATGCCAAATTCGGGACGACGGTTGATGATCTCCGCCTCCAACTTGAACTGGATAATCGCTATGGCTTTATGCATCTGGGTGATCAGTCTCAAAGTTTTTTCGTTGTAGGCCGCATCCGCGAAATTGGTTTTCGGAGTAAAGACGGTACAAGGATCATCCGCGTACATATCCATGGCAAAGGTTGCCAAAGGCAGAAGGTTGATGCCATAGCCATCTTCCAAAGTAGCCAGATTGCCGTATCTCATAGACATGCGGATCACATTCGCCATACAACTCGTATTGCCTGCCGCTGCACCCATCCAAAGAATATCATGGTTTCCCCATTGGATATCGAAATTATGATAATTGCACAGCGTGTCCATAATGATATGCGCACCGGGGCCGCGGTCATAAATATCTCCGACAATATGCAACGAGTCGATGGTCAACCGTTGGATCAACTTACACATGGCTATAATGAAGGCATCGGCACGTTTCGTGCTGATTATGGTACTGACGATAACATTGATGTAAGCATGTTTATTGGGTTCTACACTCGACTCGTGGAGCAACTCCTGTATGATGTATGAGAATTCCTTCGGCAATGACTTACGCACTTTGGAACGGGTATACTTGGAAGATACGTTCTGGCATACTTTCACCACCTGGTTGAGCGTTATCATATACCAATCGTCCATATCCGATTCCTGCTCCTTCACAAGTTGCAATTTCTCCTCCGGATAATAGATCAACGTACACAACTCTTTCTTTTCCGATTCGCGCAAAGTGTTGCCGAAGATCTCGTTCACTTTCCGCTTTACCGCACCGGAAGCATTTTTCAACACATGCTGGAAAGCTTCGTATTCACCATGAATATCCGTCAGGAAATGTTCCGTACCCTTGGGAAGATTCAATATAGCCTCCAGATTAATGATTTCAGTACTCGCATCAGCGATGTTTGGGAAGCTGCGCGACAATAATTGCAAATAACGCAAGTCACCAACAATGCTTTCTGGTGTGATGTTACTTTGAGCGGTCATAATAGTTACATTTTAGGTTTAACAATATATTAATATTTCAGGTCAATAAGGGTCTGAATGCCTTTTTAATTTAGCAAAAACATGAGAGTAATCTGGGCGATGATGACCCGAAGGAACATGCACAACGGATAAACCGTCGCATATGCCACCGAAGGATTGTCACCCGGAATCGTATCATTTGCATAATTCAGCGCCATCGGATTCGCCATGCTTCCACAAAGCATACCCGAGACGGTACCGAAATCTATTTTCAAGAATTTAAAAGCTACAACTCCTACTACGACCGTAGGGATGATGGTCAATCCGGCTCCCAAACCGATCCAAAGCAACCCTTCGGGACGAAATACGGTGTCGAAGAAATGCGCACCGGCATCCAGCCCCAGGCAAGCCAGGTACATGGAAAGTCCCAAAGCACGCAACATCAGGTTTGCGCTGCGGGTGGTATAGGTGATCATGTGCATACGAGGGCCGAAGGTACCGATCAGAATCCCTACTATGATAGGTCCCCCTGCCAATCCCAAACGCACGGGCGTGCTGATACCCGGAATCGTAATGGGAATCGCCCCTAATGCCAAACCGGCAATGATGCCTACAAATACAGCCACAAGATTGGGTTCTTTCAGGCTTTTGATAGCATTGCCAAGGACCTTTTCCACATTCTGAATAGCGGCCGCCTCTCCTACTACCGTCAAGCGGTCACCCAGTTGGAGCGTCAGTTCGGGAGTAGCTAGCAATTGCACACCCGAACGGTATACACGGCTGATATTGATGCCGTAATGATTGCGCAAGCGGAGCGATCCTAACTTTCTGCCGTTCAGTTCAGGACGGGTCACAACGATACGTTGGGAGATTAACTGGCTGTCGATGGCATTCCAATCGATGTCTTCCTTATTCCAGTCTGTATTCTCCTGTTCGCCAAAAAGCACGGTCAAGATCATAGCGTCCTTTTCGGAAGCCACTACCAACAAACGGTCGCCCTCCTTCAGAATCTTTTCCGAAGTAGGGATACTGACTTTACCTTCTCTCCATAAACGGGAAATAACGAACTTCGGATAGCTCATGTGGGCAATATCCTTAATGCTTTTATTGAATATGGCCGGATTATGCACTTGAAATGCAGCTATATAAGTATTATTGTTATCGTCCTTTACTTTCAGTTCGAGGTCTCGTTTGCGTACCAAAAGCTTGCGGATCAACAGTATGGAAAGAATTACTCCGACCACTCCCAAGGGATAAGCTACCGCACACCCCAAGGCGGGTGTGCTACTTTCCATACCCATCTGTTTCAAGGTCTGTTGCGCTGCACCAAGAGCAGGCGTATTAGTGGTGGCACCGCAAAGGATACCAACCATATCGGGCAGCGACACACCTGTCGTCAAACTGCAAATGAGCGTAAGCAAGGTTCCCAATACCACCACGCCCATCGCCAGTATATTCAGTGTGATCCCCCCTTTACTCAAGGAACTGAAAAATCCGGGACCGACCTGTAAACCTAACGCATAGACAAAAATGACCAGACCGAAACTCTCAGCGTAATTCAACATCTGAGGATCGACCGACAGACCGAAATGCCCGGCAAGTATACCAACAAAAAACACGAAAGTCACTCCAAGAGACACACCGCAGATGTGGATTTTGCCCAATCCCAGCCCGATGGCGGATATAAGCGAAAGTACAACTACGGCCTGTAAAGCTGAATGTTCGATGAATAGACTATATAACCATTCCATTAAACTACATAATTATTCTGCAAATATAGAAACATTTTATGCCCGCACAAAACTTTTATGTATCCATTTCATGCTATACCAACGGCGGACAAAAATAACACCCCGGATATTCTCATCCAAAAGAAACGCAACCCACATGCCGCACAAGCCCCAACCCCAATGAATACCAAACAAATAGCCTCCTCCCACTGCAACACTCCACATCACTATCAGCCCTACAAAGAACGGATAATTCACATCGCCCGCAGCACGGAGAGCATTTGTTGCAAAGATGTTAATGGGACGGCCTATTTCGAGTACGGTATCGATTATCAATATGATCACACCCATATGGATAATCTCAGGATTGGTAGTCAGCCACCCCAAAATGGTGTGACCGGCTATCGCCAGGATACATGAGAGTATAAACGTAATCATCACCGATTTCTTCATCACATATTTACCCAATAAAAAGGCTGCATGGGGTTTCTTCTCCCCTATCAGATGACCGATGCAGATAGCACCTCCCTGAGCCATCGAAATACTGAAAAGATAGACAAACATAATGATATTGACGCAGTAGGTCCTGGTCGCCAATGCTTCTACACCGAGCATATTGATGAAATAGGTGATCACTACTTGCGAAGAACTGTACGATAATTGCTCTCCTGCGGATGGCAGACCGATCTTCATCAGATTCTTTAGTTCGATCCACGGGAAAGGACGGAAATAAGCCAACGGGAACCGGTGGATATGTTTGCGGAACAGGATCACGAACAGGATCACCATCGCTACTCCCCGACTGAAAGCCGTCGATATGGCAGCCCCTTCCACGCCTAATTCGGGAAAACCGAACTTACCGAAAATCAACGAATAATTGCCGACAATATTCAAGATATTGACGACTACCGTTACCAGCATGGGGTAAATGGCTTTATTGGCACTTCGCAAGGAGGCAGACAAAGTTAGGGATATCGCCTGAAAGAAAGCAAACCCACCAACGATACGCATATAATTCACACCGTCCGCCATCAGCTCAGGACTTAACCCCATCCAATGAAGGATCGTTTTGTTCATCAAAAAAAGAAAAAGACTGATTATGCCACCGACCAAAAGATTAACAAGCAATGATATTCCCACTACTTGCACCACCTTCTTTTCCAATCGCGCGCCTAAATATTGCGAGCATAAAACGGATGTCCCCAGATTGATAACCTCGAATACCAAAAACGTCAGCATAATAATCTGGTTGACAACACCAACGGCCGCCACACTGTTATCCGAATGACGGCTCAGCATGATGATGTCCACCGCGCCAAGCATCATGATCAGCAAAGTTTCGATAAAAATAGGAGCTGCCAGCTTCGCCAACCTTCTCTTAATACTCTCCTGTTGTATTCTGTGTGTAGTCACTATCTGCCCATTCTGAATTTCGGGGTGCAAAGGTATTCAAAATCGGTGAAAAAGAGGATTGATATAAATCAAATTCAGATACCCGGTTACTGGAAGTTTTTTAAATTTCCCGCAAAAAGGATTCTTGGGAAGAGTACCGGGCTAAAATTAAACAGCCTCTCAATATCTTCCCTGATAAACAACATAATTATCCCAGCCATCCAAATAACCGGTGAGTCTGTTGCTCCATATTTGTACATCATCCAGGTAAGACTCATCATTGGAACCATATCGCATCCTGATCGATGTCTGTGCAGCATTCTCCCAATTCCATTTAAAACGGTACTCATTCTCATATACTCCTCCGTTTCGGTACTCTATCCGGATAAAATCCACACCTTTCCGATCCAAATAATAATCAACTTCCTGCCAACAATAATTTCCATCTATATCATAATACGACCTTACCCATGTACGACTACACAGATCTCGTGATCTATTATAATAATCTCCCCCTATATTATCATCATCCCAAAAACCTCCAATTTCCACTTCACAGGCAGACAAATTGACTATCATTGCTGCCAGCAATGTCATCTTTAAATATTTAAGTACGCTCGTTTTCATGTCCTTATCCTTTCTACTGATTATTGATTTCGTTTAAAACAAAAGTAGGCAAACGTTTGATCTCCCCACAGGGAAAAATCCTACATTTCTTAAGGGGATGTCCTAAACCTAAAAGGGAAACAACCCATTTATGCTACAGAGTGTTAACTCAGAGAAACTAAATATTAAACCATGTTATAAAACGCCTTAATTCATACAGAATATTTGCTAGTTACAAAAAAGCACGTAACTTTGCAATGTGTTTTTCATAGTATTAGATTTAAGGTTAACAAAAGATTGGCTGTCTGGGATAGATAGCCTTTTTTTATGCTCTTTATTCTCCTATTTTCCATTTCTTCCTTTTTTACTCTCTTAATTCCCGAACAAAATCTGGAGCAGTAAAAGATTCCATCCAAAAATGGGTTCAAGTTGAAGTATTTATCGGTTCTTTTTTTACATTCCAAAGGTTACTATTTTAGTCTATTTTATATGTTAATAAGAATACGTACTTTTACTGTACAATGGTACACATTATTAAGATGTATAAGTACGTACTTTTATATGATAAGAATATATATTTACATACCAACTGTACCTTTCACATTAGCTTATTCTGAAACCATTTACCTATGGAGAAAACCCTCAAATAAGCTCTAGCAAAGACATTCCTGTTCTTGAAGGGAAACTACAACCTGGTGATTCCTCTCTTTTTCAGTACCATTTTTGATAAAGATCCGCCCCCTTTTTCCAATGTAAATATCATAAATCGGGTAGTTATTGACGAAACAAGAAAACCTCTCTATCCTAGACGGAATTAATTAAGGAAAAAAGTTCTATTGTTTAACATTTGAATCATAGGCAATTAACGGGAAATAGGATAAATAGTTAGAAAAAATCTTATGGAAAGACTTGCACAGTCCAAAACTTCCATCTATATTTGCACCGCATTTGAGAGAGAATGCGGGTTCAAAGGAAGTTTGGGTGAGTGGCTGAAACCACCAGTTTGCTAAACTGACGTACGGGTAACTGTACCGGGGGTTCGAATCCCCCAGCTTCCGCAAGATTCTCAATAAAAGAGCTAAGTATTTATAACTTAGCTCTTTTTAGATCTAAAAATTAAATCCGGTGGGTTCGTCTAACGGTTAGGACACATGCCTCTCACGCATGTAATACGAGTTCGATTCTCGTACCCACTACATCAAAGTCAAACAACTACTTTATGGTAGTTGTTTTTTTATACCATCTGTACATCCTCAGTTTCAATCCCACAAGCGATACAATTAAGAGCTGGAAGCGCAAAAGGCCATCATCATCCAAAATGTGTTTCAATTCCACAAGCGATACAATTAAGAGGGGAACATGAATAAACATCAATAACCTAAATATTAATAGATTAACATTTAGAAAACCTATACAAATCACATAGAAAAATGTCGATATTCAATTATATACAATTAGCCAGTGAACGACAACCTATTTGATATATTGCAAATCAATATATCATAGAACGATTTAGGAATAACCGTCAGTATAAAAAAGGTATTGGATATAGATCGACAACTATAAAAGATAATTATTCAAGAATTAAGTAATTAAGTCGTTATCGATTATAATATACTCTTATATTTATTATACTTTCCCTTCTATCTTATCCCGAAAATCCCAAAGTTGCTCTATTGTAGGTTGAAAAGTAGAATTATCCTTATTTTCCTCTATCGTAGCTATTACTGTTTCTAGAAATAGAGAGCAATTAATAATTTTAGTACTTATATTTAGCTGATAAGGAACTTCTGGGAAAGATTTATTCTGGAGCAGATTTCTTGCCCATGAAAGTAATTCCTGAACTGACTCATGATCGTAACTGTGTGCCATCTTTATACTTTTTCTTGCAAAAATAATAAATAAATGCAATAGAATAATGATATAAACAGAATGATTAAATAAAGTACAAATAAATCCATAAATGAAAGTACCATCTTATAAGGCACAAGCAATCAATTCGGTAAAATAATTATAGACCAATATTGTGCAAAACGCCATTACAATCACTTGTTTCTTTCCCAAATAAAAAAAGGAGCTATATAGATAACTCCTTTCCTAACGCTAATTTCAATCTAATCCTAATTTTAAAACCACAGAGGAGAGTGTTCTTTAAAGTCCCCAAACTCCTCCGGCATTGTTATTAGTCCGTTCAATGAACCAGACAAACATGCTCTTTACCTTTTTCATACCTAATTATATTTTTGTGTTACCTATTGAAAACGCTGCAAAAGTAAGGAGTATGAAAATAAAATGAATTGATTTAAAGCAAAAATGCATCTTTTTGCCCTGATTAATTGATTTAAGTCAACTATTTTTGTACTTTTGCGACACAATTCAATCACTACTTATCAGATAAAACTATGGAGATATTAAAAGGAACGGTAGATGCTGTTGTAAATTCCAGATATCCGGAGATGAGTAAAGAAGGACGGCAATTATTGGCCGAAGTCCTGATACGCAAAGAGGTGAACAAAAATGAACTGATCCTGAATGAAGGACAAGTCTCCCACAATATTATTTTTGTCGGCAAAGGGATGCTCCGGCAATTCTATTACAAAAACGGTAAAGATGTGACAGAACATTTTTCTTATGAGGGATGCACCGTGATCTGTATAGAAAGCTTTCTGAAACAAGAACCTACGCGCCTCATGGTAGAAGCACTGGAACCATCCGTTATTTATCTTTTCCCTTATACAGAATTACAAAGATTGGTAGAAACCTCTGCGGAAGTCAATCTGTTTTATCGCAAAGTGCTGGAATATTCACTAATCGTATCACAGATCAAAGCTGATTCCTGGCGATTTGAAACAGCACGTGAACGTTATAACCTGTTGCTCGAACATCATCCGGAAATCGTAAAACGGGCGGCCTTGTCACATATCGCATCTTATCTGTTGATGACACCTGAAACGCTGAGCCGTGTACGATCGGGGGTATTGTAGAAATTCCCCCTAACTCCTTCGATACTCCTTAGGCGACATACCGACATAATGCTTGAAATATTTTCCGAAAAACGACTGATTGGCAAAGTGAAGGTATTCTGCAATCTCCTGCACACTCATCTCGGAAGATTTCAATAAGGCACGAGCCTCCAAAATAACAAAATCATCAATCCACTCACCTGCCGTCTTACCGCTCACCTCTTTAACCACTCCAGAAAGATGTTTCGGAGTCAGGCACAATTTATTAGCATAAAAAGTGACGGAACGTTCCATCCGGTAACTGGAAGACACTTCATGCATAAACTTTTCAAAAAGCTCTTCCTTGCGGGTTTTAGGATGATAACCTTCCATCGGCATGTGTTTCCGGCAGAAATTATGAATATCATAGAACATGGCAGAGAGTATGCCTTTGGCAATCTCCCTCCGATAAATGTTATCTTTCATCTTTACTTTTTTCCAAAGGAAAGAGTGATATTCAATCATGCAATTGAGTTCAGACTCGTTCAAGGGCACACAAGGATGTTCTTTTATATAAAACATAAAAGAGAGCAATTCCTTCATTTGTGTAAAAGTACGGTCGATAAACTGGGGAGATACAGCAATAAAAATACCGGAATAATCATCACTGGCACCTATATTCTGAATAATCTGATCGGGAAGCGTCATTAGCAACGAACTGGTTTCCAAATCATACTCTTTCAGGTTTATAGCCACTTTAGCATGACCTTTCAGACATACAGCCAATATGGCAGCGTTGATACGATTGGGATAACTGTCATACATCGGTATTTCCGAGGCATCATCGAAGATAGCAAAATCATTATCTATAAAATCAATTTCACGCAACTTGAGTTCCTGTACGCATGAAATATCTATCTGCGGAATAATGTCATTCTCCATATTCTCGTATTTTTTGCAAATATATGTATTTGAAATTCAAACTGCACAAATTACCCAATGCATTTTTTCAAAATCATGTAATTTGTGCAGTTTGGCACCTCAAACAAAAAGGAAGTTCATACCAGAAGTACTATCAATTCATAATCTTAATCCCGATGAAATAAGTCCGCGGCTGCGTAGGTCCATAAAAATAACCGGAATCACGAAATTCCCCCTTATCCAGATCTTTCTGGAAACTGTTGAAGATATTTTGAATGCCACCATTAAGTTGCAGCTTGATATGATCATGCAAAACGAATGTATAGTTCAGTTTCAGATTCAAATCGAAGAATTGCGGAGTATGCTCCATGCGGTCATCATCGATATAGCCAGCCATGTGCGGAACAATCATCTTACCGGTATAAGTACCCGATAAGGAGAAATCGAAATGTTTGGTCGGGGCAGATGTAAATGTAAAGTAACCATAATAATCAGGTGTACGAGGCATACGCCGGGTAGTAAGTTCTGGCAACCCGTCTTCCGTAGCATCCCGCCACGCCACATCTTGCGTATACCGGCTTCTTTGGGCAGTAAACCCTAGTTGAAGTTGCACTTCGCGTCCATGAGCAATCTTTGCATCCACATTTGCTCCATACACCCGGGCACCATGCGCATTCCGGCGTTCCTTGATAACATCCCCGTTGCCATCTTTTCCAATATTGGTCAGTGCAAATACATGTCTCAGATCCGTATAAAACCCTTCGACCAGCACATTAGCCTGCCAATGCCCCAAAGGAACCGTCCAGTCAACCGAGCCGCTGTAACTGTTAGAACGTTCTTCACGCAGATGATCCGCCAGCTTTATCTGGATACCCTCTCCTCCGACAGCTGTTACATGCAGGTCCTCATCATAGGCTTGCGGGGCACGGAAACCGGTAGAATAAGTCAACCGTGCTTGCAGATTATCCATAGGTTTATAGAGGAAATTAATACGTGGGCTGAAAATAAGATTCTTTATCAGATTGTGCTTGTCCATACGCAGTCCGACAAGCATGGTAAGACGCTTCATACGCCATTCATTCTGGATAAAAGTTCCGGCTATCCGGACGTCTTGCTGCATATCCCGGTGATAACCCGTCATCACATCATGCAGGGAATTGTCCTGATATTCAAACCCTCCGGTAAAAGTGGCTGGAGCAAAAAGGCAATTATCCATCTGCCCCACGTACATACCGCCCAATACCCAGGTAAGATCCTTCGTCTTACCGTAAGCATCCGGATTTTTCTGCGCTCCATAATAGCTGTTACGATCGGTATGCTGTATGGAACCATACAGAGACATCTTGTGCTTTGCTTCCTTCCAATAACGGTCATAGCTCATACCACCACTATTGATGACATGACGGGTTTGCTCCGTAATATCCGTTTCATGAGGCTGCAAATCAAACTTATTCCCACCCCTGCGGAACTCATTGGTTGTGTGATATTCAATATTAATACGGCTGTCATAAGTCGGACGGTAATAGGCGCGGAGTCCAAAGGTATTCATATTCAGTTTGCCTATTTCAGAAAAGCCATCTCCATCGGCATCATAAGGATTTCGGTTTCTATAAGTCTCATAAAGAGCGATACCATACGAATTGTCCTTGGCAACAAGGGAAACATTGCCCCCCATATATTGCTCCCAGGACTTACCATTCATATTTGAAATCATGCTGGATACCTGAAAAGAGTTATTGATGGGATCTTTCGTAATGATGTTGATGGTTCCTCCCACCGCATTGGCACCGAATAAAGCAGAACCGCCTCCGCGAACCACTTCTACCCGTTCAATCATATTTACTGGAATTTGTTCAAGCCCATACACACCCGAAAGCGCACTGATCACGGGGCGGCTATTGATTAGAATCTGTGAATAAGGGCCTTCAAGGCCATTAATACGTACTTGGGGAAAACCGCAATTCTGGCAATTGTTTTCAACCCGTAGTCCCGACTGATAATTCAGAGATTTAGCCAGATCGGTAGAATTCACCGTTTCAAACAGTTTGGTATTCATCACATTGACCACGACGGGGGCTTCACGACGACTGACTTCGTTACGATTGGCAGAAACGACTACTTCATCGGTCATAAAACTCTCTTCTTCCAACTGGAAATGCAGTACAGCCGTAAAATCCTTGCTGACAGATACCGTTTTCTCCTGAGTTTTATATCCCATAGCCTGCACCCGTAACGTATAATCTCCCGGTATCAGTTTCCTAAACTCAAACTGTCCTTCCTCATTGGAGACAGTGCCTGTAGTGCGACCTACCGGCACATTTTTGCCATTAAAACTCACCACCTGAATGGTAGCATAGGGAACATTCTCTTCGCTTCCTTTCACAATAACGTGTCCGGAAATCATATTGCCTTCCTTTATAGGATTAGAGGCATGAGCAATCGCACTTATACACAGTAGTATAAGCAGGATGATAGATTTATTCATTCTGACAAATAGTGTTATTTTAATAAATTAAGAGGGTGGTACTATCCACACAGAAAAAGTACCAAGCAATCATTAATCGTATAAGATTACACTATCGGGGGAGCGCGAAGAGAAACGACCAGCCAAGGCATTCCCGTCCTGACGGGAATTTCCACCAGTACTTCCACCTTGCAAAGCAAAGGACGTTCCGGTTCTATCTTAACAGGCACATCCGCCTCGAGTGTCTGGAAGACGGAGAGGCGATCGATTACAACTATGGCAGTTTTAGAGTGGTCATGTTTTCCCTTATTAGGGTGAGAGTGAACAATCATGACACCATTTATATAATGCACATGGGTAAACATCGTAATGCTTACCTGATACACCATAAATAGCACCAGCAATAGAAGAGATGACAGAACCCTTTTCACACGACTCACTGTTTACTTCTTATAAATTGAAGCGGCAAAGATACAAATTATCCGGAAGTATTTTAAATAAAAAGAGGCTCATTTTAACGAACTACCTATAAATAGGTACTTATTTCCTTCAGATATCTCAGATCCGTTTCATCGAAAAAGCCCAGTTTATCACTGTCTATATCCAGCACTCCCCATACTTCATCGTTTCTTATCAGAGGGACTACTATCTCCGACCGGGAAAGGGAGCTACATGCGATATGCCCGGGGAAAGCATCCACATCGGGAACAACCTGAGCTTGTTTCTCCTGCCACGCCACACCGCAGACACCCCTGCCCTTCCGAATACGTGTACAAGCCACAGGTCCCTGAAAAGGAGCAAGCACCAGTTCCTCTCCCTTCACCAGATAGAAGCCAACCCAAAAGAAATCAAAAGCCTCTTTCAATGCAGCCGCCACATTTGCCAGATTAGCAATCATATCAGGTTCGCCCTCTATCAGCGAACGAATCTGAGGTAGCAAGGAAGCATAGCGTTCCTCCTTACTACCCGAAACATGATTCAGTTCTTCAGACATTACTTGTTATCCTTTCCGAATAAATACTCATAATCCCTTTTTGCTGCTGGTATAGTCCAGCCTTCGGGAATAAATTTCCACTGGTTCAGTGCCTGAGGGTCAAGCACCCCCTTCTTCTCAATGTAATTCATCAGATAAAAACGAAGGTCTTTATCAGTAGAGAAGACGATACGGTCTTTCAATGCATCTTTGGGAATTCCCGCACCTTTGGTCAGCAATTCACCCCCGCCATTTCCCCGATAAGAATTCACGGCTACCTTATACGTTTTATCAAGATTGAACGGTGTACCATCCGCCATACTGACGACTGTCACCTTCTCCCCTTTCGGTTTAGTCACATCCACCATATAAATAATACCTGCCGCAGAGTCAAAATTAAAACTGAAATTCTGGAACGAAGCACGGTCTTCAGCTCCCTCACGTCTCTTCTCCTTGAACCAGAGCAGATGATCGTCAGGCGACTTCATCCGGTTCGTCCACAGATAATACGACTCTTCCAAGAAGTCTTTGATCTCCCGTCCTGTCAGATTCATCACGTATAGCATATTCTCGTACTTGTACAGATTGAACATGTCACTGACATGGATATCTCCTTTCCTGATTTCCGCATCAAACGATAGCGGGGCAGTAAAAGATATATCCGCACCTGAGATCTCAAGTTGCAAAGTATGAATAAAATCAATAAATGCCGAAGGTCCGAAGAAGGACGGACGTGTAGAAATATCTTCCGTGAAAGTGCCTATTTTCTTAGATACAAACTGATTGACCGCATCATACTGAGGCGCAAACTTTTTCATGAACTCCTCACTGACACCATAATCCTTTGTTTCAGAAAGAACTCCCTCGATCTGCTTGCTCTGCACTTTTCCATCTTTCAATTTTAGTGTTACGTCCACATTAGACACGACTATTGCATTGCTCGCCGGATCGACAATCAGTACTGTATCCC
Organism: Jilunia laotingensis; assembly: GCF_014385165.1. Classification (NCBI taxonomy): domain Bacteria; kingdom Pseudomonadati; phylum Bacteroidota; class Bacteroidia; order Bacteroidales; family Bacteroidaceae; genus Jilunia; species Jilunia laotingensis. Next base: position 3,609,175 of record NZ_JACRTF010000001.1, on the reverse strand, counting down.
CTTCCACGTTTACAACTTTCTTACACTCACGCGCATGATCATGCCCCATCAATACCATGTCAAAACCCGGTACCTTCTTCGCTACGTCGAGCGAAGCATTCTCATTGTATTTGCCGGACATGAGAAGAGCATCCTGCCCTGCATGAAAAAGTCCGATGACCAAATCAGGATTCTCCTTCTCACGAATAATCTTCATCCATTTCCTTGCCGTCTGTTCCATATCGTCAAAACGAAGTCCTTGCCATAAATTCTCGGACAACCAAGCCGGAATAGCCGGTGTAATCATTCCCAACACAGCAATCTTCACCCCGTCACGTTCCAGCACTTTATACGGTTTAAGATGGGTTTCTCCTGTAGACGTATCTATTATATTCGCACCGAGAACCGGGAAATTACACTCACCGATCCATCGGTCGAACACCTTGCGTCCGGTCTCCACATCATGATTTCCCATATTGCCTGCATCATATCCCATGAAGTTCATCATCTCCGCACAGACATGAGGCGAAACCGTGTCTATATAGTTATAATAGTAGGCAGTGGGCTGCCCTTGCAGAATATCACCGTTATCGAGCAATATGAGATTATCCTTATAGACTTCACGTTCTTTTTGTAGAAACGCATGTACGCGAGCCAGGCTACCTGCCCACTCTTTTTGCGTTATAAAATTAAAAGGATAATAATTACCATGTACATCACTTGTTTGTACAATTTTCAGTTTCACTTCGCGCTCCTGTGCCGGCAAAGCCAGAACAAAGCAGAGCAACAATGCATAAATGCATGACCATCTTTTCATATTCATATCTTATATTATTGGCATTGAGAATATAAAACGCGCACCACCGGTATATTCGGGATCTACCCAAATCCTGCCGCCCCACTTCTCAACGGTAAGCTTGCAGATGGCCAATCCAAGCCCTGTACCCTGTGCATATTCATTCAATTTTTCGAACCGTTCGAAAACCAGTTTCTGCTTTTCCTTCGGTATGCCGCATCCGGTATCTGAAACGGCAAACATAGCTGTCTTTTGTTCCTTATCTACGGAAAATTCTAAGGTTATCGTTCCATCTGCCGTAAATTTCACCGCATTGGAAAGCAGATTGATAATCACCTGCTGCAACCGCTGAATATCGGCCTTCAAAGTAAAAGTCTCATATTTACTGTCGAAAACAAATTCATTAGTAGATTTACGGGATACACTGACCGAAGACAACACCTGGCGACATAGCTGCACCACATCACAAGACTCAAGTGCCAGCGATATCCGGTCGGCTTCCAAACGTGACAAATCAAGAATATCATTTATCAACCGGAGCAAAAGATCAGAGTTCGATTTTATAATCTCAAAATAAGATTGCTTTTCCTCTTCATCACTTCCACCCGCCACCAAAACATCGGAAAAGCCGACTATTGCATTGAGCGGTGTACGGATTTCATGGCTCATATTAGCCAGAAACGCACTCTTCAGACGATTGGACTCTTCCGCACGGTCTTTGGCTTCCCGCAAGTCTATTTCTGATTTCAACAATTCATCCTTCAAACGTTTGGTTCTGAAATAGAAAAAGAGGGACACGATCAAACCACCTACCAATATCACCAAAACGGCAATCGAAGCCCATATCTGATACATATATTGCTGATAGAACGTTTGCGGCTGATTGACAACTTCCACATCAAAGGGCAAAGACTTCACATTAAGTTTCAATTCTTTCATTTTGCCATAATCAAGTACCGCTTTACTGTCTATCACTTCCACCTGTCCGTTTCCATCATCCGGATTATTCAAAAGACGAACCGCCTCACGTGCCATGTCACGGCCTAATAACCGATAAGCAGGCATTACACCTCCAATAGTCCAATACCCCAGCCCCACAGAAGATGTGGTAAATGCAGGAACAGCAGGATTAGCTTCCATCATCATATACGTAGCATTACGCATAAAATAACCTTCATTCATATCTACACGCCAAGTTCCCAGCAATACGACCGTATGCTCCGGCAGATGGTGGAACTTGTCCATAATCGTATAAATGGTATTAGAACGTCCGTCAAGCAGAATCAAATCCAACTCCGGAAACTTCTTCATTTCCTCCCTTACAAGCGCCTGCATGGCCACGCCTCCGTAAGTATTGTCCGATATAAAAGCAATATGCTTTGTATCCGGATAAAAACACTTAATCATGCGTATATTGTCAGGAATGTCGTATTCATAAACAAAACCGGAATTTACCTTTTTCTTCCCTAACTCCCCGGAAAAGAGATCAACCGGTTCCGGCATCCATTTCTCCAGTGAAACCGTATCTCCCGGCAGAATTACGGCATTACGGCTTGTAAGACTACACATCACAGGTGCCTTACTGACCACAGAGTCTTCCTGCGACAAATAAGCCGCCCACGCCTCCTGCCCGAGCAAAATGATCAATCCGGGCTGCTTGTCACCGGTATATTTCGATAAAATCTGCTGCATCATTCCTTTCCAACGTGGAGATTCCGAGAAACATTTGCAGTTCATGTTTTCAATTTCTATATTGCATTTGCCTCCACTTTTAGAGAATTCATCCATAAAATCGGATATAGTCACGGAAGTCTGATGGGCAGCGGGATTATAAGAGCAAATAACGAGAATGGGCTTTGTATCCGTATTGGCATAAGCTCCTGAGAGCAGCACTGAAATAAATAAGATCAAATAAAAGGAAATATATCTGGCGTGTATCGGCATAGATTCTGTTTTGTTTAGATTCATATAACTCAAGCGTGCAAATATAATGAAAAACGCTGGCTTTAGACGAATTTATATGTACATTTGTCAGCTAATTTATAAAAAATATCATGGAATTATTTCACAAAATGATTTCTGCAACGCTGGATATCTCAGAAAAGCAGATCAACAATACGTTGAACCTATTGAAAGACGGTGCCACCATCCCCTTTATCAGCCGTTATCGAAAAGAGGCCACCGGTGGACTGGACGAAGTACAGATAGAGAATGTCAAGAACCAGTATGATAAATTATGCGAGATAGCCAAACGGAAAGAAACAATTCTCGGCACTATAGAAGAACAGGAAAAGCTGACTCCAGAACTGAGACAACGCATAGAAACTTCCTGGGACTCGACCGAACTGGAAGACATCTATCTTCCTTATAAACCCAAACGTAAAACAAGAGCGGAAGCAGCCCGGCAGAAAGGACTGGAACCCTTGGCCACACTATTGATGCTGCAACGGGAGAACGATCCGGAAAGCAAAGCTGCCGCCTTTGTCAAAGGCGAAGTGAAAGATGTGGAAGATGCGCTGAAAGGTGCCCGTGACATCATTGCCGAACAAGTCAGCGAAAACGAACGTGCCCGTAATACTTTACGTAACCAGTTCGGCCGTGGAGCCATTATCACAGCAAAGCTCGTCAAAGGGAAAGAAGAAGAAGCCGCTAAATACCGCGATTATTTCGACTTCTCGGAGCCCTTGAAACGTTGCACTTCCCATCGCCTGCTTGCCATTCGGAGGGCGGAAGCAGAAGGATTGCTAAAAGTATCCATCAGCCCCGATGATGAAGAAAGTATAGAACGGCTGGAACGTCAGTTTGTACAAAGCAACAACGAATGCAGCCGTCAAGTCAGCGAAGCGGTACAGGATGCCTATAAACGGCTGTTAAAACCATCCATCGAAACCGAATTTGCCGCTATGACAAAAGAGAAAGCAGATGAAGAAGCGATCCGCGTATTTGCAGAGAATCTCCGGCAATTATTACTGGCTTCCCCATTGGGACAGAAACGCGTACTTGCCATCGATCCGGGATTTCGTACAGGTTGCAAAGTAGTGTGCCTGGATGCGCAAGGCAATCTGCTACACAATGAAAACATTTATCCGCATCCACCGGTAGATAAAAAGAAGGAAGCCTCAGCCAAACTGCGCAAGATGGTGGAAGCCTATCAGATCGAAGCTATTGCAATCGGTAACGGTACTGCCAGTCGGGAAACGGAGTATTTCGTTACCTCCCAACAATTCGACCGGGCATTGCAAGTGTTCGTGGTCAGCGAACAAGGTGCTTCCATCTATTCAGCTTCCAAAATTGCCCGCGACGAATTTCCTGAATACGACGTAACCGTGCGCGGTGCCGTCTCCATAGGACGCAGACTGATGGATCCGTTGGCCGAACTGGTAAAGATTGATGCCAAATCTATTGGCGTGGGACAATACCAACACGACGTTGACCAGACCAAACTCAAAAAGGCACTTGACCAGACAGTAGAGAACTGCGTAAACCTGGTAGGCGTAAACCTGAACACGGCAAGCAGCCATCTATTAACCTATATTTCCGGTCTCGGCCCGCAACTTGCACAAAACATAGTGAACTACCGGGCAGAAAACGGTGCTTTCACCTCGCGCAAAGAACTTATGAAAGTTCCCCGAATGGGTGCAAAAGCCTTCGAGCAATGCGCTGGATTTCTCCGCATCCCACAGGCTGAAAACCCATTGGATAATACGGCAGTACATCCCGAAAGCTACTGCATTGTAGAACAAATGGCAAAAGACCTGAAATGTAGTGTGGCCGAATTGATCGCAAACAAAGACCTGCGTACCAAGATAAACATATCGGCTTATGCGACACCTACCGTAGGTATGCCTACCCTGCAAGACATCATGCAAGAGCTTGAAAAGCCGGGGCTCGATCCACGCAAGGCAATCAAAGCTTTCGAATTTGATAAGAATGTTCGTACCATTGCAGACTTGCGTGAAGGCATGGTACTACCAGGCATCGTAGGCAATATCACCAACTTCGGTGCTTTCGTGGATATAGGCATCAAAGAAAACGGACTGGTACATCTTTCACAACTTGCCGACCGTTTCATTTCCGATCCTACGGAAGTTGTGTCCATACACCAACAAGTCATGGTCAAAGTTCTAAGCGTAGATCAACCGCGGAAAAGAATACAACTGACAATGATCGGGGTCGAGCAATAGGATAATAGCAAGTAACAGGAGTTTACTAAACAAGGGAATAAATCATATTAAATGTGACCTATTCCCTTGTTTAGCAAAATCAGCGCACTCCTCACGCCTTTATGAATGCCGTAATCTATCAGCTTTTTCGAAATACCAAATTATCCCCACTGTCATCAAGATCATCAATGCGGTACAAATAACCGAACCTTCAAAACCAAATGCCCCACCGTTAATAATCGTATCCTCCGGCAACTTCAGCTTCACAAATGACGGACAAAGAGAAATTCCACTGACTTTGTACCCCAATACAGGCCCTTGAAACCAGTTCCAAAACAGATGAAGCGAGATTGGAAACCACAAATTACGCGTATACAGAAAAGCGACTCCCAACAAGCAACCCGCCAAAAATAAATTCAGCATTGGCAAAAAGGCCGTGTTCGGATTGAACATATGCATCAAAGAAAATATTACGGATGAAATGCCCAATGATATAAATTTGTTCATCTTCGTTTGAAGCAAACGACCTAATATATAACCACGTACCATGATTTCTTCAGTCAGCGCGACCAACAAACAGACTCCAAAACTTCCGGCAAGATTGATCACATTGACATCCAATCCGACAATCTCTACCGCACCCAATGCCAATGAAATCCCAAAACCGACTCCATATAGCACTCCGGCAGCTAACATGCCCAATAAAATATCTTTCCCACGCCCCTTGATACCAAGCCCCAATTCCTTGAAAGGACGATGGTCGAAATATTTGAGCATAAATAATGCCGGCAAGAATGCTGCAAACAATATAGATGTCTGAAGAGCAGCATATTGAGGAAGTGTATATACGCTGGTTTCATAAACTCCTACCCATATCATGACAGGTATGGAAAATATAGCGGACAAAAACATGAATACTAAAACATAAATCAATATTCTGACAAAAACATAACCTAATTTGGGTTCTTCCGGTTGAAATTTTTCTTGTTGTTCCATTTTTATAATTTGTTAATCTGCGAGCAAAAATAACTATAAAAAATAAAAAGGTTAACCCGATCTCACGTTTTTCTGTATATTTGTCTGAAAAATATATCAATCATGAATATAAAACATCTTTTCCTCGGTCTGCTCATAGCAGCTACCACCTCAGGTGCAATGGCGCAAACGGTCAGCAAGCAGTATTTTGTCTCTAAACCCGGAACGCTGATTTCCCTGATGACAGAAGAGGAAGCTAACAGCGTCACCCATCTTACACTGACCGGAAAGATCAATGCGGAAGATTTCAGGCACCTGCGAGATGAATTCAAGAATCTTCAGGTACTCGACATCTCCAATGCGGAAATTAAAATGTATTCGGGAAAAGAAGGGACTCACCCCGGCAAATTCTACGTTTATATGCCTAACTTTATCCCCGCATATGCATTTTGCCGCATGGAAAACGGAAAAGCCGTAGGCAAACAATCATTAAAGCAAGTAATCCTTTCAGAAAAGACTAAAAACATAGAAGATGCTGCATTCAAAGGGTGTGAAAACCTGTACATCTGTCAGATCAGAAAGAAAACTCCCCCCAACCTCTTGCCGGAAGCGCTTGCCGATAGTGTCACCGCTATCTTCATCCCACTGGGAAGCACTGACGAATACCGTCTCAAGAACCGCTGGGAAAACTTTGCATTCCTCGAGGGTGAACCGGTCACGGTAAAGCTACAAGTAGGCAGTCTGAGTACTCTGGAAAGTGAAATACAAAAAGCAGCCATACAACCCAAAGACATCAATTTCCTTACGATTGAAGGCAAACTGGACAATGAAGATTTTAAGTTGATCCGGAATTATATGCCCAACTTGGTAAGCGTGGACATTTCCAATACAAACGCAACGGTGATCCCGGACTTCACGTTCTCACAAAAGAAATACATGCTTCGTATCAAACTGCCACACAACCTGAAGACCATCGGACAACGTGCATTCAGCAACTGCACAAGACTTTGGGACACTATAGAACTGCCTGCCACTCTAACGGCTATCGAATACGGTGCTTTTATGGGATGTGACCGCCTAAACTATTTGGTAGCAACCGGCAACGAGCTTAAAACACTGGGAGACGACCTGTTTGCTCCTTCCACTAAGAATAAATTGAAATATAATAAATAGACAGTTTCCCTAATACTTTTCGAAAATGACATATTGCACTGATTATATGGCTTTAGTAAAAAAGAGTCCTATATTCAGTGCAATTCAAATCTGAAAAAGAACCTTTGCTGTCGCCTCTGACATATAAATCTCTCAACCAATACATCCAACGGAAGAATATATAAAAAAACGAGTAAATTCTTTTAAAGAATTCCCCGCCTCTACGTAAGAAAAGCCAAAAGGCTTTTCTTATAACCTCTTTTCCTGAAAACTACAATCTTCTTTTTACCTAAAATCAATCTTACCTATTACTTGTTATCCTTTATAAATCTTTATTACCTACAAACTAATATTTATTTACCTATTGAAGATTGTTTAATACCTTAATCTAATACCTTAATTCTATTTTACCTTTTAAACTAATAGCAATTTCCCAATTGCACTGCAAAGATACGGCTTTTTTGTGTCACTGCAAGCGGTTTTATGTTTTATAACACTTTTTTGCGGCTATAAATCTTTTACATCACTCAGCTCAACCAGCTTGTTTACAATGGCGTAGATCGTCAAACCGGCAGCACTGTGTATCTGCAATTTCCGGCTGATATTTCTCCTGTGAGTAATCACTGTATGGATCGAAAGATACAACTTTTCTGCAATCTCCTTGTTCGTCATTCCTTTCACCACACATATCACTATTTCCTTTTCTCTCTGGCTCAGGCTCTCCTGTCCCTCCTCTTCTTCCTCAACGATGTTTTGCAGGCGTGTAATCTTACCGGACAGTGTTTCCATATCGTCAAAGATAGAGATCGCTTCATCGTACTTACTTAACAACGAAGCATCGATAAACGAACTCGCCAATGCAACGACACGAATTCCCTTACCCGCAGTCTCTTCCTTGAACCGTGCCACATCGAAATAATCGCCAAACGTAGGATTTACCACCAATATGTCAGGGTACTGCGTCCTTAGACAGTCGTTCAATGCATCCACCGACAATATCTCTATCGGCTGAATTTTCAGATTAGGCAGTCTTTTTAATGCCAGCGTCAGCCCGCTACGGATGATAACCGAACTTTCTGCAACGGCAATACGGATAGTCTCGTTATTTTTCATTGTCCAGCATCCTCCTTTCCAGCTTCAGAATAGCAGGAACAAATAAATAATCTTCCACTTTGCAATGCGACTCAAGTCCCTCTTCACAGGCGTAAATATCAAAAAGCGCTGCATTCAGAGAATTAGTATTCGCCCGTGCCGGACAATATTTTATAATAATGTTTTTCAATTCCGTCAACTTTTCTCCCACCTGGTCATGATGTTTAGAGAAAGTACTGATCTGGTAGTTCTTAGGAGCATTGTTTTGCAGCAACGCATCCACATATTTAAACACTGTCTTTTCCTCATACTCCATATGCTTGCGAACTTCACGCATATATTCATCAAAGAACTTCAGAATAAGGAAAGAGACATCATTTTCCGAACAGTCAATGGCTTCCAACAGTTTACGACGTATGGCAGGCAGACAGAAATCCAGAAAGTAAATATGCGCCTGTCGCAAATAATCCACTAAGGAAGGGATGGAAATATCATCCGTTTCACCATCCATACGCGAGAAACCTTCGGCCATAAAATTCACTACCACCAGAAATGTACGACAATCCACTCCGTTAATTTCACAAACTTCCTTCACCGTCTTGTCACCAAACCCCAACGACAGTCCGAAACGGCTCATAACCTGCAATAAAGAGTAATTATCACTTATAAGATCGATCATTTTATCGGAAGGCTTGTACTTCTGCAATCTATCCATAGAATACCTATTTTATATTATCGCTGCAAAGGAACGGATATTTTTTCGCGCGCGCAATCCCCATTTATAGGTATTTTATCATTTGCGGTCCACGATGAATGAATTGCAACAGATTCTTAAGAAGGCTATTATTTTTTTTAGTAATTTTGTCACCCTTAACGCGAAAATCGAAAAGCGATCGTTTAAAACCAATCAGAATCCGGACAAACAGATTCAACCATAAGTAGATTTATAAATAAATAAACAATGACAAACGAATTAGAACTTAAATACGGCTGTAATCCCAACCAAAAGCCAGCCCGT